>JASJBQ010000019.1 GCA_030066455.1 Desulfobacterales bacterium
ATCGACGAATACCAGGACCTCAATCACGCCCAGTACCGGCTGGTGAAGGCCCTGGTGCCCCCGCATGGGAACATCTGCGTGATCGGCGACCCGGATCAGGCCATCTATGGCTTCCGCGGATCGGACACGGTTTATTTCAATCGTTTTGTCGAGGATTTTCCGGATGCCGGGGTCATCCATCTGGAGCGCAACTACCGTTCGACGGAAACGATTCTGGAGGCCAGCTGGCAGATTATCCGCCACCGCTCGAACGAGAGCGGTGGCGCCATGCTGGGCGCTCGGCTGGTGTCGGACCGACAGGGCGCCCCCACGCTCGAGGTCCTGGAACAGTCCTCGGAAAAAGCCGAGGCCGTGGCGGTGGGCAAGATCATCGAGGCCCAGGTCGGCGGAACCGGTTTTCTGGCCATCGACGCGGGCAAAGTCGACACCGCCGCCGAGGACCGTAGTTTCGCCGATTTCGCCGTTCTGTTCCGTACCGCCCGGCAGGCCGATGTCATCGCCGCCGTTTTCACCCAGGCCGGCATCCCCTACCAGCTGGCCAGCCGCCGCAACTGGCTGGAGCAGCCGGGTATCGCCCAGCTGCTGGCCCTCTATCGTCTCGCGCAGCATGCCGGCACGGGCCGCGACCTGACCAACGCGGCCGATGCCCTGCATCCCGGTCTCGAAAAGGCCCTGGTCAACACGTTTCTGGATTGGAAAGAAGCCCGGGGATTGACGCTCACAGAGGCCCTCGACGCCCACGCCGACATCCCGGGGGACAAGCTCACCTTTGCGCAGCAGCAACGCCTGCATGAATTCGTCGCGGGGCTGGCGGTTCTGCGGGGCAGGCTTCAGGCCAGCGAAAACGTGGCCGCACGGCTTGCGACCGTGGACCGCCATTCGGCGGTCCGGGATTTACCGCGGCTGGCGGCGACCTACGAGGAAACGCTCGCGCGCCTGATCGACCTGGCCCAAGCGTACGGGGCGGACGATGGGCGTTTCATGGCTCGGATAGCCTTGCAGCGGGATGCGGACAGCCTGCACCAGGGCGTTGAAAAGGTATCGCTGCTGACCATGCACGCGGCCAAGGGGCTCGAGTTTCCCGTGGTCTTCATTACCGGTTGTGAAAACGGGCTGATACCGTTCAGACCTGCGGCAGACGACGGGGATGTCGAGGAGGAGCGACGTCTGTTCTACGTGGCCATGACCCGGGCCCGCGAACAGCTCTACCTTAGCTGGAGCCGTCGCCGCATGCGCTACGGTCAGCGGCGGGAGCAGGATCTGTCACCCTTTGTGGCCGAAATCGAATCACGTCTCCTGTCCCATCAGGCCTTCGAGGGCGGGAAAGACCGGCGGGGGCGGCAAGTCCAGCTGAAACTCTTCTAATGCCCTTCCCGAAAAGGCATCTTTTGGTCCAGCTCAGTGTTCTCGCGTTTTTGAAATCCTCGGCGTAGATATTACTACGCCTGTGGTTTCAAAAACACTGCGGCCTTGATCTGAACCAAAATCTACCATTTCGGGAAGGGCATTCAGGAATTAGGAAAGTTTTTCTCCTGCGGTTTAGCTGGCAAGGATGACCTCACCAACACGGCCAGCGCCGCATAAGGCTGGGCGCCGACGAGCCGGTGGCCGCTGATCACAAAGGTCGGCACGGCGTTGACGCCCCTGGCGCGCGAACGCGTCCAGTCGCCTTCGACCGCCTCGTGGAAGTCACCCCGGGACAGCACCCCTTCGACTTCACCGGCCGGCAACCCGATCGCCGCCGTGATGGCTTCCAGTACCGGCACCCGGGCGATATTCAGTCCGTCGGCAAAATAGGCGTGGAAGACCGCCCGGTGAAATGCCTCGCCGCGGCCCTCGCTTTCGGCCCATTTGCCCAGCTCCTGGGCACGGCGGCTGTTGAAGGTCATGCGGCGGTCGCCGAAAGCCAGCCCCAGCCGGTTGGCGGTCTGACGCAGGTGGGCCCGCATGGCCGAAATGTCGACGGGCCGGCCGGCGAACAGGTCTTCCAGGGTTCGACCCTCATCCGGGGTTTCGGGGTGAAGCGGAAAGGCCGTCCAGCGGATGTGAAGATCGTATGCCTGCTGCAGTCTTTCAATACGCCCGGTAATGAAATAGCACCAGGGTCAGACGTAGTCCGAGAAGATTTCCAGTACGGGCGGGGTGTTCATGGTTGGGGTTCCTTTAGTCGGAAGATCGAAAAACCCGATATTCACCGGTGGCCACAAACAGGACCAGGTAAAGGAAGAACCCGGTCGACACGATCGGCAGCGCAAGACCCCGCAAAAGCTCCCAGTCCCAGAAGTTGGAGTACCCGACGGCGGCGAAACCGGTCAAAATGACGACGATGTGGACGACCATGCGAAAAAAGCGTGCCATGTCATTATCTCCTGTTTGGCTGTTTGAGCCCCCCGGCCCGGGGCGTTCACCGATGTTCAACATGGTGAAACCGGAAATCGCAGAATGCGGCGCCCGGCATGATGGTCTGGGTGCGCGTCATGCGAATGTCCGGGTTGAACTCCCGGGCGAATGCGGCATCCCCGTAACCTGATAAATAATACCCCAGATCACCGACGTCCATCCGGGCCTCGATTTCGCGCTGCTCGGGCAGGCTGATCCGCATGGCGCCGATTCAGGTTGTTAGACAAGGCGGCCCAGCTCCTCGGCCCTGCGGGCGGCGGCCTCGACGGCGGCGATCAAAGCCGCCCGGACGCCGGCGGCCTCCATACGGTGCAGGGCGGCGATGGTGGTGCCGGCCGGGGAGGTGACCATGTCCTTGAGCTCGCCGGGGTGCTTTCCGGATTCGAGACACATCTTGGCGGCACCCAGAAGGGTCTGGGCGGCCAGGGTCAAAGCGGTTGCCCGCGGCAGGCCCATTTTGACACCGCCGTCGGACAAGGCCTCGATCATCACAAAAACGTAGGCCGGTCCGGAACCGGATACGCCCAGGGCGGCGTCCATCAATTTTTCGGGCATCCGGGCGGTGCGCGCCACCGGATTGAACAACGCCTCGGCCAGGGCGTAGTCCTCAGGAAGGGCCGGCCCGTCGTCGGCCACGGCCACCATGCCCTCGCCCACGAAGACCGGGGTATTGGGTACCGTACGGATGATGCGCGTCTCTCTGGCCAGCGCTTTCTGCATGACGTCCGTGGTCAGGCCGGCCACGATGGAGATCACCAGTTTGTCCGGCCCGGTGAACGGGGCCAATTCAGCAAGGACTTCGGCCGCCACTTGGGGTTTGACGGCCAGCACGAGGATGTCGGCGGCGGGCGCCATTTCCCGATTGTCGGCAACGACTTCGATCCCGTAGGTGCTTCCCATGAACGCGCGACGCGCGGCCAGCGGTTCGGAGGCCGCGATTTGCTGCGGCTTGATGCCGCCGCTGCCGGCAAGCCCCTTGATCATGGCTTCCGCCATGTTGCCCGCTCCGATGAAACCGATTTGCTTGTCTTTAAAACCGTCCGCTGTCATCCTGCCCCCACGTGTAAGGTAGTTTCTTCACGTCCGCCCGCCCCTGAAGGCATCGCCGATCGTCCCCCGCGTTGAAAGATCCTGGCTGCAAGAGACCTAAACCAAAATGCGCCAAATGTCCAACCGCGGCCCCCTGGGGGCTGGCCGGCGGGCCGTTCGGTGACTACTTTAGCAAACCTTCGGGTGGCGGCTGCCGATCAGGGGATCAATCCCACCCGGAGGCAATCCCAAGGGAGGTGCCATGGCCATCCGTGATTCCTATGACGTCGTCATCCTTGGTGTGGGGCCGGCCGGTTTACAAGCCGCCGTCCATGCCGGCCGGCGCAAGGCATCCGTACTGCTTTTGGGCAGCGTGCGTAAAAGCAGCCTGTTTACGGCCCACATCGAAAACTATTTCAGCCTTTTCAACATTTCCGGCGAAGAAATGCTCAAACGCGGCACCGAACAGGCGCGTCAGTTCGGCGCCGATTTTCTGGAGGAAAGCGTCATCGGCATCGTGCCGGATGCGAACGTTTTCCAGGTGACCACCGAAAGCGGCCGGGTTTTGGAGGCTCGAAGCATCATTTTGGCGACCGGCTCCAAGCGCAACACCTTGGGGGTGCGGGGGGAGAAATCGCTTCTGGGCCGCGGGGTGAGCTACTGCGTGGACTGCGACGGCCATTTCTTCCGGGGCCAGGACGTCTGTGTGGTGGGCAACGAGAGTGCGGCTGCCGACGGGACGCTGACCCTGATCAAGATCGCCGCTTCGGTGCACCTGGTCTGCGAGCGGGTGGAGGCGGCGGACAACCTGCGGGAGGAGGTTTACGCCTCCGGGGCCGTGATTCACGAGGGGCTGCGGGTGGAAGCCATTCACGGTGAAGACGCCGTCGAAGCGGTCTCCCTGAGCGACGGCCGCCGTCTTGCGGTCCAGGGCGTATTCATCGAACTGGGTGCCAAGGGCGTACTTGAACTGGCCCTCAATCTGGGCGTGGCCCTGGACAGCGACATGAAGTATATCCAGACCAACAAGCAGCAGGAAACCAATATTCCCGGCATTTATGCCGCTGGCGACATCTGCGGCCTGCCTTGGCAGATGGCCAAGGCCGTGGGCGAGGGTTGCGTGGCCGGAATGGGAGCGGCGGCCTACGCCAAAAAGCTGCGAGCGGCTTCAAAGCGAGGTGATGCATGACCGCGGGTACGGCCGGTAACCAAAGGTTGTGGCGGCTTGAGGGCTATTTCCCGGATTTCGACGGGCCGCCGATGACGGCCTTCAAGGCCGAACTGAAAGACGCCATCCGGCAAACGGCGGCGACCGCCCGGAAGACTCCCGATCTGGAACCTTCCTCGGCGGCCGCCTGGGAGAAGATCGTTCTGGCCCTGGAGGATGCCCAGATGCACCTGGAGCACTGGTCCTCGTATGTCTCCTGTCTGGAGGCCGCCCACGCCGACGAGGAAGCCTACCCCCGCGAACGGGCGGCCATCAACCGCACGCGCGCCGCGCTGGCGCGGATCGAGATCGAATTGTTCCGGGCTTTCAGCGCCGCCGATGACGGGTTTTTTGATCGCTTTGTCCGGCGCCCGGCCCTCGAACCCATCGCCTACGCGCTGGAAAGGATCCGCACCCGCAGCCGGTTCAGAATGGCACCGGAAATGGAGCGTCTGGCCACCGATCTGAACCTCGACGGCATTCAGGCCTGGGGGCGGCTCTACGACCGCCTCAGCGGCAAGCTGCAATTCAGCCTGCGCCTGGCGGACGGCAGGACCGAGGTCAAGCCGATCTCCGAGTGGCGCAGCCAGATGGCCCACCCCGACCGTGAGGTGGGCCGCGCGGCTTTCGAGGCCGGCAACCGGGCCTGGCAGGGTATCGAAGACGTGTGCGCGGCCGCCCTGAACGCCATGGCCGGGGTCCGGCTGACCCTCTACCGGCACCGGGGGCGGAATCATTTCCTGGACGAACCCCTCTTTGCCGCCGGCATTGGCAGGCCGACCCTGGATGCCATGTACGCCGCCGTCCGCGAAAGCCTCGATCTTCCCCGGGCGTTTCTGAAGACTAAAGCGGCGGCCATGGGCCGGCGGGACATCGCCTTTTTCGAGCGCGAGGCGCCCCTGCCGGTGGCCGCCGGAAAGCCGCTGCGCTGGTCCCGGGCGGTCGGCCTGGTGGATCGTGCCTTCACGGACGTCTATCCGGCGCTGGGCGATCACTTCCGACGGATGCTAAAAAACGGCTGGATCGAAAGCGAGGCCCGGCCCCACAAACGCCCGGGCGCCTTTTGCACCCGCTCCAAGCTCACCGGCGAGCAGCGCGTCTATATGACCTTCAACGGCACGTTGGGCGATGTCAGCACCCTGGCGCATGAAACGGGTCACGCCTGGCACGGCCATCTGCTGTCGGGATCGCGCCCCTGGTCCCAAAACTACCCCATGACCCTCGCGGAGACGGCATCCATCTTTGCGGAGCACGTCCTGGCCGAGGGACTCTACACCCGTCCCGACGTCGATGACGAGCGGAAACTGGCCATGCTCGACGAGGATCTCAGCGGCATGGCCGTTCTCCTGCTGGACATCACCACACGGTTTGATTTCGAGTCGGCTTTCTACGCGGAACGCGCACAGGGGGAGCTTGCGGTGTCGCGTTTCAAGGAACTGATGGTGGCTTCCCAGCGGCGGGTCTACGGCGACTGCCTGGCGGTGGGCGGCGAAGACCCCTATTTCTGGGCCTCCAAACTACACTTCTATATCAGCGGGCTTTCCTTTTATAACTTTCCCTACACCTTCGGCTATCTGCTGGCCCGGACCCTGGTGGCGCGCTTCAGGCGGGAAGGTCAGGCATTTCTGCCTCGCTACGAATCGCTGCTGGCCGCATCGGGCAACGCTGCGGTCGAAGTGGTGGTCGCCCGGACCCTCGGTGAGGATATCACCCGACCGGCATTCTGGCGGGATGCCATTCAGGGTCTGGCGGTCGATCTCGAACGCTATCAGGGACTCCTGCCCGCCCGCACCTGATCGGCCCGGCTCCCAACAATTCGAGGCCGAAAACGGCGACGGACGCCGTCGGCCGGTTGTCATTCACTGGAAGCCGTGGTAGGGAGCGAATTCACAACGTGAAAAACACAATAAGGCCTTCTATTCGTTGCCGTTCCGAGGTTTGACCCCGGGCGCGGTGGACCTGTGACGCCCCGCCGGGCCGGCGCATGGATAGCGGGCCAATGTCAACTGGAGGATTTTAATGTCCGCAACACTCAACCATTTAAACTACTATCGCCTTCCCTGGAACTACAGCGACAACGGGATCTCCTGGCTGGAGCCGACGACGGACTGCAACCTGCGCTGCGAGGGCTGCTACCGCGACCCCAGCGGACCCGGGCACAAGACGCTGGATGAGGTCCGCGCCGATCTGGAGGTTTTCAAACGTCTGCGCAAGAGCGATTGCATGAGCATCGCCGGGGGGGATCCGCTGGTCTATCCGCACATCGTCGAGACCGTGCGCATGATCCGGGAGATGGGCTGGAAGCCGGTGGTCAACACCAACGCGTTGGCCCTGGACAAACCCATGCTGAACGCGCTCAAGGATGCCGGGGTATTCGGTTTCACCTTTCACATCGACACCAGCCAGAAGCGCCCCAAGGTCACGGCCACCACCGAGCGCGAGCTCAACGAACTGCGGCTTCACTACGCCCGCATGCTGGCCGAGGCGGGCGGGATCAGCTGCTCGTTCAACGCCACCATCACCGACCGCACCGTCCGCGAAATTCCGGACATGGTGCGCTGGTCCCAGCAACACGCCGATATCGTGCACACCATGGTCTTCATCCTGTTCCGCTCCCCCGACCTGACCGGCGAATTCGACATGGTGGTCAACGGCGAGAAGGTCAGCTTCGGCGAAACCTATAAAAATCCGGAATGGGGCGGCGAGCGGCCGCTGATGGCCCAGGACGCGGTGGATCAGATCCGCGTGGCCGACCCCCGGTACGAACCCTGCGCCTACCTCAACGGCACGGCCCGGCCCGATTCGCTCAAATGGCTGCTGGCCAACCGGATCGTCCACGAAGGCGAGGTCTTGGGCTACATGACGCCGCGCGTAATGGAAGTCATTCAAACCTTCACCCACCTGTTTACCGGGACCTATCTGGCCTATGCCACGCCGAAAAGCACGGCCAAGGGCAAGCTGACGGCCACAGCCGGCTCCCTGCTGAGCCGCGGCATGTGGCCCACCCTGTTCGGGCTGATCAAGAACATCGTCAAAAACCCCAAGAGCATCATACGCCCGGCCCACGTCCAGAGCATGATGATCATCCAGCCGGTCAACTTCGAGCCCGACGGGCGGCAGGACATGTGCGACAGCTGTCCCGATATCACCGTTCACGAAGGCCAGCTGGTCTGGAGTTGCCGTCTGGAGGAGCTGAACCAGTTCGGCGCCTTCGTGACCACCGTTCCCAAGAAATAAACGCGCTAAAGATGGCGCAGGGCATCTGGTTGATTCCTGCGCCCCTTTCTTATCCGACCCCCCGTCGCCTGAAAGATCAGCATTCCGAGGCTTGAGCCGACCCGCCGACCACACCGAACCGGCCTGGAATTATCCTCTCCCGTGTTGACCAATATAATTTCATTACTATTATATTAAAAATTTTTTAATAATGATATTGCAGGGGGAACAGCCCTGCTTCCATCAATCCGGGAGGACAACATGAGCAAAGTTATTGGAATCGATTTGGGAACCACCAATTCCTGCGTGGCCGTCATGGAGGGCGACGAACCGCGCGTTATCACCAACAATGAAGGCGGGCGTACCACCCCGTCCATCGTGGCCGTCAGCGACGGGGGCGAGCGCCTGGTGGGGCAGATCGCCAAGCGCCAGGCCGTCACCAATCCGGAGAACACCGTTTTCGGCGTCAAGCGGCTTATCGGGCGCAAATTCCAGGCCCCCGAAGTACAGAAGGACAGGGTCAATCTGCCCTTCCGTATCGAAGCGGCCGCTAACGGCGACGTGCGCGTCAATCTGGAAGGCCGCGCCTACAGCCCGGCCGAGGTCTCCTCATTTATTCTGGGGGCCATCCGCAAGGCGGCCGAGGACTATCTGGGGGAGAAAGTCACCGACGCGGTCATCACCGTGCCGGCTTATTTCGACGACAGCCAGCGCCAGGCCACCAAGGATGCCGGTAAGATCGCCGGACTCAACGTGCTGCGCATCATCAACGAGCCTACGGCCGCATCCCTGGCCTACGGACTCGAAGGCCAGAAAGACCGCCAAATCGCCGTCTTCGACCTGGGCGGGGGCACCTTCGACATCTCCGTTCTGGAGATCGGCGACGGTGTTTTCGAGGTCAAGTCCACCAACGGCGATACCCATTTGGGCGGGGAGGATTTCGACCTGCGTCTGATCGACTACCTGGCCGAGGAATTCAAAAAGGATCAGGGAATCGACGTCCGCGGCGACAAGATGGCGCTGCAGCGCCTCAAGGAGGCGGCCGAAAAAGCCAAGATGGAGCTCTCCGCGGCCATGGACACCGAGGTCAACCTGCCGTTCATCACGGCCGATGCCAGCGGTCCCAAACACATGAATCTCAAGATCTCGCGGGCCAAGCTCGAAGCCCTGGTGGCCGACCTGCTGGACCAGCTGGAAGGCCCCTGTCGCCAAGCGCTCAAGGATGCCGGCCTGGAGGCCGGCGCCATCGACGAGGTCGTGCTGGTGGGCGGGATGACCCGCATGCCCGCCGTTCAGGAGCGTGTGAAACGGATCTTCGGTCGCGAACCCCACAAGGGGGTCAATCCGGACGAAGTGGTGGCCATGGGCGCAGCAATCCAGGCCGCGGTGCTCAAGGGTGACATCAAAGATGTTCTCCTGCTGGACGTGACCCCGCTCTCGCTGGGTATCGAAACCCTGGGGGGCGTCATGACCCGTCTGATCGAGCGCAACACCACGATCCCGGCCCGCCAGAGCCAGATTTTCTCGACGGCCGAGGACAATCAACCGGCCGTCAGCGTGCACGTCCTTCAGGGCGAGCGCGAGATGGCGGCGGACAACAAGACCCTGGGGCGCTTCGAGCTGACAGGCATCCCCCCGGCACCGCGGGGAACCCCCCAGATCGAGGTGGCCTTCGATATCGACGCCAACGGCATTGTTAGCGTAGCGGCCAAGGACGTGGCCACCGGCAAGGAGCAGTCCATCCGGATCACGGCCTCAAGCGGCCTGGACCCGGCCGAAATCGATCGGCTGGTGCGCGAGGCGGAGGTGAACGCGGACGCGGACCGGCGCAAAAAAGGGCTGGTTGATGCGCGCAACGAAGCCGACGCCCTGGTTTACACGACCGGCCAGAGCCTGGCCGAATTGGGCGACAAGATCGACGCCGGCTCCCGCCAGCAAGCCGAGACGGCCATTGCCAGCCTGAAAAAAGCAATGGCAGGTGAGGACACGGCCGAGATCCGCCGCCTGTCCGACGAACTCAAACACATCGCCCACCGACTGGCGGAATCGGTCTACGGCGCCGCCGGTGCCGCGGAAGGTGGTCACGGTCAGGGCCAGACACCAAGGGGGCCCCGGGCGGGGACAACGGGCGGATCCCCGGGCGGCGACGATGTGGTGGATGCCGAGTTTGAAGAAGTCGCCTGACAACCCACCGGTTGCCCGACCCCCCACGGCTGGTATCCGTCCCGGGGGGTCGGCGACCCGAACGGCGCCGGAGCGCGATGCGCACGCGTTGGTGCCCATCCAGAAGAGATCGATGTTGGTTCCGGCTCCCGCCTTTCGGCGGGATTTCACGCCGGTTCTTATTGCGCTCGGTGTTCATCCAAACGCAGCGCTTTTAAAACCGCAGGCGTCGCGTGGCGCCCTCGAGGATTAAAAAAACGCGCGAAAACCGGCCGGGGCCAAAGAATGCCGATGATCAAGGGACACTAGCCGGTTTTAATGATCCTCAAACGGCGAAGCAGCCAGGGCAGCAGAAGGAACCATTGGAAATAGCCCAGGCTGGTCATCAACACCCAGAGGGAAAGTGAGAAATAGTAGGTCCGGGTCATTTCGTCTCCGGCCACGGACGGAAAAAACCAGACCAGCGCCTGGATGAGATAGATCGCCAGATAACCCGAGGGGAAACAGACGATCGTCATCAGCCCCAGAAATCCCACCATGGATTCCCCGGAAAACGATCCCCGGCCGAAAAAGTTGAGACCGACGCCGAAGCAGGCCATAAGCCATGCGATTTTGATGAGCTTGAACCGTTGTTCCTTGCGTTGCATCCAATGATATCCCGCTGATACGCATCCGCTGGATTCAGGCGGCCGTGCCCCTGAGACCGATGGCGTCCGCCACTTCCCGCATCCCCGCAATCGTGTCGCTGATCAACTCGGCCAGCTCCACCTCCAGCATGGCCGCGCCCTTTTCGATGATGCTGCGGTCGACGCCGGCAGCGAAACGTTTGTCTTTCCACTTCTTCTTCACCG
The DNA here is from genome assembly GCA_030066455.1 of Desulfobacterales bacterium. The sequence continues at coordinate 10,867 of JASJBQ010000019.1, forward strand.
ACTTGGCCTTGAGATCCATGACGCTCTTGGAGGGTCGCACCAGGGCCGTGGTGGCCACCAGACCGGTGAGCTCATCCACGGCAAAGAGGACTTTTTCCAGCGTCGACGCCGGCTCGACGTCCGTGCAGATGCCGTAGCCGTGGCTGATCACCGCCCGGATGATGGGTTCGGGCCAGTCGTTCTGCCTGAGGATTTCCTCGGTCTTGCGGCAGTGCTGGTCGGGAAACTGCTCGTAGTCCAGATCGTGGATCAGACCGACAATACCCCACAGCTCCTCGTCTTCCCCGTACTTGCGGGCCATATGGCGCATGACCCCCTCGACGGCCAAGGCGTGCCGGATAAGGCTCTCGCCCTGGTTGTATGTGTTCAGCAGCGTCCAGGCGTCGGCGCGGGTCGGTGTCGCGTGGGCCATCTCCATCTCCTTTGCTGGGTTGGCGTTCCAAGAAAAGCTTTTGTTTTAAAGGGATTTTCTGATATCGTTGTCCATATCCGTGTTAGGCTTTCAGCTTGAATTCCGGAGCGTATGTAGACCATGGATCCCAATCTGTCAAAAACGATCGTCGCGTTCTTCATGGGGATTCCCATCTTCAGTCGCATGAATGCGGAGGAGGTCAAGATTGTGGCCAAACACATGAACGTGATCGAGCTGCAGCCGGGCGAGACGCTTTTCGAGGAGTTCGATCGCGGACGCTTCATGTGCTTCATCGCTCACGGCACCCTGGACGTCATCAAGCAGCCCAGCGGCACCGATCGCGACGTCGTCATCACCACCATGCGCAAGGGACAGTCCATCGGCGAGATGTCCGTCATCGAAAACCTGCCCCGCTCGGCCACCATCAAGGCCCGGGAAGTGAGCAAGCTGTTCATCCTTTCCCAGGCGGCCTTCGACCTCGTGCTGGCCAAGCATTCCCACATCGGGATCAAACTGCTCAAGGGCATCACGATCCTGCTCAGCAACAACCTCCGCAAGACCTCCAGCCGTCTGGCCGACTACATGCTGCCCATCAGCTGAGTCCGCTGCCGGTCCCGGCGCTGGAAGCCGGTCGACTATAAGCCTGTTGCAAGTTCGGCCGATAATCAACACACGGCTGTAAACGGCATAAAAACGTCTCCGCCCTTGATGGCCGGGATAAATTTTATTATAAAAAAGTTTAAGGCAATTGGACCGCATAGCGGATAGCGGGACGGATCTGATCATGGGAGCAAAATCGGGATTCGATTGGTGGGCATTGGCGGTTGGGGGTCTGCTGGCCACCGTGCTTCTGGCGCTGGCGCCATCGCCGGTCGGTGCCGATATCTATATGTACCGCGACGCCAACGGCGTTCTGCACTTCACCAATGTGCCGGCCTCCGCCGAATATCGTCTCTACATCCGCAGCAGCCGACCCCGTTTCAGGGCCTCCCCCGCAACCAAAAAGTTCGATGGCCTCATCCAGGACGCCGCCCGGCGCTACGGCGTCGACTTCTCGCTGCTCAAGGCCATCATCCGTGCGGAGTCCAGTTTTGACCCCCAGGCCATATCGCGCAAAGGCGCCCGGGGACTCATGCAGATCATGCCGCAAAACTTTCAGAGCCTCGACATCCAGGACCCCTTTGATCCCAAACAAAACATCATGGGGGGCACGCGTTATTTCCGCTCCCTGCTCGACCGCTACCAGGGCAAGGTGGCCCTGACGCTGGCGGCCTACAATGCCGGCCCCACCGCCGTGGACCGCTACCGCCGCATTCCGCCCTATGCCGAAACCCAGGACTACGTCGAAAAAGTCCTGCGCTACTACAAGCACTACAAGAACAACACCTGAAAACGCTTCCCCCGCCGCCGATCAATCCTCTTTGAGCAGTACGATCGCCGTTCGGCTTGGCAGGTAGAGACTCAGCCTGGCCGCGGAACGGGCCGCACCCGTTTCAGCGTCAAGGGTGAAATGCGCCTGTTGTGGTGTCAGGCGGCCGTGGCCGCCAAAGGCGGCATCGTCGGTGTCCAGGACCATCCGGTATTTGCCGGCCGGGGCAGAGACGAGGTAGTCGGGTCTCGAATTCACGGGGTCGAAGTGAAACACAAAGACCAGTCCGCCGCGTTCGAGGGCCAGCAACTTGTGGGCCTCGTGTGCGCAGAGATGATTGGCCCAGGGGGTCTGCATGAACCCGGTTCGCCTGACCAACGCCAGCATGGCCCGGTCGAAGGCCGCCAGCAGGCCGTATTTCAGATCCGGTTGGTCGACCAGACGCCACTGCCGCCGGGCATGGCGGTAGGACCACTGATTTTCGGCCCGGGGAAAATCGATCCACTCGGGGTGTCCGAATTCGTTGCCCATGAAATTGAGGTAGCCGTGCCCGGCGGTGGCCAGGGTCAGCAGCCGGATCATTTTGTGCAGGGCCACGGCCCGGTCGATGGTGAGATCCGGGTCGTCGCGGTGCATGTGGTCATACATGGCGGCCTCGGCCATGCGGAAGATCAGGGTCTTGTCACCCACCAGCGCCTGGTCGTGGCATTCGGCGTAGCTGATGGATTTTTCCGCGGCGCGCCGGTCGGTGAGCTCATGCCACAGGGCCCCCATGGACCACGCCTCGTCAGGGGTGTCCTTGGTCAGGCGAATCCAGTAGTCGGGAACCCCCATGGCGAAACGGTAGTCGAACCCCACCCCGCCGTCTTCCAGAGGCAGGGCCAGCCCGGGCAGGCCGCTCATGTCTTCGGCGACGGTCACCGCTCCGGGCCGGTGCGCGTGGATCAGCTCGTTGGCCAGGGCCAGGTAGGTCACGGCGTCTTCGTCCACATTGGGCCCGAAATAGTCGTCGTAGCTGGTGAAGGCTTTTTCGAGACCATGATCGCGGTAGAGCATGCTGGTGACCCCGTCAAAGCGAAACCCGTCGAAGCGGTATTCATCCAGCCAGTAGCGGCAGTTGGAAAGCAGAAATTCGAGCACGGAAGGCTTGGCGTAGTCGAAACAGCGCGAGTCCCAGGCACGGTGGTGCCCCCGCGGGCCATCGTGAAAATACTGGTACAGGGTACCGTCGAACCGGCTCAATCCCTCCACTTCGTTGGACACGCTGTGCGAGTGGACCAGATCCATGATGATGCGCAAACCCAGGCCGTGGGCGCGGTCTACGAGATATTTGAGATCCTCCGGTGTGCCAAAGCGGGAAGAGGCCGCGTAAAAACTCGATACCTGGTAGCCGAAGGACCCGTAGTAAGGGTGCTCCTGGACCGCCATCAGCTGAACCGTATTGTAGCCGCCCGCGGCCACCCGGGGCAGGACCCGGTCGGTAAATTCGCGGTAGCTGCCGACGCCCTCCTTTTCCTGGGCCATGCCCACATGGGCTTCGTAAATCAGAATCGGGTCCGGCGGCGGGGCGAAATCCGCATGCTGCCATTCGTAAACCTGGTCCGGATGCCAGACCTGGGCATTGAAAATGAGGGACTGCGGATCCTGAACCACCCGTTGCGCGTAGGCCGGGATGCGGTCGCCCGAACCGCCGGGCCAATGGATGCGCAGTCGGTAGAGCATGGCGTGGGCCAGATGGTCGGCCGGTACTTCGATTTCCCAGACCCCTTCACGGCCGTCGACAGGCTCCAGCCGCCACGGCGCCGCTTCCTCCCAGTGGTTGATCTCGCCAATTATATAGACGGCAGTGGCATTGGGGGCCCATTCCCGGAAACACCAGCCATCCGGTGTGCGATGCAATCCGAAATACCGGTAAGCGTCGGATGCGTTTGCAAGTGATTCACCGGGCGCCGCCAGGGCGGCGCGGCGCATCTGCAGCATCCGCTGTCGGGCTTCCAGGTCATGCGCGTAGGGCTTGAGCCAGGGATCGATGGCGAGGAATCTTTGGATGCGCTGGCTGCTGTAACGCTCGGTCGCTGTCATGGCGAGCATCCCGCTGGTGTACACAAGGTTTGGCCGGGTTCAACCCTGCCCGGGGCCATCGACGATCAGGGGGCGATGGAGCATCTTCTCATAAAGGTCGATATAGTGACGTGCCGTGACGTCGTGGTTGAACATGGACTGGCCTTCCTGCATGATGCGACGGATCTGGTGATCGCGCTCAGCCGCGGTACGGGCGTGAAATGCCATGGCCTGGTCGACGGCCCAGAAAAGCCCCTGGCTGTCGTAGATTTCGAATAAGAAGCCGTTGCCGCTGTCGTTCGCGACGTCGAGGTGGGTCACCGTGTCGTGGATGCCCCCGGTATTGTGGGCCACGGGCAGCGTGCCGTAGAGGGGGCCGATCATTTGGGGCAGCCCGCAGGGTTCAAACGATGACGGCATCAGGATAAAATCCGACGCCGCATAGGCCTGGCGCGAAAGGTCTTCATCGAAGTCGCAGACCGCCACCCGGTCGTAGATCCCGTGAAAGGAGACGATATCCTGGAAAACAGATTTGTATTTGCCGTTGGCCACGAAAACGATCTGCAGGTGCCGGTCCCAATATTTGGCCACGACGCGATATAAGATTTCGGCCAGCAGTTGGCAGCCCTTCTGGACCGGATCGAGCCGGTGGGGCCAGAAAAACAGCGGGGCCCGGTCGTCCGCCAGGAGCCTTAGGGCGTCCTGGAGGTGACGTTTATTGGCCTGTTTGCCGGCGGCTTGGTCCTCGATGCCGTAGGTCTGCACCAGCGCCTCGTCGCGCCAGGGCTGATAGGAGGGATCCGGGGCGTTGAGGATGCCCGTGGCGCATTCGGCCCAGTATTTATTGGAAAGCTCCTGCTGCAGGGGCGGTTCCACGAATTGGTGGCGACCGTCTACGATTTCGGCGAGAAAGGTCGGGCTGACCGTATTGACGAAGTGGGCGGCGAATACACCGCTCACCAGGAAGTCCACCGGGATGGCGTGGCGGGTTTCCTCGTAGGCGACCGCCATATGCTGGTAGAAGAGATGCTGCCAGAAATAGGCCGCATCGATGCCGCGGTCTTCGATGTAGTCGAGTAAAACCCGGACCGTGTGGATGTTGTGAATCGTGAACAGGCAGGGAATACCCATCTGGCGGGCAGCCGCCGGGATAAGTCCGGTCATCCAGTCGTTGCAGTGAATCAGGTCGGGGCGCACATGGGGGAGGATATTGTTGATGATCTCGCGCTGAAAGGCCAGGGCCGCCTTGATGTTGTCGGACTCGTAATTGGAATAGACCGTGTCGAGGTAGAAAAATGCCCGGTCCTCGGCCAGGTGGATGCGCTCGTCGGGCATTTTGTCGCGAATACGGTGAAACTCCTTGCGGAGCACCGGTGACATGTGAGCCGAAAAAATCTCGCGGTAGTCCGGCATGGCCACGTGCACGTCGGCCCCCTGGTCGAAAAGCGCCCGGATCAGGGCGGCGGAAACATCCGCCAACCCACCGGCCTTGGCCGCCAGGTGGTTGGCCATGTTGCCCATGCCCTCTGGCAGGTGGGTCACTTCCGGTGTCACCACCAGAACGGTTGGATTCTTGTCGACGGCGGCCATGAGCGTCCCCCTGATTGGTGCTTACGTCGTGATTGGATGTTATCAGCAACCGGCCCCGGCGCGCTATGACCAGGAGATCAGCCCCGGTGAATAGCGGGTCCAGATGTCGCCTTTGGGCGTAACCCGGGCCGTGAACCCGTAGCGGCCGGCGGTGTTGCAGGGCAGTTGGCAGCCGTAGAGATAGCGTCCCGCGCTGAGTTCTTCCGTCACGGTCATTTTCTGGTGATAAGTAACGTCCAGTTGGTCGACGGAACGGGGGTGGCCATAGCAAAGTTCCACCTCCACCTCTTCGGGCTTGATTTCCCCCAGCCGGACCATGACGGTGATGTCGAGATTGTCGCCCACCCTGAGGGGGCTTTCGACCTGCGTGACCGGGAAATCGATGACGATTTTAGGCCACAGCTTGCGCAGGCGCGCGCTGTCACGGCTCATCCGTTGCGCCTTGGCGGCATCGTCGGCCAAAAGCCGGTGATAGTTTTCGGCCGCCGCCCGGTAAAAGAACTGATTGTAATCGTTGACCATGCGCTGGGCGCTGAAACCCCGCATGGCCATTTTCATCGAGGCTTTCATCATTTTAAGCCAGCGCACTGGCAGGCCGCCGTTCTCACGTTCGTAGAAACAGGGAATGACCTCGTTTTCAAGCACGTTGTAGAGTGCCTGGGCCTCGATGCGATCCTGGTATTCGTAATCCTCGAACTCTTCTCCCCGGCCGATGCTCCAGCCGCAGTCATCGCTGTAGCCCTCGCACCACCAGCCGTCGAGGACGCTCAGGTTGAGCACCCCGTTGACGGCCGCTTTCATGCCCGAGGTGCCGCAGGCCTCGAACGGACGGCGCGGGTTGTTGAGCCATACGTCGGCGCCCTGAATCAGCCGGCGGGCCAGATGCATGTCGTAATCTTCGATAAAGATGAAGCGATGCTGAATATTGGCGTTGCGGCCAAACGCCACCAGGCGCTTGATCAGCGCCTTGCCTTCGTCGTCCTGGGGGTGGGCCTTGCCGGCGAAGATAAACTGAACCGGCCGCTCGGGGTGATTGATCATGGCCTCCAGGCGCTCCGGGTCACTCAGCAGCAAGTCGGCACGCTTGTAGGTGGCGAAACGGCGCGCAAAGGCGATGGTCAGAACATCCTGATCGAGGACGTTTTCCACCGCTTTCATGACCTTGACCGTGGCGTTGCGCTGACGGTACTGCTTCGCCATCCGGCGCCGGCAGGTGCGGATCAGGCGGGCCCGGCTGGTTTCATGGGCGCGCCAGAGCTCCTCGTCGTAGATGTCGTCCAGCCGTTGGCTGGCGCTGGCTTGGCGGTTGACCAAATGCCAATCGGGTCCGATATAGCGCTCGAAAAGCAGGGTGTTTTCGGCCGACGTCCAAGTGGCGATATGCACACCGTTGGTCACATGGGTGATCGGCACCTCGTCCTCGTTGATTCCCGGCCAGAGATGGTGCCACATCCTGCGGGCGACCTTGCCGTGAAGCGCGCTCACCCCGTTGCAGTAGGCCGACATGCGCTTGCCCAGGATAAACATCGAGAGCGGCGCGTCCGGGTCGGCCCCCTTGGGCTGGCCCCAGGCAATAATGGACTTCAATTCGGTTCCCAAGGGTTCGGCGAACGGTTCGAGGCAGGGGCCTGCGAGATCCACGGGAAAATCGTCGTGACCGGCGGCGACCGGTGTATGGGTTGTAAAAACCGTGGTCCGCGGGACGATTTCCAGCGCGGTTTTGAGATCAACGCCGTGGGTTGCCACCAGGTGACGCAACCGCTCCAGGCTGGCGAAAGCGGAGTGGCCTTCATTCATATGCACCACCCAGGGCACGCGTCCAAGGGCTTCCAGCGCCCGCATACCGCCGATGCCCAGGAGCAGCTCCTGGGTCAGGCGTCTCCGGCTGCCGCCCGAATAGAGCCGTGCGGTGATGTCGCGCAATTCCGGTTTGTTCTCGCGCACATTGGTATCCAGCAGGTAGAGCGGAATACACCCCACCGCAACCACCCACACCATAGCGTGAATCGGCCCCTCAGGGCCCTTCACGTGGACCATGATCTCCTCTCCCGAAGCCGTCCGGGCCCGCTTCACCGGCAGCATGTAGATGTCGTTTTCGGGGTAGGCTTCCTGCTGCTGCCCATCGTCGTTTAAAAATTGACGAAAATACCCTTGGCGATAGAAAAGCCCGACACCCGCCAGTGGCAGGTTGTGGTCCGAGGCGGCCTTGAGATGGTCCCCCGCCAGGATACCCAGCCCTCCCGAATACAGCGGAACGCTTTCGTGCAGGCCGAATTCCATCGAAAAATAGGCAATGGTCGCTTCGGACGTATAGGGGGGCGCGTAGGCCGGCGGGTTGGCCACCTGGCGGTCGAAATTTTCGCGAACGCGCTGCATGTGCGCCAGAAAGCTGGGATCGCGAGCCAATTCTTCAAGGCGATTCTGATGGACGCGCGTAGAGAAAAGAATCGGGTTGCCGTCGCATTCGTTCCACAGGCTCGGGTTGACACGGCGGAAGAGTTCGATGGCATCCCGCTGCCAGCACCACCACATGTTGCGGATCAGGGTTTCCAGGAAGGCCAGCGGCTCGGGGATGAAGGGAAAAACCTGAAAGGTTTGGATATTGCGCATTCAGCCGTCTCCATATGGTTATACGTTTTCAGGACCGCACGCCCGGTGGTCGCCCGTCGGCGGATCTCGACCAACAAAATCAGGCGTCGCACCGAATAATAACCGTCCGGCGGGCGTTGGCAATCCTACCACTGATCTTGGGCCTTTGCCGGCAGCCGCCGGAGGCGTTCACCCGCATGGGCCCACCATCCCGGTCGCCGGGCGCTGACGCCCATCGCCCGGCGGCTGTCCTCAAAGCGTCAGGTCTGCGTTCAACAGGCTGCCGGCCGCGATCACCTTCTGGGTGGCGCCAGGGTTGTTCAGGCGGACCACGCCCTTGACGGTAACGGCTTTTTCGAATCGAATGTCGCCTCTGACGGTCAGTCGTTCGCAGGCTAGCAACGACGGCACGCCCTCAGGAAAACGGGCCTCGAACTGATCGATACGGCTGTAGAATTCGGGATCCAGACTGACCAGCGGGCCCTCGGCAACTTTGTCCGGGTTTATTTTCGGCATGTACTGGTTGTCGAGCAGATAACAATCGGAGCGCACCACGAGCAGGTCGTTGCATTTTTTTACCGGGAAAAACCGGGTGCGCGGTACGAGGACGGCCCGGGCCCCTTCGAACAGGCCGATGGCGGCGCCCATGGCGGATTCCAGCTGCAAGACCGGCGGGCTGTCGGGTTTTCGCGGATCGAGCGTCTTGGGGTTGACGATCAAGGGCAGTTCGATGACCCCGTGCGTTTCGATCAGGGCTTTCATGTGCCGCAGATTAACCCAGAGATTGTTGGTGTTGAAAAAGGCGTAACGATCGATGTCGCCGCCGTCGCTGCCCTTGGGGAATTGGGCGGACTCGCGCAGAATTAATCCGCCGTCCATGCGGACGGCCAGGTGGCCGCCTTTGGCATCGGCCGGTGTACGCCGGGCCACCTCCATCATGAACGGGATATCGTTGGCCGCCATGTATCCCAGCAGCGCGGGGTCGAGGGTCGCGCCCATGTTGTCGGAGTTGCAGATCAGGGCATAGCGGCAGCCGTCCTCGATCAGGCGGTCCAGCGTCCCGGAGGTTTGAAAGGCCGTGTAAATGTCGCCGTGGCCCGGAGGATTCCACTCCAGGGCGGGGTCGCGCGACCATTCCGCCGGCTTGAAATCGTCCTTTGCGATTTTGGGAAATTTATTCTGAGTAAACGTCAGGGGCGGTGTATTGTGGGGGATGGACGCCAGTGCCTCCAAAGTGGCGTCATGGGTGTTGAAACTGTTCATGAAGACCTGCCGAATGCCGCCGCATTCGGCCTGCCGTATAATGATGTCGAGAAAGGTCATCGAATCCCGCACCGGCAGAAGTGATTTGGGGCCCTGAAGGCCCATACTGGTGCCCAGGCCGCCATTGAGCGTAATCCGCACGGCCAGCGGCATGGCGCGCTGGCCCTCCTCGCGGCAGCGCGCCAGCTCTGCGGCCGCCACCACCTCATCCTCGGCAGGCGGGCGAATGTCATCGTCATGGATGACGCCGGTGGCCCCGTCGACAACCTTGCGATAATAGCCCTTGAAGGTTTCGATCACCATGTCGTCCAGGCCTTCGGCCCTCATTTTGGCTTCGAACGAATTTAGATAAGGGTAACGGTGCGTCATAGAGACTCCCGATTCGATGGATGGGCAGGTCTTTTGGGGGCTGCACCCAGGGTGCGGAAGGCGTTTGACCCCGAGGTGTTTCCAATGAACGACATGTTGTCAGGCACCGGGCGCAGACGGCCGGTGCCTGATCTAGCCGCTACAGCGGCACGATCCACCCCATGGGGTCGTCGCTTTTTCCATATTGGATCGCGGTGATGGCATCGAAAAGCTTTTGGGCCACGGGACCCACCTGGCCTGCGCCGATTTGCAGGACCTTCTCGCCGTAGCAGAGCTCGCCGACAGGCGAGATCACCGCTGCCGTCCCCGACCCGAAGATTTCCTGCAGGTGGCCGGCCGTATGGGCACGGATGACGTCGTCGATGGTGATCTGCTGCTGCGAGACCCGGATCCCCCAGCTCGCCGCGAGCGCCAGGACCGAATCACGGGTAATGCCAGGCAGGATGCTGCCGTTCAGCGCCGGGGTGATCAGCTCATCGTCGATCACGAAGAAGATGTTCATGGAGCCCACTTCTTCGATGTTTTTCTGCTCGACACCGTCCAGCCAAAGGACTTGGGTGTAGCCGGCCTGGTGGGCCTTGTCTCCGGCCAGCAGGCTGGCGGCGTAGTTGCCCAGGGTCTTGGCCTCGCCGACCCCGCCGCGCACGGCGCGCACGTGCTCCTTGGTGACCATGATTTTGATCGGATTGAAGCCCTCGGCGTAATAGGCGCCCACGGGCGAAAGGATGATGAAGAAGCGGTACGTGTGCGAGGCCCTTACCCCCAGAAAAGGATCCATGGCCAGAATGGTCGGGCGGATGTAGAGCGAGGTTTCCGGTGCCGCGGGCACCCATTCGCGCTCGGCCCGCAACAGGGCTTTCAGGGCGTCGAGCATGAACGCTTCGTCGAACAAGGGGATGCACAGCAGACGGCAGGAGTTGTTCAAACGCCTCATGTTCTCCTGGGGGCGAAAGAGCTGGATATTTCCGCTTGCCGTCCGATAGGCCTTGAGGCCTTCGAAGACACCCTGCCCGTAGTGGAGAACCATGGTGGACGGATCCATCGTCAGGGGGCCATAGGGTTCGATGCGCGGGTTGTGCCAGCCCCGCTCGGGGTCGTAGTCCATATTGAACATGTGATCCGTGAAGATGGTGCCAAACCCCAGCTTGCTGTCGTCCGGTTTGGGCTTCAGTGATGCGGCCTTGGTGATGGCGATATCCACAACGTCCTCCTGTGCAGGTTTGGGGGTCTGACCCCCTCGGCTCGTGAGCGGGATCAAGGCCTCGCGGTTGGGGCCGCAGCGTTGACGCTTGCGTCAATCCGGCGGTTGCAACCTTGACGGTCTCGTAAAAAGTCCGATATCGGCGTTACGCTTCATCCCTCGTCATTGCGGCGTACCGTAAGAACGCCTCACTCCTCGGGATTCGCAAGCCTTGATCTCAGACCTTTTACGAAACCGTCCGGCAAAAGACTTTTTACGAACGCATCAACCTTGAATCGGAAAATAAATTTCATAGCATGATGGTGGGTTAAATCAAGACCAATCCGGTACCGGCCGGGAAAATGAAGCGGGGGCGTTTGACTTGGGGATACTTTCCAGCTAATGAAGGGGCTCCCGAATTCCGGGCATATCAACATGGAGGATTAGCCGACCCGATGACCGACAACGAACAAAAAGATGCCATGGCCCAGATCGCCCCGAACCGCGTGGGCCTGAAAAGCCAATTCAAATTCAAATGCCACCCCGAAGTTTCCTGCTTCACAAAATGCTGCCGGGGTATCAACATCACCCTCACGCCCTATGACATCATTCGCCTCAAAAACAGGCTGGGGTTGGCGTCCGAGGAGTTCCTGGCGATCTACACCGAACCCCACATCATGGAGAAAACCGATCTGCCCATCCTGACCCTCAAATTGCTCGACGACGAAGAGCAGTCCTGCCCCTTCGTACGCGAGGACGGCTGCATCGTCTACGAGGACCG
>JASJBQ010000160.1 GCA_030066455.1 Desulfobacterales bacterium
CCTGGGCCCGGCCGGCCAACTCCGCCAGAATGTTCAAAGTGGCCCGCGATCTTTCATCGTCGAAGCGCAGCAGAATATCGTCCACCACGAAGGGCAGGGGCTCGCTGGCGTCGAGGTACTGTTCGATACTGGCCAGTCGCAGGGCGAGATAGAGCTGGTCGGCGGTGCCGTCGCTTAGTCCTGCCACCGTAACCTGTTCACTTCCGCCAGAACGAATGCCCACCAACACCGGGTTGCCCTTTTCATCATATTCCGCGCGCACCCCATCGAACGCCCCCGCCGTCATCCACGCAAACAGGTCGCTGGAACGTTTGATCAGTGGTCCCTGGTGTTTTTCCCGGTAGCGTTCGATTGTTCGGGTCAGCAGCAGGGAGGCGATCTTGTTGCGCGCATAGCGCTCCACGTCCGCTTCAAGGTCTGCCAACAGGCGCTGGGATTTCTCGGCGTATTCGGCGGCGACCGCCCGGCCGTCCATACGTTTGAGCTCAGCGCGTTCGGTCCCGATGGTTCGATCCAGGTCCGAGCGTTCCTGCTCCCGGGATTGGATGACGGCTTTCAACCGCTCCATTTCCGGTGTGATGCGATCCGTGTCGATCGCCTCGGCCTGAGCCATGAACTCTTCCACCGTGGCCCCGGCGCTCAGGAGACGCAACCGGTTTTCGACGTCTTTACGCTCATCGGCCAGCTGTTGACGCTGTTTGGCGCGGTTTTCGATGTCCGGGAGCGCATCCGGTATTTCGCAGTTGGCCTCCCGGCAAAGCGATTGCATCAGGGTCTGGGCGTCCTCCACGCGCTTGCGGGCGTTTTGCATATCCTTGCGGGCCTCAGCCCGTTGCCGCTCGAGGTTTTTTAGGTTCGATTGGGTCTCCCGGGCCTCCGTCAACCTGACGTTGAGAAGCAAAGCGGCGCGGTCATGGGGCTCATTTTTAAGCTCAGGTGCCAGACGCGCCGTAAGGTCATCGACCCGCTTTCGGAAGGCATCGGCATCGCGGTCAATGCCGCGAATACGTTTCTGGAGGACATCAGCTTCGTCGCGCTGCACGTTGGCTTCGCGGATGCTCTCGATAACAGCCAGCCCAGCCGCTGGGCTGGTTTCGGGCTCGAGACCGATGCGGACGGCCTGTTGGCCCCAGGCGTCCTGCCAGTCACGCTGCTCGGTCTCCAGGTCTTCGATGTCGGCGTCAAGCGCCTTCTGGTTGTAATGCCGTTTGAGAAGCGCCTGATCGATCGCGCCGATCCGGTTGAGGATTTCATCCTGCGAGGTCAGATAGGATCGGGCCGTCGCGATCAGGTCGGTGAGGGAATCTTCTGCGACGTTCGCCCCGCCGGCTTCAGCCAGGGCTTTGGCCAGCCGGGAAGAAAAATTTTCCTTTTCGGTGCGCAAGAGGGTCACCTTGTACTGCGCCGTTCGAAGCGCGGCTGTCTTCTCCCGCAGGGCAATCATGTCGGACTGCCAGATTCGCATCTCGGCTGGTGGCAAGGGGGCGATGCCGGCCGGCGTCCAGGTCTGGCGCCACTCGATTTCGAGGGCGCTTTGGGCCTGTAGGACGGTCTCGATGGCGGCTTCAATTTCCTGTAGTCGCTTGGCAATCAATTTTTTACGCGCTTCAAGCATACTTTGGCGACCGACCTGCTCGGCATCCCTCCGTAGACGGTCAACGATGCGATCGGCTCGGCGCAGGCTTTTCTCAAAGGCGTCCGGTAAACTGCTCTTCGCTTGGATGTCGTCCTCAAATGCCCGTTCTTCTTCGGGCGCGGGGTCACGACCCTCCAGCCGGCGTCGAACGAGGCGCCAGCCCCTGTCCCGCAGTGTGCGGGCCTTGGCAAGGCTTTCTTCGCTGGGCAAATCAGGTGCAATTGCCATCGAGGTCAGTTCGATGTCGATATTGGACACTTCTTTTTCCTGGCGTCGTTTTTCTTCCAGCAGGTTTTCAAGCCGCCGTGCCAGGGTTGCTTGTCGATCTTCGAAATGGTCGACGCGTTCTTTGTACGGGAAGGCCAGGCGGTCGAGTCCTTCCAATTCTCCCGTCCAGAGGGTCTGGCGCTGCAGGTCCAGGTTCAGAGAGGCTTCCTGCTCGGCGATAGCGTTTTGGCTTTCGGCCAGCCGTTTCTCCAAGGGGCCGGCTTCCTGGGCCGTCTGCAGGACCGCCTTGAGGGTGTCCAGTCCATGGGGCGTGGTCAGCTCCCGGCGTTCCTCCTGGAGGGCCTCGATATCGGTTGTCACCTGGCGCCGCCGCTCCTGCGCCGCCTCCATGCGGATGCGCAGGCGCTCATGGCGTTTGTCCAGTTCTTGAATTTCTCCGACGATCGCCGGTGGCAGATCGATCCTTTCATCTTCGTCCGGTTGACGGCCTCCCGCTTTTGACAGGCTGGCTGCTGCCTGCCGGGAAAGGATGCGCATACGGGCCTCCAGGGCCGGGCGATCCTCTCGTGCTTTTTTGAAGATGCCCAGATCGTGTTGCAGCGCTTCTACGATGGCGCCGTGCTGGATCAACTGCGCCGGAACGTCCAGGCGGCGAATCTGTTCATCGAGGAGGTCCACCCGCTCCTGAGATCGCTTGAAGTCTTTGGTGGCGATATCATGCTCGTTTTCCACACGCAGACGTTTGGCCCCGAAATCATCCCCAAGCCGCGGCACGTCGGCATAGGCCGCGAAAGCCGCATCGATTTCCTTTTTACGCGCCATCAGCGGCAGGGCTTCGCCGATGCGTTGCAGGAGTCCGTACTCCTGTTGCAACCGGAGCAATTCCTGCTGCACGTCTTCGAGCCTTTCGTCGGCTTGACGCAAAGCCTGGTGGTGGGTTTTCCATGTCTTGGCCTGCAACAGGGCCGCCCTCTGGTGTTGGCGTGCCTCCTTGAGCGCTGACAGGTGGCGATTGATGCGCGGACGACTGCCGCTGGGTTTGAAAAGGCTTTCGCAGTCAGCCTGGAGCCGCTGCCGTAGGGCCTGGAGCCGGACCAGACCGGCGCCGGCCGCAAACAGGGCCTGGCCGACGCTGCCGCCTCCGGATATGATTTCCTCGCCGCCTTGCACCAGGTCCTCGTGCCCAATGGCGAACATCTGCTCGAAAAAGCCGCGGTCGATGCCTCCCAGAAACGGAGCCAGCGCGCTGTCATCCAGGAGTTCCCGATCGTCGGGGCCGCGCAGGGTTTTGCTTCGCCCTTTGCGCCTCACAAAGTCTATGCTGCGGCCATCGCTGTGGGTCAGACGAGCACCGATACGAAGCTTGGGATGGGGGTGCCGGAAGCTGTCCGGGGTGCGGACCGGAATGCCGAAAAACAGACTCCGGAGGCCTCGCAAGGCCGAGCTCTTGCCGGCTTCGTTGGGCCCGTAGATCAGGTGAAAATTCGCCGCATCGCGGGAGAAGTCCAGGTCGACATCGCTGAAGGGGCCGTAGGCGATAAATCGCAACTGGTCGATCTTCATGCGCCGGAATTCTCCTGTTTCAAGCCCTTTACGAGCAGGGCATAGGCCTGCCCCACGATTTGGCGCAATTGATCGGTATCGTCCTGATTCAGCACATTTTTGCTCTGGCGGTAGTCGGCCGGCATTCGTTGCAGCAGGGGCGAAAGCTCTCCCGCCAACGCGCGAAGTTGTTTTTCGTCCCTCTGGAGGTCGGCCACAAGATGATCGAGCTCGCGTAGGGGACCCGGATCGACAGCCGCACCTTCGCTTTTTGGCGGCGCAGTGGTGCTGACGATGACTTTCTCGACCCATACGCGTTCGCCATAGTTGGCTACCGCGATTGACCGAACGGCTTCCTTCCAATAGTCGAGGTCACCCACGACGGCGGCATGGGCCGGGGTTTGCCCGTTGAAGGTCGCCCTGACGATGAATGGCCAGGACGCACTTCGGTCGAGCAGGGCGGCCAGGGTATCTTTGAAAGCATCCAAAGCGGCCTCGAGCGTCGCGGCGTGTTTCAGATCGACCTCCAGGCGCTCCCAGCGGATGACCGCGTGCGGGCAAGGCGTGACCTCGGGCGTTCGGTTTTCGTCGACGACGACCAGGACGCTGCCTTTGACGCCGGTTTCCCGAATGTTGCGACCCTGGATGCAACCCGGGAAGACCGTGGGGGGATCACTGGCAACCATTTCAAGCTGGTGGACATGGCCCAGGGCCCAATAGTCATAGCCCCGGTTCTGTAGATCCTCCAGCGAGCAGGGGGCGTAGTTCTCGTGCCCCTCCCGGCCGTTGAGGCTGGTGTGCAGGAGTCCGATGTTGAAATATCCTGGCACCGGTTCAGGGTAATTACAGGCGAGATTGTCCATAACGGCGGCGTTGGCAAAGCTTTGCCCATGGATGGCAACCCCTGTTCGCTCGTGTTTTTGGGTGCCGGGCTGGCGGGGCGAGAAAACATGGACGTTTTCAGGAAACGGCAGGCTCCTGGTCATGCGGCCGGCCGCGTCGTGGTTGCCCGAAACAATGTACACGCGAATGTCCGCGGCCTTGAGACGCTGCATCTGGGAGACGAAATAAAGGCCGGTGTTGTAGTCTCGCCAGTCGCCGTCGAACAGGTCGCCGGCGATCAGAAGGAAATCCACGGATTCTCCGAGGGCCGTTTCGATCAGGTTCTCGAAAGCCCGTCTGGTTGCCTGGCGGATTTCCTCCACCGGCGCCCCTTCGTAATATTCCAATCGATGCAGCGGGCTGTCCAGGTGGATATCGGCGGTGTGAATGAACTTGAACATGATCAAGCGGATCCTGGCCGTGCGGCCTTCGTGCCGTCGGTAGTGGCAATGCCGACCGGCTCTCGCCGGCTCAGCGTCCCCGGCTGCCAATCATAGGGGAAGCGCCGCGCGTTGGGCTGTGGACGGACCGCCCAGCGGCGCGATTGCGTTCCGGTTTGTCCTCGGCGGGCTGTCGTTGCCGGCCGGGCACAATCTGGATAGCGAAGCCGGCCCGCGGGGTCAAGCGCAACCTGTCATCGATGCTTCCGGTCGTTTGTCGGCCGTGCCGTCCGGCGAGGCCTCACGCGGCGGGATGGTGGGTTTCCGATACCAACGGCGGGGGGCCAAAGGCGGCAGGGGAACCGCGGCGCGAAGCCTGCGAAGTCTTGCTTATTGCCCATCTATGGGTTACGAGAGAATGCGCACACAGCGCGCCGCCGCCGTTTAGCGGCCGCATGCCTGAGGGGCAATCTTCGCCCGGGGATTTTTACGGGGCATCGGCCTGCGTGCACACGCAACCCTCTATCAGGAGGATCCGCTATGAAATCCACGCAGTATTGGGCCGATCGGTATGTGGAAATTCGCCAAACCCCCGAACAGGCGATTAAACGGATACGTTCCGGCCAGCGGGTCTTCATCGGCTCGGCCTGTGGTGAGCCCCAGGCCCTGGTGCGGGTGCTGGCCGGTCACGCGCGCACCCTGACCGGCCTGGAGGTGGTGCGCCTGATGTCGCTGGAGACCACCCCTCTGACGCAGATCGCCGAAAAAAGTCAGGATCAGAGCCTCAACATTCGTTCCCTTTACCTGGGTTCGGGGCGGCCGCAAACCATTGCCCGCAACAAGCGCTTTATCACGCCCATGAACCAGTCGGCCATCCCGCGCCTGTTCAAAAGCCGCAAACTCCCGATTCATGTGGCCATCGTTCAGGCCGCGCCGCCCGACGACTTCGGCTGGATGAGCCTGGGCGTCTCGGTGGACATCTCGCTGGCGGCCGCCCAGGTCGCCGACATGCTCATCGTGCAGGTCAACCAACGGATGCCGAGGGTCCTGGGGCACAGCTTCATCCACGTCAACCAGGCGGATGTCATCGTCGAGCACGAGGAGCCGCTGATCACGGTTCCCGAGCCGCCGGACAGCGAGCGAGCCAACCGGATCGGCCGCTTCATGGCCCGGCTGATTGACGACGGCTCGACCCTGCAGATCAGCCCGGGAACCACCGGGCAGGCCACCGCCTTGGCGCTGTCAGAAAAAAACGATCTCGGGATCCACTCGCAGTTTGTCACCGACACGATCATGCATCTCGTTTCCAAGGGCGTCATCAACAACCAGCGCAAAAGGCTCAACGAAGGCAAACTCGTGGCCAGTACGGCCATCGGATCGGCCGCACTCTACGAATTTCTGGACGACAACCCGGGGATTGAATTTTTCCCCTCCGACTATGTCAATAACACCGGTATTATTTCCCAGCACCACCGCATGGTGTCGCTCAACGTGGCCATGGCCATGGACCTGACCGGACAGGTCGCTGCCGACGCGCTGCCCTACAACCATTTTTCAGGCATCACGGGTCTGCTCGACTTTATGCGCGGCGCGGCGGCCGCCGAGGACGGCAAGGCCATCCTCATGCTGACGGCCACCAACCGGGGCGGGGACAAGAGCCGTATCATCCCCAAACTGGAAGACCATTCGGTGGTCGTGCCCCGGGGCGACGTCCATTACGTGGTGACGGAGTACGGGGCCGTGAACCTTTTCGGCAAAAGCCTCCAGGAGCGGGCCATGGCCATGATCAGCATCGCCCACCCGGATTTCCGTGACGAGCTCTTCCAGCAGGCCAAGGAGATCGGGCTCCTCACCGCCGAGCGCACCCTGAACGAGTCCCTGCAGGGGGTCTATCCCGTCGAGCTGGAGGAAACCATCGGGATCGACGGCGAATCCGTGACCATCCGCCCGGCCAAGCCGGTGGACGAGCGGCGCATTCAGGAACACTACTACAATCTCGACAAGGAAGACGTGATCTCGCGTTTTTTCCACGAAAAGAACAGCTTCATGCGCAAGGAGGTGGAAGGGGTCTCGCAGATCGACTACGTGAAGGACCTGACCCTCGTGGCGCTGACGGGCGAGTTCGGATTCGGCAAGGTCGTGGCCGTCGGGGAATACCTGCTGGACGAGGCCAAGAATATGGCCGAAGTGGCTTTTTCGGTGATCAAACCCTATCAGGGCAAAGGTCTCGGCAGCCTGTTCATCGAAAAGCTGGCGACCCAGGCGCGTGAAAACGGGATCATCGGCCTGATGGCCTACACCTCCCCCCAGAATCAGGGCATGATTCGCCTTTTTAAAACCCTGCCTTACAAGATCGAGTCCTTTTTCGACGGCGAGATGCTGACGCTGAGCTGTCGCTTCGATAAACCCAATGAATGATTCCGGCGACCATCCGTCGGCGACCCATGACACCGGGCCGTTGCCGATGGCATCCAACCCAGGAGTGAGTCTATGCCCCACGTGACGTTTCTTCCCCACGAAAAAGCGATCGAAGTGCCTGCGGGCGACAGCCTGATCCGGGCGGCCATGGAGGCCGGTGTGCACATCAATGCCTCCTGCGGGGGTGACGGGGTCTGCGCCAAGTGCCGCATCCTGGTGGAGAACGGTGAGGTGGACGACGGGCTCTCCGATCGCATCAGCCCGGAGGATCAGGCGCAAGGCTACCGGCTGGCCTGCCAGGCCACGGTCACGGGCGAGGTCACCGTCCGCGTGCCGGTGGAGTCCACCATCGACGCCAGCGTGCTCAAACGGCAGGCGGCCCCTCGCAGCACGGCCCGGATCCACCAGCCCGATTTTGATAGCCTTAAGGAGGAGGGGCTTTTCGTGCCGCCCGTGGAAGAGGTTTTGCTGGAACTTCCCGAACCCAGCGCCACCGACAACCAGCCCGACGCCTCCCGCCTGGTCAATTTCCTGACCATGAACCACGACGAACACCGGCTGGTGGTCCAGATGGCGGTCATCCGCAAATTGCCCGAGGCGCTGCGGGCGGATAATTTCCGGGTGACGGCCACCCTGGCGCGGCCGGTGCAGCCGGGACGCAAGACCCATATCATCAACATCCAGCCGGGCGACACCACCGACCGCAACTACGCCATCGCCATGGATATCGGCACGACCACGGTCTATGGTCAGCTGATCGACCTGATCAGCGGTGAGGTGTTGGCCGAAAGCGGCGATTTCAACGCCCAGATCAGCTACGGCGAGGATGTCATCACGCGGATCATGGCGGCCGAGAAGCCGGGCGGTCTCGACAAACTGCATGCCGTGGTCACGGAGACGATGAACACCATCATCGCCAAGATCGTCAAACGCGCCGGTGTCGACGTGGACGACGTCAACGCCATCACGATCGCCGGCAACACCACCATGACCCAGCTCTTTCTCAGGGTCGACCCGCGCCACATTCGGCGCTCGCCCTATGTCCCGGCCAGCAACATCTATCCGCCGCTGGACGCGGTGGGTCTTGGATTGGATCTTGGCGAGCACGCCGCCGCCCTGGTCTATCCCCAGGTGTCCAGCTACGTCGGGGGGGACATCGTGGCCGGCGTGATGGGCTCGGGCATGTACCGCACCGACAAGCTGACCCTTTTCATGGACATCGGCACCAATGCCGAGATCGTGGTGGGCAACAAGGATTGGATGGCCTGTGCGGCCTGCTCGGCCGGCCCCGCGCTTGAAGGCGGCAACATCGAATTCGGCATGCGGGCCGCCAAGGGGGCCATCGAGGACTTTTCCATCGACCCGTTGACCTTTGAGCCCATGATCCTGACCATCGGCAACGTGCGCCCCAAAGGCATCTGCGGCTCCGGTCTGATTACGACCGTGGCCGTCATGTTCGAGACCGGGGTGATCAACAACCTGGGAAAATTCGACCGGGATCTGGACACCCCGCGCATCCGGCAAAAGGAAAACGTTTACGAATACGTGCTGGCCTGGGCGGATGAAACCCAGGTGGGCCGTGACATCGTGTTGACCGAAATCGACATCGAAAACCTGATCCGGGCCAAGGGGGCGATCTACAGCGGCTGCCTGACCCTGCTCGAGGAGGTGGGTCTGGGCATGGCGGATATCGAACAGATCTATCTGGCCGGCGGTTTCGGCAGCTATGTGGATCTCGAAAAGGCCATGACCATTGGACTCCTGCCCGAAACCGATCCACAGAAGGTGACCTATATCGGGAATGCCTCCCTTCTGGGAGCGCGCATGGCGTCGCTGACCAACCGCCTGCGTCAGGATGTGGTCACGGTAACCCGCATGATGACCAATTTCGAGCTCTCGGAAACGGCCTCCTACATGGACCATTACGTCGCGGCGCTCTTTTTGCCGCATACCGACCTCGACCAGTTTCCCAAACTCAAAACCCGCCTGGCGGCGGCAAAAGCAAATAGCTGAATCATTTCGACAAACTAAACCCGATTTGCCGGATTCAGGTATTGACAAAAAAACACGCGAAAGATAGAGCAATAAATCCACGGGCTCATATCATTCCAGCCTTTGCAAAACCGCCGCAGAAGCTTTCGACGTTACTGTCGGCCCTGTTCCCCAGGCGATCGACTTGCGCGAAAGTTTTTATATATTCAATTAGATGCAGGTATTCCGCCATGACGGATCTCATGGACCGGTGTGTATCGAACGGAGGGGCACCGTTCTCAAAACGGGGCGCAGCCATCCGCGCCGCGACCGAATAGAAAGCACAAATCCAACAATTGAAAGGGGGGCTGCAGACAGATCATTATTAATGATGGCAGCGGGCTCCGCCAGGAGACCGGACATTAATAGTGACACGCACAGGAGAAAGAAAAAAGGTACCATTCACCAAGAGCTGAGGGAAAGTTCGGTTTATCGGCTCAACCCAGCGAGAAGGAGGTAAAATTGGGCTTCGAATTTTTCAAGGAATCCTATGCCGGCAGCGTAAAGGAGATCTCCCTTGGTAAGGGAGACAGCGCGGTTACCGTTGGTGGCGAAACCTGCTATCCGTTCTACCAGTTCGAAGGAGAGATGCCTCACAAGCCCAGAATCGCGATGGAAATCTGGGATTCTGAACCCGAAGAGTGGCCCGAAAGCGCGTTGGCACCGTTCAAGGACGTGGTTTCGGACCCGGCCGCCTGGGCCAAAAAGTGTGTTGATGATTACGGGGCCGAGATGATCGTGCTGCAGCTGAAAAGCACCGACCCCAACGGTCAGGACGCAAGCCCCGAAGACGCGTCGGCCGTCGTGAAAAAGGTTCTGGCGGCGATCAATGTTCCGTTGATCGTCTGGGGAACCGCCAACCCCCAGAAAGACGAAGACGTCCTCAAGAAAATTGCCGAAGAAACCCAGGGCGAACAGCTGATCCTCGGCCCCGTGGAAGACAAGAACCACAAGGGGATCGGGGCGGCCGCCATGGGATTCGGTCACTCCCTTATTTCCTCATCCCCCATCGACGTCAATCTTGCCAAACAGGTCAACATCCTGCTTGAAAACCTCGGCATGCCCATGGACCGGGTGATTATCGATCCCACCACCGGCGGTCTGGGGTACGGCCTGGAGTACACCTACTCGGTCATGGAGCGCCTGCGCATGGCCGCGCTGAACCAGGGCGACGACAAGCTGCAGATGCCGATCATCAACAATGTCGGCAACGAGGTCTGGAAATGCAAAGAGGCCAAGCAGAGCGTCGACGAGGCGCCCACCCTGGGTGATCCCGAAAAACGCGGGATCATGATGGAGGCCGTGGCTGCGGTCAGCTATCTGGCCTCAGGCGCGGACGTGCTCGTCATGCGTCACCCGGAATCCATCCGCCTGACCAGGGAATACATCGACCTGGTCTACAGCGGCGGTGTGGCCACCGATGTGGCGGCGGTCACCAAGCAACTGGACGATGTCGACATCGACCTGGCCGCCCTGGCCCCCGAGCCCGACCTGAAGATCGAAGAGGAAAAGAAAGCCGCCCCGGCGCCGGCCAAGAAGGCCGCTCCGGCCAAGAAGGCGGCACCGGCCAAGGCGGCTCCGGCGCCCAAGGCCGCGCCGGCTCCCAAGGCGGAAGCCGCGCCGGCCCCTGAGCCGGAAGCGCCCAAGGTGGATGCGGCGGCCGAAGCGGCGGCCAAGGCCGAAGCCGAAGCGGCCGCCAAGGCCAAAGCCGAGGCCGATGCCAAGGCCAAGGCCGAAGCGGATGCCAAGGCCAAAGCCGAGGCCGAAGCCAGGGCCAAGGCGGATGCCGAAGCCAAGGCCAAGGCGGATGCCGAAGCCAAGGCCAAGGCGGCCGCGGCAGCTAAAGCCAAAATGGACACCGAGATCGACGAAATGCGTGCCCTGCGGGCCAAAGAACGCGAGAAGCTGGCGGCCGAGCGGGCCGCAGCCGAAAAGCAGGAAAAAACCCTCACGCCGGATGCGGTCCAGAAAAGCATGGTCGAAAAGCTCGTCGACAACGTCAACTGGGTCCACAAGCGCAGGTAAACAATCATCGGAAACGGTTCATCAAGTGATAATCCGTTCATGCTGAGGAGGAACCTCAATGGCAGAAGCAAAAGATATCAAGAAAAAGGCCAAGAAAGTCAAAACGGCTGATCCCAAGGCATCCAGCATCGATGCCGCCACCCAGCAAATGCTGGCCCGCGCCCAGGAACTCGGTATCGAGACCGTGTTCGACCGGGCGGTCACCATGAAACCTTGCAACATCGGGCTCCAGGGCACCTGCTGCAAACAGTGCGGCATGGGACCCTGCCGTCTGCCCCTGCCCAAGGACTACGACGAAGCCAGCGACGAGCGCAAAGGGCTTTGCGGCGCCACGGCCAATACGGTTGCCGCCCGTAATTTCCTGCGCATGATCGCCGCCGGCTGCGCGGCCCACTCGGACCACGGCCGCAGCGTGGCCGAAGTTTTCCTGTCCGCGGCGCGCAAGGAGACGGATGCCTATAAAATCAAGGACGAGCGCAAACTGCGCGAACTGGCCCCCCATCTGGGCGTCGAGACCACGGTGGAAGTGGACGGCGAGGTCAAGGACCGCGACAAGGATGAGATCGCCCTGGAAGTGGCCGAGAAAGCCCTGGCCGAGTGGGGCAAAGCCGAGGGCGAGCTGGAATTCCTGAAACGCGCTCCCGGACCGCGTTACGACATCTGGACCAAGCAGGGGGTCAAACCCCGCAGCATCGACCGCGAGGTCGTGGACATCATGCACCGCACCCACATGGGCGTGGACCAGGACTACAAGAACCTGATGAAGCAGGGGGCCCGTGCGGCCCTGGCCGACGGCTGGGGCGGCTCCATGCTGGCCACCGAACTGCAGGACATCCTTTTCGGCACGCCCTATCCGCTGGTCTCCGAGGCCAACCTGGGCGTCATGAAGGAAGACATGGTCAACATCGTGATCCACGGTCACGAGCCGGTGCTTTCCGAGGTGATCGTGGAAGTGGCCCAGACCAAGGAGATGATCGACTACGCCAAGGAAAAGGGCGCCAAGGGGATTCAGCTCTCCGGGATCTGCTGCACGGCCAACGAGATCCTGCAGCGCCACGGCGTGCCTTTTGCCGGCACCTTCCTGCAGCAGGAACTGGCCATCACCACCGGCGCTTGCGACGCCATGGTGGTAGACGTGCAGTGTGTCTTCCAGAACCTGGCCAACGTGGCCAAGTGCTTCCACACCAAGCTGATCACCACCCATCCGATGGCCCGGATGGAGCAGGAAAACGTGGTTCACGTCGAATTCGACGAGCACCATGCCTTGGAGG
>JASJBQ010000161.1 GCA_030066455.1 Desulfobacterales bacterium
TTAACAGCGCCAGCACGGTGGTGGCCGCCGCCAAACAGACCGGCCGCAGGCGGGTCACGCCGGAGCGCACGATGGCCTCATACCGCGTCATGCCCTCGTCGATATACTGGTTCACCGTATCCAGCAGCACGATGGCGTTCTTGATCATCATGCCCGAAAGGCTCATGGCGCCCAGGGTGGCCAGGAAGCCCATGGCCGCGTTGCCGATCAGCAGGCCGCTGGTCACCCCGATCCAGCAGAAGGGGATGGTCAGGCTGATGATGATCATCGGGCGCCAGGCGCTGTAGAGCGCCACCATGGTGAAGAGCATGATCAGGATGGCCGGCGGGATTCCCGGGATCATCGACATGTTGTTGTCCAGGGTGCTCTCGTCCTCCCCGTCCATGAAGATGTCGTAGCCCGGCGGCAGGGTGGCCATGAGTTTCTCGAATTCGGGCCAGACGTGCTTTTTCACGTCGGGGTAGGTCGTCCACCACTTGGGCGTGGCCTGGATGCAGACGGTGCGCCGCCGGTCCCATCGGTTGATGAAGGGCTCCTCGTACTCCACGCGGATGTCCTTGGTGACCTGGGCCAGGGGCACGGTCAGGGAGGCCTGGGCCGGCTTGACCTGCAGCACTTCGAGATTCTCCACAGCCGCAAAACGCTCCTCGGGCGCGTGGCGCAGGAGGATGGGGTAGTAGTCGTCGCCCTCGCGGTAGAGCCCCACCTGCTGGCCGTCGTAGGCCCGCTTGGTGGCGTGGGCGATGTCCTCGCGGGTTATCCCGGCCCAGCGGGCCCGGGGCTGGTCGTAGACCGGCACGATCCGCTCGCGGCGGTTCATGAGCGAGGTCTTGATCTCCCTGGCGCGCGGCTCCTTGCGCAGGATGGCCTTGGCCTTCTCGCCGATTTCGCGCAGGAAGGCCACGTCGGCCTCGGCCGGCCCGGTGATGTGCCACTCGAACTTCCAGGTGTCGCTGGGGCCCACCCCGTACTTGCGCACCCGCGTCACGATGTCGGGATAGGCTTCCTTGATCCAGGGTTCGAACTCCGCGATCAGCGGGTTGATCTCGTCGAAGGTCGGGGTGTTCACCGTCATCTGGACGTAGTTGTTGTAGTGGGGCAATTCCGGGTCCACCGGCAGGTAGAGGCGCGGCGGCCCCTTGCCCTGGAAGCTGGTCACCTGGGTGACGTCCTTGTGGTTCATCAGCCATTCCTCGGCCAGTTTGATCCGTTCGCCGGCGATCTCGATGGGTGTCCCCTCGTCGAACCAGAAGTCCACCATGATCTGGTTGCGCGAGGCATAGGGGAAGTACTCCCGCTTGACGTACTGGAAGCCCCAGACCGAGGTCACCAGCATTGCCACCATGACGCCCATG
Source organism: Desulfobacterales bacterium (assembly GCA_030066455.1). The sequence continues at coordinate 1,356 of JASJBQ010000161.1, forward strand.
AAGGGCCAGCGGAAGCGGATGGCCGTCTCCAGCAGCCCGCGGTAGGCGTGGAAGAACTTGGTGTCGTAGGGGTCTTTGGCCTCATCCTCCCCTTCCTTGGGCTTGTAGTGGGGCAGCATGTCCAGGCACTGCAGCGGGGTCTGGACCAGGGCCAGGAGCCAGCTCAGGGAAAGCGACATGGCGACGACCACGAACAGGGAGCGGCAGTACTCGCCCGCATCCGCCCGGGAGGCGAAGATGGGGTAGAAGGCCATGATAGCGATCAGGGTGGCGCCCAGCAGCGCCATCGCCGGGTTGGTGGCCGCCTCGATGGCGGCCTTGACCCGGTCCATGCCCTGGTTGATCCGCACCTGGATCCCGTCGGCCACCACGATGGAGTTGTCCACCATCATGCCCATGGCGATGATCAGGGCCCCCAGGGTCATGCGCTGGAAGGGGTAGCCCACGATGGTCATGCCCACGAAGGTGCCCAGGATGGTCAGGATCAGGCCGGTGCCGATGATCACCCCCATGCGCCAGCCCATGGGGATCGTCAGGACCAGGAGAACGATGATCACCGAGCCCAGCAGGTTCATGAAAAACTCCTTGGTGGCCTCCCGGACGTACTGGGCCTGCCAGGCGACCTTGTGGACTTCGAGTCCCACCGGCATGCGCGCCTCGATTTCGGCGAGCTTGGCGTCCAGGCGATCGCCCACCTTGACGGCGTTGTCGTCGTCGCGGGCCGCCACCTGGACGCCCACGGCGCGTTTGCCGTCGGTTCGCATCTGCCACTGCTGGGGCTCGAGGTAACCGGGCTTGACCGTAGCAATGTCTTTTATGCGGATAATCTCCACCTCGGGGCGTTCGCCTGCCGCGCCGGTGGGCCGCTGGGTCTGGGTGGTCTGCAGGTCGGCGGTGATGGGCGCTACGGCTTGGTTAAACTGCCGTCCCTGGCCGGGGTGCAGGAAGAGCTCGCCGATTTGATCCGGGGTGCGGAACTCGCCGGTGGGCATGACCCGCATACGGCGGTCGCCCACATTGATGTAGCCCGCGTCCACCACCATGTTCTGCCGGCCGAGGGTGTTCTGGAAGTCCTCGGGGGTGATCCCGCGTTCGGTCATCTGCTTTTCGGAAATATCGATATAGATGACCTTGTCCTGTTGGCCCCAGAGGTCGGCCCGCGACACCCCCTTAACCAGGCTGAACTCCTTCTTGATGTCGTCGGCCCATTCCTCGAGTTCGGCGTAGCTGAACCCGTCGCCAGTGATCGAGAGGACGAAGCCGTAGACGAAGTTGAAGTCGTCCGAAACATCCGGTCGGCTGGCGCCCGGGGGCAGCTGGGGATAGAAATCACGGATCTTTTTGCGGATCTCGTCCCAGATTTGCGGCAGGGTGTCCATCCAGATGTGCTGACGGATGTCGATCTTGATGACCGAGACGCCGGGCCGCGAATAGGAGCACGCATGTTCGAGGTCCGGGATCTCCTGCATGGCCCTTTCGATGCGGTCGGTCACCTCGAGTTCCACCTCGTAGGCGTTGGCGCCGGGGTAGTAGGTCACGATGGTGGCCTTTTTGATGGTGAAGACCGGGTCCTCGAGCTGGCCCAGGACGAAGTAGGCCCCGATGCCGCCGAAGGCCAGAATGGCGATGAAGAAGTAGCTCACCGCCTTGTTCTTGATGGCATATTCCGTAATGCTCATAACGCCTCCTCGGGTTGACTGCCGGGGCCGGTCAAACAACGTGACCGGTCCCCCAACCCCAAACAAAGTTCCCTGCTCGCACCCACCAAAGGCGGGCGTTTTCCTCCAGATTACACTACCGCGACAGTGCGGCGGTAATCAGAAATCATGTTGGCGATTCGCGATCCAGTCCCTCGCTGCGCCGGATCGGTGTTGCAATCGTCACCTTCTGTCCCTCGCGCAGGGTCTGCGCGCCGTGGGTGGCCACCTGCATGCCGGCCTTAAGCCCCCGGGCGAACTGCCCCCTGGCCGTCAGCCGGCCGCGCTGGACCTCGTGGCCCTTGACCGTCATGCTCTCCTCGTCGAGCACCCAGACCATGGTCTTCTTGCCGTCCGGGCTGAAGAAAGCGTCCACGGGCAAGAGGAATTCATCGGCCGTAATGCCCCGTCCCGGGATGTCGGAAGGATCGCCAGTGGCCACCCCGGCCATGCCCGTCTGAACCGTGATGTCCTCGGGCTGTTCGAACGCCAGGGTCACCGGGAAGGTGCGGGTGCCGGCCGAGGCTTCGGTGCCGATTTCCTTGATGCGCGCCGGGATCGGGCGGTTCGGAAAGGCATCGAAGATGATTTCGACGTCCTTGACGCGGTCGACGTTGGCAATGATCTGCTCGGGGATGTCGATGGTGAACTCCATGGTGGAAACGTCCAGCAGGCGCAGGACGTTTTCCTTGGCCTGCACGCGCTGGCCGGCTTCCTTGTAGGTCCAGGAGACCGTGCCGTCGAAGGGTGCATAGATGTGGGCGTCCTCGAAGGCCTTGCGTTTGATGCGAACGGCCGCGCGGGACTGGGCCAGCCGGGCGTCGGCGTCGTCCAGATCCTGGACGGCCACGGCATTGGACTTGAGAGCTTCGGCCACGCGGGCGCGGTAGGCCCGGTTGCGGTCGGCCTCGGCCACGGCAAAGGCGATTTCATTTTTAAAGTCGCGCAGGTCGAGCACGGCCAGGAGCTGGCCCTGTTTGACCATGTCGCCCTTGTCCACCGGCCGCTCCTCGATGGTCCCGGAAACTTCGAAACCCAGGTTCAATTCGGTGGAGGCCTCGGCGCGGCCCGGGTATTTGTTGCCCCCGAAACCGGTTTGCTCTTCCAGCTTGATGAATTTGACGGGACGGATGATTTCCGGCTTGGTTTTCTCCTCGCAGCCCGTCAGGATCAGGCCGGTGGCGAGCAGCACGGTTAGAATGCTAAATAAGCGCTTCATGGGTATACCTGCCTTTGCTGATAAAAATTGAAATCGCATTGTATTGATAATCGTCTTGTGTTGATCTTTTGTTTGGTCCGTCAGCGAAACCGCTGCCGTCCGGCTGCCATCGTGACGGTTCGCTTTCCGGCGGCCTGAGCGGCCCTAAAAAATGGGCTCGCCGTGCATGGCCGCATCCTGAACCTCGGCATCCAGACGCGGCGGATCCGGATCCCAGCCCCCGCCCAGGGCGCGGTAGATCGCAATCAGGTTCTGGGTGACAAAGCCCACGCTCTGCACATAGCGGTCTTCCTGCTCGGCCAGCGAGCGCTCCATGTCGAGCACGTTCTGAAAGTCGGTCAGGCCCGATTTGTAGAGCACGCTGACCAGCTCCACCGACTTCTGGGCCGCCACCACCGACAGGCGCAAGAATTCCCGGCGCTGGGTCTCCTCGGTGTACTCCACCGCTGCGTTCTCCACGTCCTCCAGCGCCTCGAGCACCGTATTCTCGTAGCGCGCCAGGGCCTGCTTGGAGCGAGCGTCCTCGGCGATGATCCGGTTGCGCACCCGGCCGCCGTCGAAGATGTTCCAGCGCAGGGTGGGACCGAAGGAGTAAGTTTCGCGGTCACTGTCAAAAAAATCGTTGCGAACCCCGATGTACCCGAAATCGCCCAGCAGGAAGAAAGTGGGGTAGAGGTCGGCCGTGGCGATCCCGATCCGCTCGGTCTGGGCCGCCAGACGCCGCTCGGCGGCCCGGATGTCCGGCCGCTGGCGCATGATCTCGGCCGGCACGCCCATGAGCACCTCGGGCGGCGGCTGGGGGATGGGCTCCTGCATCGTCAACTCGGCATAGAGCTCGCCCGGGAATTCACCGATCAGCACCCCCAGGCGGTGAATGGCCCGGGCCACACCCTGGCGCAGCGCCGGGATGACGCTCTCGGTGCGGTGCAGGTTGAGCTCGGCCTGGCGCACGTCGAGTTCAGGCGAGAGTTCGGCCTTGAACCGTGCCTTGGTAATGCCCAGCGTGCCGCGCTGGGTGTCGACGTTGCGCTGGGTGACGACGATGCGCTCCTGCAGGGTGCGCAATTCGACGTAGTTGGCGGCGATGTCGGCATACAAGACGACGAGGATATCGCGGTAGTCCTCGACCGAGGCCACGAACTCGGCGTCGGCCGAACGGATCGAGCGGGTGACCCGTCCCCAGAGGTCGACTTCCCAGTTGGCGTTCATGTTGCCGGCACGCACCCAGTCCGTCTGGCTGCCGGGGGTGCCGTCCGTGTCCTGGTTGAGGGCGCCGAAGTCCTCGCTCTGGCGTCTGCGGCTGAGTTCCCCATCAGCGTTCACGTCCGGATAGCGCTCCCCTTTGGCGACGCCGCGGACGGCCCGGGATTCATTGATCCGCGCGAAGGCTTCCTTCAAATCGAGGTTGCCTGCCACGGCCCGCTCCATCAGGCTGTCCAGAATCGGATCGTCCAGAACCTCCCACCAGGTGGACAGAGGCGCCTGGTTTTCCGAGAGGCCCTCCACCAGTTCGGCCTGCCACAGATCCGGCAGGTCGTACTCCGGTTTCACGTAGTCCGGCCCCACGGCGCAGCTTTGCACCAGGGCCGCACACAGCAGCATGACTATCAACCCGCCCAATGACTGGACCGGTCGATACGGCCGGTCCGACTTCCACATGCGTTGATCTTTCATGGCGTTCCTTCTGATCCTTCGTTTTGGTTGGCATTGAAAAGGGGTTTCCAAGACATGACAACCGAATGAAATGGTTGCTCTCCCTTATTAGAAAAAGGCCAAACAAAAATCAACGTTTAAGGCTAAATACCCTGAATGCGCCCACCGGCAGCCTCATCTCCGGTGCGCGTTTTCAGACCGCAAACACGATGACCGATCGCGGACGGAGGCTTCAGCGCTGGTTCCCTTCGTGCTATTTTTTATCGTCAGCAGGCCCGGTGGCATCGCCCCCGCCGGCCATCCGGTCTTATTGGCGTTCCTGTGGCGCTGGTGACCGCCTAGTCGCTGTCTTCCTCGGATTTCTTGTAACGGTCGTACAGATAACCGCTGGCCGCCCCCGATGCCGCCCCGATGGCCGCCCCCCAGCCCGCGCTGCCCGACGCCGCTCCGATCGCGGCTCCGGCCCCCGCGCCGATGACCGCACCGCCCCCGGTGCGTTTCTGGGTATCCGACATGTTGGAGCAGCCGCCCAGCGCCAGGCCGACGACCAGTATCACAATGATTGTGATCTTTTTCATCACCGACTCCTTTCCCAATGACTTCAATTCTTTTAAAATCTGTCAGAAGTTTTTTGAACAATAGGATTTTGGTTTCAGCGCAAGGCGGCCGGGAGTTTTCCCGCTAAAGCGGGATTCCCCGCCTGATCGAATAATTCGTGTGGGTCGAACCGCAGGAATACGCCGGTATTTCGAGGATTCAATTCGAGCGCCCAACACAGCGCTGGGGCCAAAAGACATTTTTCAAATGGTAGAAGGCGCCTCAAAAATAGGATTTTGGTTTCAGCGCAAGGCGGCCGGGAGAATTGAACCGGAGGAATACGCCGGTATTTCGAGGATTCAATTCGAGCGCCCAACACAGCGCTGGGGCCAAAAGACATTTTTGAGGTGCCTTCTATTCGCATGGGAACCTTTGCATCAAATACCGAAACTCCGTTTCCACCGGGGACTCGTCGAAGTATTCCGGATGTGCCTGGACCCACTTCACCAGCCGCGCGATTTCCTCGTTGCGCGACGGCTCCGGGTCGGGCATGCAGACGAGCCGCCTGCCCTCGGGGCCGGCCGCCATGGCCTGGTGGAAATGGTAGGCCCCGATGAGGTAGCCGTGGCAGAAATTGATGGCCTGCTGGTAGAGCGGATCGTCGGGCGAAGCCGCGCAGAGGTTGAGAAGATCCCGGGTCGTTTCGGCCACGAAATCATTTTCGGTGACCGAACCGGCCGCGGCCAGGCCCGGAAGCAGGAGCAGTGCAATGATCACAAAAGCCGTTAATTTGTAGAACATGAGACCCTCTCCTTTTTATCGTTGTTCAATAGCGCGATGCCGATCGCAATCCCTAAAAACGAACGCGTATCCGTCTCGGGTAAGGCCGCCCGGGTCACGGCCGGTTCAGGTGCCGGCATCGCGGCTTTCCACACAGCATTGCATGATTTCCGTTTCAAGCTCATCGAGCAGTGCTCCGTACTCCTGCTGCCGATCCGGTGCGCTTGCCGCCTTTGAACGGTTCCAGTATTCAATCGCCTGGAAGCACTCCTGGTAGTTGTCGCACAGCGTCTGGAAGGATTCGTCCGCTGTATACAGGCGATAGAGAATTTCCCGGTGATCCGGGAAGCGTTCGATGACCAAAAAAAGCCCGGGGTGTATCACCGACATGGCTTTCCTGCCCCCCCTTCCTGTCGAAAAAAACAGAATTTGCAGCCGGAATCGTTTAACGGTGCACTAACGATTCGGATATAAGCAAGGGAATCGTCGAATGTCGAATACAGCTGTAGTGAAGACCCGACCGGGTGTGAACTAAATTTAGGGTAAACTTGTTTTGTTTAGGGGAATGCAGCTGCGGCGTTGGCGGTCGACCCGGGGGGGCAACCCATGATGCTCGAGGAACCGATCCGGATTTCACGGTCAAACCGCAATGACGTTGCAGGCCAAACCGCAAGAATCCTGGCCAGTCCTCTTTTCAGGGAGACCGCTCAGCTGGCCGCCCTGATGGCGTTTATCGTGGCGCGGACGCTCGCCGGCCGGGCCGCACACCTCTCGACACACGAATCCTGGCGGTCGCCGTTTTCGGGCGCGACGCGGCGTACGACCCGCAAACCAATCTGATCGTTCGCATCCAGGCGGACCGCCTGCGGCGGCGACTGGAGCGCTATTACCGCCACACCGGCCGGAACGACCCGCTGCGCATCCGCCGCGAAGGCAGCTCCGTGCCGACTATCAGCCGGCAGGGCCAGGACCAATAGCACACCTCTCCCGGTTTCTTCCGCGCGGCTGTGCGCGGCACAGCGAAGCCCACGGGCCAGGGGATCGACATCGGCTGCCTAATTGTCTTAAAACTGACACCTAACGAGGAATTCAGGTTTCAGTGTTCAGGGTGATGGGTTCTAGGTTCGAGGTTCGGGGTTAAAATCGGATTCATCCGATCAACCTGGAATCTAGAACGGAGAACCCTTTAATCGTTTCAGTGTTCAGGTTTCAGGACTAAACTAAGTCCCGTTGGTTTCCTGACACCTGACACCTGAAACCTTTCAACCCAGAACCCAGAACCTGGAACCCAGAACCTAGTTAGTACGGATGCGCCCGCGGAATTAGTCCTGCGGCTTGTCCTGCCCCTTGTCCTGTATACGCTCGATGGCCACCAGCACCGGGTCGTGATCGGTCATGAAGAAGGACATGAAGGTCTGCGCGAAGAAGGCGATCACGCAGAGCAGCGTGACCACCGCCAGCGCGGTCGTCACCTGGTAGTGCCAGGGTTTCAACTCTCTTTTCGCCATAAGTCACCTTTATCTTCCGGTTCGGCCGGCAGCACTTCTTCCGCCTCCGGCTTGGCCGCAACTTTTTTAGCCCCACCCAGCAGCCGCCGCCGCACCCGCACGGTGCTGTGCAGCACATGGCCCACGGGGCAGAACAGCCGGCACCAGAAATTCAGCACGAAGAAGGAGCCGATCAGCGACAGCGGCAGGATATACCACTGGATCCCCGCCCCGGTGAGGGAGAACATCATGCTGAAGGGCTCGTAGGAACCCAGCGTGGGATGGGAGGTGAGAAAGATCAGCATGAGGGCGGTCCAGGTCATCCAGCCCACGACCGTGCGCGAAGACTTCTGCACACCGGGCCTGACGGCCAGATTGATGCCGCTGATTTTGTTCAGGACCCGCTGCACGTACTGAAAAGGGCAGACCTGCGCGCAATAGATATTTTTGCCCAGGATGAACACGCTGCCCAGGGCACCGATCATCATGATCCACCAAAGTGAATGCTCCTGGAAGTCGGGAATATAACCCATGACGATGCCGGACAGCTGCCCGATCGAAAGCGACGAGTTCGTGTAGATGCCCACGAAACCCAGTGCCAGCCAGGGCATGGCCAGCCGGCCCCATTTGGCAACTGACCCCTGTGCATAGGCCACGAAAAAGGCCAGGGCAAAAAGGGCGATCAGCCCGATCTCCTTCACGCCGAAGCCCCAGGCCGGCGTCTGCCAGGTGGGATCGAGCTTGAAGTGCTCGGTGGCGGCGATGTGCATGGCGTTGCGCACGGCGGTGGTGAAGCCCACGCAGGATATGGTCGCCCCGGACACGACATCGATGTCCCCGCCCGGCAGAAAGTCGGCTGAAACCGTTTTGCCGGCAAATTGGCGGAAGAAATAATTCTTTCGCAGCTTCTCGAAATAGGCCGGGGTTTCATAATTGCGCAGGTTGAGGATTTCGGCGATCTTGCCTTCCGCGCTGGCCCGGATGCCGATGATCAGCGGGCCGCCCCACCCCTCGGCTTCGGAGATGACCACATAGCTGTCCTTGGTCTCGTCGCGGAACACGACCTGGCCGCCCTCCGCCTCGGTCACGCGGGTGAGCTTGTGGTCGGCCAGCAGATCCCGCAGCAGGGCTTCGTAATCGGGTTTGGCCGCGATCTGCCCGATGACGAAGGCCATCACCAGGGTGGTGAACCCGAGCGGAAACGCCAGCCGTTCCCAGAGGGCTTTGAACCCTCCACCGGCGGCCATGATCAGTTCCCTTTCATACCCGGCGCCACCCAGTAGCGCCAGGCCAGGGTCATGGCGATGATCCCCGGCCCGCAGAAGAGCGTCAGCCCCATGGCGCCGGAGGATGGTATGCCCTCGATGAAGGAAGAGCCGGACCAGGCGATGCCGAACATCACCAGAAGGGCGCCGCCGATCAGCGTGGCCCAGGCATACCAGGGCGCCTTGACCCGCAGCGAGACATAGGCAAAGCCGAACACGCAGAGCGTGAACAGGATGCCCAGTACAAACCACTGAATGCTTTCCATTGTCCTCTCCTTTTTATCGCTTAGCGGCATCACATCGGCAATTTGCTGCCGAAAATACCGTGCATGTCGATATTCTCTGAGGTTTCAGGTGTCAGTGTTCAGTTTTCAGAATTGAGTGATTCGCCTTCCTGACACATGAAACCTGACATCTCTCACAGGTTTCAGGCTTCAGGAGAAAGGAGTGCTATGGTCCTGTTTTTGCTGAAACCTGACACCCGACACCTGAAACCTCTTTCATTCCTGACACCAGAAACCCGACACCTGAAACCTCTTTCATTCCTGACACCTGATTTCCGGTTTCGCCGGATCAGGTATAGCCCGCAGTGCTGCGGTTATTTAGCATCTTCGGATTGACGCGCATGCCCTTGCCGGTCTTCCAGAATTTATCGACCTTGTGCGGATCACCGGTCTCGCCGTAACCGAAGAGGGGATGCATCTTGGACATCAGGCCGTGAAAGATGCCTGGTGTTACGGTGCTCATGCCCATGGTGAACCAGTGGTGCCAGTAGTCCGGCTCGTTGAAGGTGCAGGCGGCGGCGCAATTGCCGCAGGCGCTGTCGTTCTCGATCCAGAAGTTGAAGCACCGCTTGGCGTCGGTATGGAACTTGAGCACCCCGGTATGGTTGTTCCAGGTGTAGCCGGGCTCGTCGCTGAACTCGTAGGTGGGTTGGAAACCGAAGCCGCTGTCCTTTTCTTCGACAAAGGGTAAGGCCTTGGAAGGACAGGCCTTGGCACACTCCCCGCAGCTCAGGCAGAACTTGGCAATGCCCCAGTCGTGGGGCTGGTCGTATTCGACGAACTCGAGATCGGTGTAGACCTTGCAGAGGCGCACGCGCGGGCCGATGCCGGGCACGATCAACTGCGCGTGGCGGCCCCCCTCGCCCAGCCCGGCCGCGACGGCATAGGCCACGCTGTTGCCCAGATCGTTGCCGGCGCCCACGGCGTGGTAGCCCAAACCGCGGATGAACTTGGCCATTTGACTGGCAATCTGGGCCATAACGACATAGCCGTGGCCGATGGTGCTTTCGGCGGTCCAGGCCGGTGCGGTGGCAAGGGCGTCGTAGTCCATGGCCATTGCAATGACGATGACCGTCTTGGGCTCGAAGGGAAAGTCCTTCTCCCAGCTCAGGGTACGTCCTTTTAGGACGTCATAGAGCGGGTCGTAGTCCCAGCGCTTGTCGCGGCGCGTGATGCCGCAGCGGCTTGCCCCCCAGACCCGGGCCGCGCTCTTAATGGCATGGGCGGCCGCTTCTTTGGACGGAAACTCATATTGCTCTTTTTCCACGTCCGACTGGTCCCAGGGAAACATGCGCGTATTGGGCTGGGCGAAGGCCATGGAGTGCGATTCAGACAGGTCCAGCGGATACCAGGCAGCGTGATGAATGGCCTTATCAAGCTGGGTAAAGCCGGTCTTGCTGTTGTCAAACGGCACGGCGTGCTCGAACGTCTTGGCCCCTTCAAGAAAATTGAACTTCTTGTTGTTGAGCTTGCTGTACTGTGCGTCGCGCTCGGGATGTTTCTTGCTGATTGCCGGGCTGGTCGCTTGGGTGAAGATCAAGTCCCGCTGGTCCATAGGCTTGAAGGTTTCGTCGGTCTTGATGGCCGCGTCCACGCTGCCCAGGGACCGCCCGCGGATGGCAGCCTGGGTCCCCGCGTAAGTGAGGCCGCCGCCGGCTAAAGCAGCGCCGCCGCCGATGGCCACCCGCTTGAAAAAAGCACGCCGCGAGGGGTCGGCCGGGGCATTTCCGCCGCCCCCGGCGGGTGCCGCCTTAGCTTCACTGGCCTGGTCCTCGGGGGTTTTCCCCTCCTCTTGCGGGCCATTGGTTTCTGGTGTTTCGTTCGCCATGATTGAACCTCCGTAATCAAGTCGGGTTATCTCGGAATCTCCAACTTTCTCAAATTCTTAAGAAACCTGTTGGGATGATAGATGTCATTAAACCAAAACCGGCCGCGTGTGCACTAAATTTAGGGTAAACAACCTCCATTTAGGGTTCTAGGTTCTGGGTTCGGGGTTCTGGGTTCGGGGTTCTGGGTTCGGGGGTTATAGGTTCTTTGCGATCAGTGAGGAAATACCGATTATCTTCGTCCCAGAGTCTTGGTTTCGTCTGAGGGTTCTTGTTCGGTGTCGGTATCGCTATCGGAATCGGTA
>JASJBQ010000162.1 GCA_030066455.1 Desulfobacterales bacterium
CCGCATGCCTTCAAGGACATGCTCGAATTCTTCGTCGAGGATATCGAGGACATCACCGGGGTGAACGTCATGCCCAACTTCAACAAGAAAGGGGCCGACATCCTGTTCATCACCCCCTCGGGAGATGTCTTCGCCGATCCGGGCACCTACACCTGCATGGGCTATCTCATGCTGTTTCACTTCCTCAAGGAAAAATACGGGCTGGATGTCACCTGGAGCACCTATGCCTCGGAAGGCGGCAACTTCGGGTTCTTCACCTCGCACGAAACCATGAAGCGCCTGAACGCCAAGATGTACGCCGAGGCCAAACGCCTGGGCGTCAAATGGATCATCGGGGGCGAGTGCGGTCACATGTGGCGGGTAATCCACCAGTATATGGACACCATGAACGGCCCAGCCGATCACCTCGAGGCCCCGGTCAACCCGATCACCGGTACCAAATTCGAGAACGCCGCCTCCACCAAAATGGTTCACATCGCGGAGTTCACGGCCGATCTGATCAAACACGGCAAGCTGGACCTGGACCCGAGCCGCAACGACAATCTCCGGCTGACCTTCCATGACTCCTGCAACCCCTCCCGCGGCATGGGGCTTCTGGAGGAGCCACGCTATGTCATCAAGAACGTGGCCCAACATTTCTATGACATGCCGGCCAGCACCATCCGCGAAAACACCTTCTGCTGCGGCAGCGGCTCCGGGCTGAATGCCGGCGAGGATATGGAGCTGAGGATGTGCGGCGGCCTGCCGCGGGCCAATGCCGTCAAGCACATGAACCAGAAATTCGATGTCAATATGCTGGCCTGTGTCTGCGCCATCGACCGTGCGGCCTTGCCCGACCTGATGAACTACTGGGATACGGGCGCGGATGTCATTGGCGTGCATGAGTTGGTGGGCAACGCCCTGATCCTGCCGGGCGAAAAGGAACGCGAGACCGATCTGCGCGGAGAGCCCCTACCGGGAAGGGAGGAAGAGGCTGATGAATGATAAAGGCAAGATCATCGCGGGTTTAGTGATATTCATCGTCGCTGCGACGAGCCCGTTTTGGTACAACATGTTTGTCCCCAAGACCCCCGCGCCTGAAGTGGTGCTGACCGCCAAGGCCAAAGAGGCCAAGGTCTGTGTGCGCGACACGGCCTACATGAAGGCCAACCACATGCAGCTCCTGGATGAGTGGCGGGATACGGTGACCCGCAAGGCCGAGCGGATCTATGTCAGCCCGAATGGCAAGGAATACAACATGAGCCTTTCCAACACCTGCCTGGACTGCCACTCGAACTATACCGAGTTCTGCGAGCGCTGCCACCAGTATGCATCCATCGAACCTTACTGCTGGGATTGCCACATCAATAATCCGAAGGAGACCGAGTGATGGAAGACAGCAGACGACAATTTCTCAAAATCGCCGGTATCGCCGCGCTGGGCCTGGGGACTGCGTCGGGCGCGGGCGTCATGGCCGCCGGCGGCGGTTACGGACCGCAACCCTTCACCCGCAAAGGAGACAAGGCCCTGACGGCCAAGCAGTGGGGGATGGTCATCGATACGACCAAAATCGATCACGAACTGGCCGAACACCTGTGCGAGGTCTGCCACAAGACCCACAACGTGCCCTTCTTCGACCCTGCAATCGTGGGGGAGAAGGTGGCCAAACGCCATGAGATCAAGTGGATCTGGGAGACGCATTACCACAATGCCTTTCCGGACAGAGGCTCCAACTACATGGCCGAGGAGGTCGATCACCGGCCGTTTCTGGTGCTTTGCAACCACTGCGAAGAGCCACCCTGCTGCCGGGCCTGCCCTACCGAGGCGACTTACAAACGCGATGACGGCATCGTGATCATGAATTTTCATCGCTGCATCGGCTGCCGCTTCTGTATGGCGGCCTGCCCGTACGGCTCGCGCAGCTTCAATTTCCGGGACCCGCGGCCGTTCATCAAGGAAACCAACCTCAAGTGGCCGACCCGCAGCAAGGGCGTGGTGGAAAAATGCAACTTCTGTGTCGAGCGGCTGGCCGTGGGGTTGGAGCCGGCTTGTGTGGAAGCCTCGGACGGGGCGATCGTGTTCGGCGATCTGGAGGATCCGGATTCCGAGATCAGGGAAGTATTGCGCGAACACTACACCATTCGCCGCAAGGTGTCCTTAGGGACGGGCCCGGCGGTCTACTACATCATATGAGGTAGCTATGCTAGAATATACAATTAAAGGCAGCAAGAAATACTATGCATGGATGACCCTCCTGCTGGGCCTGATCGGCCTGGGGTTCGGTGTCTATCTTTGGCAGCTCAAGTTCGGTCTGGGCATCACCGGGCTGAGCCGGGATGTGTCCTGGGGCTTCTACATCGCCCAGCTGACCTACATGGTGGGTGTGGCCGCCGGCGGCGTGATGGTGGTCCTGCCCTATTACCTGCACGATTACAAGGCCTTCGGGCGAATCACCGTGCTGGGCGAGTTTTTGGCCATCGCCGCGCTGGTTGTCTGTTTGCTGAGTGTCATCGTGGACCTGGGGCAGCCGGGACGGATTCTCAACGTGTGGATTCATTTGTCACCCCACTCGGTGCTCTTCTGGGACACGGTCGTGCTCAACGGCTATCTGTTCCTCAACCTCGTGGTGGGCTGGAACGTCCTGCAGGCCGAGCGCAACGGCACCCATTACCCCGCCTGGGTCAAGCCCTTGATCTATCTATCGATCCCCTGGGCAGTCAGCATCCACACCGTGACAGCCTTTTTATACTGCGGTCTGCCGGGCCGCCATTTCTGGCTGACGGCCATCCTGGCGCCGCGCTTTCTGGCCTCGGCCTTCGCCGCCGGACCGGCCCTGCTGATCCTGCTAAGCCTGCTCATCCGGCGGGTGACCAACTTCGATCCGGGCCGGGAACAGATTCAGACCCTGGCCAAAATCGTGACCTATGCGCTCATCGCCAACCTGTTCTTCTTCGGCTGTGAGATCTTCGTGGCCTTCTACAGCAATATTCCGGGCCACATGGATCACATTGTGTATCTTTTCGCCGGGCTCCACGGTCACGGGGTTTTGGTGCCCTGGATGTGGACCTCCATGGCGCTCATGGTGCTGGCCCTGATCCTGCTGATCCCGACGGTCACCCGACGCAACGAGGGGGTGCTGGCCGTGGCCTGCGCCATGCTCTTTATCGGCGCCTGGATCGACAAGGGGCTCGGCCTGATCTCGGCCGGTTTCGTGCCCAACCCGCTGCACGAACTCAACGAGTACATGCCGACCCTGCCGGAAGTGATCATCACCATCGGCGTCTACGCCATCGGCGCCCTGGTGCTGACGGTCCTCTACAAGATGGCCGTAGGGGTCAAGGAAGAAGTCGGCGCTTAGCGGCGCAAGCCAAAACCTGGAACCAACAAAGCTCCGCCTCGAATTCGAGGGGCGGAGCTTTTTTTATGGGCTGGCGGCCAACCTTTCCCCCCCCGTGAATACCAGCAACCCGTCCCTGGGCGCCCGCGTGGCCAGGGTCATGTTGAGCCTGTCCGCCAGGGACACGGCCAGGCTGGTGGGGCGGGAAATACCCACGATGACGCCGATGCGCGCGCGGGCGGCTTTCTGAACGAGCTCGTAGCTCAGCCGCGAGGACATCACGAGGAAACCGATCCGGTCCAGGTCGCGCGCCAGAAACAGACGGCCGATGACCTTGTCGAGGGCATTGTGGCGGCCGACGTCCTCGGCCACGGTGAGAAGCCCGGCCCGACGGTCGAAGAGCGCGGCAGCGTGGGCGGCGCGGGTGGCCGCCCGCAGGGGCTGGTGCCGATCGAGCCTATCGAGGCAACCCGCGATCGCGGCGGTGTCCAGGACCGGGCCGTCCGGCAGGGGGCTGAGATCCCGGTAGAGGTCATCGATCAATTCCTTGCCGCACAGACCGCAGCCTGTCTGGCTGATCTGCCCCCGCCGGTGGTCCCGGGCCTTGAAACGGGCGGCCGCGCCGGCCGTCAGCGTGAGCGTCACCGTGTTGCTGGCCGGGCCGTCGCAAAGCGCCAGGTTGACGATGTCATCCGGCGTGTCGATGACGCCTTCGGCCAGGCACAAACCGGCGGTGTGGGCTTTTTCCTCCCCGGGCGTGCGCATGACCACCACGAACGGTCGCCCCTGGACGCGGATGGCGAGCGGCTCCTCGACGATAAGGGGGGTGGCCGCGCGGGCTTTCGTCGGTCCAGGCCAGTGGGTGACCGCCCAGGGTTGCTGGTCGTGTATGCTTGCCATCGTGTTGATCCAACTCCTGTGATGGGTCTCGCCGGGTGCAGGCATCGACGCCCTTGCGGGGCGTTCGAAATGGAGCCCAATGATATCAAGCGTTTGGCCCCCTGACCATGAAAAACGAGACGCTGTTTTTTTTGCTTGACAATTCTTTTTCGTAAAGTAATATTGTCGGGTTTTAAAGCCAAGAAAAAAGGTACCAATCGCGATCAGATACCGCCCGGGGCCGCCGCTATCCGGCCCGGGGGAATGAAGGAGGCCTTATGTACGCTGTGGTCAAAACTGGCGGGAAACAATACCGGGTCCAGGAAGGCGACGTCCTGCGGGTGGAAAAGCTTGCCGGCGATGTTGGCTCGGAGATCGCCTTCGACGACGTCCTGCTGTTTTCCGATGGCGAGAATCTCCAGGTCGGCACCCCCAACCTCGACAATATTGCGGTCACCGGCCGTATCGTCGAGCAGGATAAAGCCCCTAAAATCATCGTTTTCAAGTACAAGCGCCGCAAACGTTACCGGCGCAAGCAGGGGCACCGGCAGCCATACACCGCGGTTAAAATAGACAGCATCCAGGCCAATTGACATCCAACGGCCGGTGATACGAATTCGCAGGGAGTTATACAATGGCACACAAAAAGGCAGGCGGCAGCTCCAAAAACGGTCGCGACAGCAACGGTCAGCGGCGGGGAATCAAACGCTACGGCGGCGAACAGGTAAGGGCCGGCAATATTCTGGTCCGCCAACTGGGCACCCGGATTCATCCCGGCGACAACGTCGGCATGGGTAAGGATTACACCCTGTTTGCCAAAATCGACGGTATTGTGGCCTACGAACGTTTCGGGCGTTCGCGCAAAAAAGTCAGCGTTCATGCCGAGTGAAATTTATTGACGAAGCCACCATTACCGTTCAATCCGGTGACGGGGGCCGCGGCTGCGTAAGTTTCCGTCGGGAAAAATTCGTACCGCGGGGCGGCCCGGACGGCGGCGATGGGGGCAAAGGTGGTGATGTCGTCCTTGTCACCACCCTGCGCAAGCGCACCCTTCAGCAATTTCAATTCAAGCGGCAGTTCCGGGCCCCCAACGGGGGGCACGGCCAGGGGAAGCAGAAAACCGGGCGCAACGGCGACGACCTGATCATCGAACTGCCACCGGGAACCCTGGTGAGCGATGCGGATACCGGCACGTTGCTCCAAGATCTGACCGATGCGGGCGAGCGCTATGTCGCAGCGCGCGGCGGTCGCGGCGGACTCGGCAACACCCGCTTCAAATCCTCGACCAATCGCGCGCCGCGCCATTCCCAGCCCGGAGAGCCCGGGGCGTTACTTACCCTCAAACTCGAGTTAAAGCTGCTGGCCGACGTCGGCCTCGTCGGCCTGCCCAATGCCGGCAAATCGACGCTCATCCGCGCCTTGTCCGCCGCCCGCCCCAAAGTCGGCGAATACCCGTTTACAACGTTGAATCCCAGCCTCGGCGTGGTCGCGACCGGCTGGGGCGAGCCCTTTGTGGTGGCGGACATCCCCGGGCTGATCGCGGGCGCGCATCAGGGCGCCGGGCTGGGCCACCGGTTCCTGCGCCACATCGAACGCACCCGGGTCCTGGTGCATATGATCGACATTGCCGCCATCGATCCGGGCGATCCCCTGGCCGCGTTCGAGACGGTGCAGAAAGAACTGGCCCTGTTCAAACCTGAACTGGACCGCAAACCCATGCTCGTGGCCCTCAACAAGATCGACCTGCCCGCGGCCGCGGCCAATGCACGCCGCTTCAGCGCTGAGGCGCCGGATCTCGACATCCTGACCCTATCGGCCCGCAACGCCGAGGGTCTGGACCCGTTGAAATCCAAAATTGTACAGCTCCTGGAACGCGCCGATGAAGACCTTGAAACCGCTTGAAAAATTCAGTATCCGCCGCATCGTCGTGAAGGTGGGCAGCAACGTGCTGACCTGCCCGGAGGGCCTCAATCTGCCGGTCATCGACGCCTTGAGTCAGCAGATTATGCAACGCGTGCGCAGCGGTCAGGAGGTGGTCCTGGTTTCCTCCGGCGCCATGGCGGCCGGCGTGCGCAAGTTGGCGATCGACAGGCGCCCGGAGGCCATTCCGGCCCGTCAGGCGGTGGCCGCGGTGGGGCAGGCCGGCCTGATCCTGACCTGGGAGAAAGCACTGGCCCGACATGGTAAAAAAGTGGCCCAGATGCTGCTGACCGCCGAGGACATGACCAGCCGCAAACGCTACCTGAACGCCCGCAACACCCTGAACACCCTGCTGGACTGGAGCGTTCTTCCGATCATCAATGAAAACGACACCGTTATGGTGGATGAAATCCGCTTCGGGGACAACGACAACCTGGCAGCCGTGATCACCCTCCTGATGGATGCGGACATCCTGATCAACCTGACGGATATCGACGGCCTCTACAATCGCGATCCGCGCACCCACCAGGATGCCGAACTGCTGACCGAGATCGGCACCATCGGCCGGGAGATCGAACGCTACGCCGGCGGCATACCCGGCGCCCTGGGCACCGGCGGAATGCTTAGCAAAGTCAAGGCCGCCCGCAAGGTCACCGCGGCCGGCATCCCCATGATCATTGCCAACGGCAAAAAGGAAGACGTGCTGGCGGACATCTTCGCTGGCCGGCCCACGGGTACCTTTTTCAAGCCCAAAACCGAACGGCTCTCGAGCCGCAAGTGCTGGCTGGCCTTCTCGCTCAAACCCAAGGGGGTCATCCGGATCGACGCCGGGGCCACGCGGGCGCTGACCACCGGCGGCAAGAGCCTGCTGCCCAGCGGGATCGCCGCCGTGAGCGGCCAGTTCAACATAGGCGACCCGGTTCAGTTCGCCGGTCCGGACGGCCGCGTGCTGGGCAACGGTTTGGTGAACTACAGTGCAAGTGACATCGACAAGATCAAAGGATTGCGCTCCAGTGCCATCGCGGACTGCCTGGGCGAAAAGCCCTACGACGAGGTCATCCACCGCGACAACCTGGTGCTCACCAGCGACACCCTGAACTGATGGTGAACAAAATCGGCATACTGGGGGGTACGTTCGACCCGATCCACCTGGGCCATTTGCGGGCGGCCGTCGAAATCCAGGAGGGCTTCGGCCTGGATGCGGTCTATCTGATTCCTGCGGCGATCCCGCCCCACAAGCAGCGCGGCGATATCGCCGCCCCGGCCGACCGCCTGGAAATGGTGCGGCGGGCCACGGAAGATCTCCCCGTGCTGCGGGTCTCGGATATCGAATTGAAGCGCCGGGGGCCGTCCTACACGATCGACACCATCTGCGCGTTCCGGGAAAAGCTGCCCCCCAAAGTCTGGGTCTACCTCATCATGGGCATCGACGCCTTTCTTGATATCAGCACCTGGAAAGCCTACGAAGACCTGCTGCACATCGTCCCCTCGATCGTCATCAATCGCCCCGCACCACAGGGGCAGGTGCGGACATCGCTGGAAAACGCCATCGAGACCCTGATGCGCAGCGGGCCGCTTGCCGGCTACGAATGCGCCCTGGACACACCCTGCTACGAGCACTGCGAAAAGCAGCCGATCTTTACATTCAACGTGACCCCCATGGAGATATCATCCACCCGTATCCGCGAACTCATTCGACAGGGGCGCCGCATCGACTACCTGGTACCGCCCCGCGTCCAGGCCTACATCGAGGCCGAGGGGCTTTACCGATGAGCGTCAAAACGTCACCGCAGCTGGACACCTATGTCCGGGCCGTTCTGGGTAAAAAGGCGGAAAGCGTCGTTATCCTGGGTGTTCAGGCGTTGACCTCGCTGGCAGATGCCTTCATCCTCTGCAGTGGACGGTCCAATCGCCAGGTCATGGCCATTGCCGAGCATATCAAGACCACCCTGAAGAAAAAGGGCCTGCAGGCCCTGCGCATCGAGGGCCTCAAAGAGGGCCATTGGGTCCTGATGGATTACGGCGACGTGATCATCCACATTTTCTACGACCCCGTGCGCCGTTTCTACGACCTCGAGGGTTTGTGGGCCGATGCGCCCCGCCTCAAGACCCCCGCCCTGGAGGAATGGCAGCGCCAGCAGACCGAAGGCGGTGGATCCGGGGACGCCGGCAGCACAGGAGAATGAGGTGCAAGACTACCTGACCGGTCGCGAGATCCCCGATATCGGCGCCGAGGCCAACCGGCAGGCGGTGGCGCGCTATCTGGTGGAGCACAAGGGGTATTCGAAAACCGCCATCCGCGGGGACGCCCCGCTGGAAATCGACGTGGACGGGGAGGCCTACCGCTCGCGGATCGACCTGCTGGTGATGGCGGGAGAGCCGCCGCGCCCGTTCATGGCGGTCAAATGCGCACCCGGTTCGCTGGGCTCGCGGGAGAGGGAGATCGTCTCGGCCGCTCGGATCCACGGCGCGTATCAGATCCCGCTGGCCCTGGTTTCGGACGGCCGTAACGCCATCGTCCTGGATACCGTTTCCGGCCGGCGGATCGCCGAAGGGATGACGGGCATTCCGGACGCGCGCGAGGCGGATCGCCAGATGGCCGCCAAGACGCCCGTGGCCTACCCCCCGGAGCGCCTCGAGCGGGAGAAGCGCATATTCCGCACCTACGACCGCGAGAACGTCAACATCGTCCGGTCAAAGCAACCCGATAGCGAGTGAATCCCATCCCTCCCGAGACGGATCCCTATCGGCGTTGCACGCAGCCCTTGTCACTGCGGCGCGGCGGTGGGCGAAGCCGTTGCACGGGCGCCAATACCCATCGCCCGACCCTTTTACGCCACCGTTCGGACACGGGCGCGTGGCGTGCGCATACAAAAGCCGGCGCGGGCCGCGTTTAGAATCGACCCACCCGCCGGCGATTTGTTTGGATGGCGCTGGCGTTCTATTTGCCCGCCACGTCCTGATTGCAGTGTTTGCACATCTTGGCGCGCTGTTTGATGATCTCGGCACAAAAGGGGCATTCGCGGACAAAAAGACGCTGCTGGATTTTGGTGGCGGCCGCATCCACCTTCTCCTGGACCAGCGCGTTGCCGACCTTGAGGTTGCGCAGCGGCTCGATGGCGTCCATCTCACCGATGTCGCCCAGCATCTCCGCCGCCTTCATTCGCACCCGGGACGGTTCGGTGGGATCCAGGAGGATCCGCAGGATCGTGGGACCGTCCTTATCCACGAAGCATGTGGCCAGAATGTTGAAGCCTTTCTTGATGGCGGCTTTGAGGGCCTCCTCCTGGGCCAGCACCTGGTTGTCGATCATCTGCCCGGTGCCGCCCATCGGGCTGAAAACGGGCAAGAATTCAAACGTATCCGACCCAGGGTAGTTCATGCAGCGGTAGGAAGCCTTGTGCGCGTAGGTTTCCTCCATGTGCTCCCACCCGTTGACGTACGAGGGGCAGTCGTCGTTGAAACAGATGAACAGAAAAGGGGTGCCCCATCCCAGCCCATCACCGACATTGACCGGCGGCACCTCCCAGATACTCATCTCCCTGCTGCAGTGGGGGCAGACGGGCTTGGCCATCTCGAGGACTTTTTCGAGAACCTCTTCGCGCGTTTCAAATGCCATTTATAAAACCTCCAAGATTGAATTAAACGTATCCATATTGACATTTTAAATTGAATAGCAAAGCTAAACCCGATCCCGTTGATGTCAACTCTGTTCACCGGCACCCGCTGACGTCGTCTTGATCCGGTCTGGTGGATATACTATGGAGAGTAATTCTTTTGACCTGCCTGACGCGCGCTGGCAATGGCGCACCGTCCATCAACGATCTGATTACGCAAGGAGGGCCGATTGGACCATAAACACGTTGCCGTCGAAGAGCTCGAAGCGTTCGCCCGCGAAACCATCCTGGCTGCCGGCGCGAAAGCCCTGAATTTTTACGGCCGGGGGGTGCCCGAGGTGAAATTTGACCGGGCGCTGGGGACCGAAGCCGAACTGCAGCTCAGTCATTTTTTCCGGGAGGCGCTCAGCCAACGCTTCCCCGAACACCAGCTTTTCGACGGTCAGCAGCCGGACGACGGCTACACCCACGAAGCGCGGCGCTACATGTGGGTTTTCGATCCGCTGGACGGCATGTCCAATTTCATGGCGGGGATTCCGATCTGGGGCATGTCCGTGGCCCTGATGGAAAACTTCTGGCCCGTGTTCGGCTTTTGCTACATGCCGGCTACGGATGATCTTTTCTACGCCCGCGCGGGACAGGCCGCCCACCGCGGCGACGCCCGCATCCAGGTATCCTCCCAGGACAGTATCAATGACGAGAGCGTGCTGCTCAATTTCTCTCGCTTTCACCACTACTACCGCAGCAGCTTCCCGGGGAAACATCTCAACCTGGGCTGCACCTCGGCGCATATCTGCTACGTGGCCATGGGGCGGGCCGAAGCGGCCCTGATCGCGCATGAGTCCTACCAGGACCTGGCGGCGGTGCGGGTGATCATGGAGGCGGCCGGCGGGAAATTCATGCGCATGGACGGCACGATGTTTCCGATTGCCGAGTACCTGGAGGGCGATACCGGCGATGTTCATCTGCTGGCGCTCGCACCGGCCCTTTTCAATCAGGTCCGCGGGTGCCTGCATCACGCGGTGTGAGTTTTCACCCCCAAAGCCCGATGCCTGTTGACTCGGCGTCGGGATCGCTAGCGGGATCGGATTTCAGCCGGTACCTTTGCTACTCGAAACCCGATCCCGACCCCGAAACCGATTACGATGGAAGCTGCCTATACCGGGTTACCTTTCCCAAGGGCCTTGAAATGTCACGCCCTTAAAATACTTCGGCGCGGTCAAAATGCGCCCTATCTTCCGCCTGGCGTTTAAATCTTGGATACGGCGAATCCGCTTCCATGCCTTCAGGGCAAATCCTGGAGGCCCCTTTCCAGCACCTGGGCCAGGATGTCGTTGATGAACTGCTGGAAGTCTTCGGGTCCGAACGTCGGCACCACGCGCTCCATGCGAATGTCCACCGGCCGTCGATCCACGCTCTTCCGGCCGACCCGCCCCAGTTGGAGCTCCAGTGCGATCTCCATCACCAGGCGGGTGTGCATCAGGTTTTTCTCCGCCTCGCAGTTGAATGTCAGGATGGTGCCGCCAACGAGGAAGTCCCGGTTGCCGGCCCGGGCCAGCATGTCCGCGGGCGTAAAATCCCAACCCTTGATCTGCACGACTTCAAGACCCTTGCGCTGCAGCAATTCGGCCAGGGCGTCACTGACCGACAGGGCGAGGTCGTCCGGGCTGGACACATAGCGCTCGTAGCGGCCGGCGCCGACTTCGCGCCGGCCGATCCAGTAGCTGTCCTCGCGCCCGCGTCCGTCCTCGAGCATCTGGAGGCCGACCCGGCCGACGCTCTCCGAGGCAATCGGCGCCTGCCCGGTGTAGGTGATGCGCACGGGGTGGGTAATCGGGGCGGCACAGGACGCCAGCAGCGCCATGGCCACCAGCATCCCGACCCCTCCAATGAGACGATGCAATGGTTTCATGCTTTCTCCTCGCAGGATGAATCGTGGGTTTCGGCCGTCACTGAAAAACCCCACCTTGGGCGGCGACGGCTAGCCTGCAGCCCAGCAGGGCTTTCTTCAGCCTACGGATTTTGCCGTCCCTGTCAATTCAAATCCAACCCGGCCGGCGGCCTTTCGCCCTCCTGGGCCACCCGCACGGCTGAAGCCGCGGTTTTCCCACCGATCCCTCGACCCTGCCGGGCGCCGTCCTCCCGTGGCATCGCGCCTAACGGCGGCAACGGGACCACCCGGTCGACGGTCAGGGTGGCGGCGCCCCAGTCCTGCTCCACCCGGCCCGCTAAAACGTAGGGGCGGTCCCAGTCGAGCATGTGGCAGAACCGGTGGTAGACGGCCGGGAAAAAAGTGGTTTCGACGATGCCGGTCTCGTCCTCGAAGGTCAGAAACTCCATGGGCTCGCCGTGCTTGGTGTGAACGACCTTGCCCGTCACGAGCCACCCCGCAAAACGCACCCGCCGGCCCAGGCGCCCGGCGATATCGGCGGCCGCGACCGTGCCGGCGTTCTCGCGCACGGCCTGGTAGAGGCTCATTGGGTGGCGGTCGCACAAGAACCCCAGGACCGCGAATTCCCGCCGCCGCCGGGTGAGTGGATCGTCGGGCGGAAACGCCGGGCACCCGTGCTCGGGCGGCGGGGCGAACAGCAATCCCTGGCGGGCGGCCTTTTCCCGCCGGCGCTGCCAGCGGGCCAGCAGCCACATGAGGCCCGCCCGGGA
>JASJBQ010000154.1 GCA_030066455.1 Desulfobacterales bacterium
GGCAGTATCTTGAATATCCTCCAACCCTGGCCATCAGTTCCAGCATCAACCGGATCCGCGTTTTGGTGGTCCGGAAAATGATTTCAGCGACAGTCTCTTTTTTTTCGAGGATTTTCCATTTCGAGACCACCCGTTCACGGTATTGTTTCCGGACCATTGGCGAGTTGCAGGGATTCTGAAGGCTGTGATCCAGATTGGTGCCGCTTTTGAAACTTTCTTGGCTACCTCTCTTGGTTAATGTTTGACATGGGGGCTACACGAAAGGTAACCATTTGATATCCATAGCCTATATGGAAACTGTAGCCAGGACCACTCGATGGTGCCCACGCACGTAATCTGTAATTTTAATAACCTTGAGAATTCAAGCGAGTTGACTTTAGACTGAACCCATTGAATATCAGGGATTTGGTGTGGTATCAGTTTTGTTCTTTTTCAGAGGATGACGTGGAGGTAAGGAAAGAGCAAATGAAGGTTTCCGCGTACGTTGCCTGTATCGTGTTCGCTATCTTATTCCCAGTGATGGGAGCAGCCCAATTCGAAGGCGAGATCGCTTCGGTCAAGGTAGGGGTCTTGGCTAAAAGAGGTCCAGAGCAAGCGCTAAAGATGTGGTTACCCACGGCCCATTATCTTTCTGAAACAATCCCTAAAACATCTTTTGAAATCGTTCCTCTCGATTTTGAAGACATCTATGCCTTCGTTGAACAGGGCAAAATCGATTTTGTTTTGGCCAACCCATCATTCTACGTAGAGCTGGAACTGTTGCACGGAGCGAACCGTATCGCCACATTGAAAAACCGTCGCCTTAACAGAGGGTATACGAGGTTTGGCGGTGTGATCTTCCGTAGGGCAGACCGTAACGACATTCAAACCTTCCGTGACCTGAAAGGGAAAGTCGTTATGGCCGTCGAAGAAACGTCCTTCGGAGGGTGGAGGATGGCTTGGCGGGAAATGAAGGAGGCCGGCATTGATCCGTACGACGATTTCCGCGAACTTCGATTTGGGAATACTCACGATGCTGTTGTGTATGCGGTCAGGGACGGCAAAGTGGATGCCGGGACCGTAAGAACCGACACGTTGGAACGAATGCATGCTGAAGGCAAGATTTCTCTTGAAGACTTCTATGTTATACCGCGCTCGGGTGGAGTTGATGCGGCTTTTCCTTTTCTTCATTCTACTCGCCTCTATCCAGAATGGCCCATGGCGAAAGTCAAACACACATCGGATGAACTGGCCGAGCAGGTTTCGGTAGCATTGCTCCAGATGCCTCCCGACTCTCCTGCGGCAATAGCCGCCAAATGCGTTGGGTGGACGATTCCGCTGAATTATCAATCCATACGTGAGTGCTTGAAGGAGCTAAAACTTGGCCCTTACAGAGACTTAGGCAAAATACAACTTTGGGATGTCCTGCGGAAATACGGGCGTTGGATTTTTGTTTTCGCTCTCCTATTTGTGACGATGGCCGTTGCCAGCCTTGTAATTCTTAGACTGAATCGAAACATCAAGACATCCCACACCAAACTGCAAATCGAGGTTAGCGAACGCAAAGCAGCCGAAGGCGCACTGCGCGCTTCTGAGGAAAAATCACGCTTACTTTTAGAATCCGTAGGCGAGGGCATTTTCGGCGTCGACCTGGATGGGAAAATAGTCTTTATCAACGCTGCTGCTACCCGAATGCTGGGGTACGATCAAGAAGAGCTTATCGGCACGGAAATCCATGAGAAAATTCACCATTCGCATGCAGATGGATCGGTCTATCCGAAAAGCGAATGCCCCATGTATCTAACTTGCGTTGACGGCAGCGACCATCACATTGCCGACGAGGTACTCTGGCGAAAGGAAGGTTCTTCGTTTCCCGTCGAATATACGAGTATGCCTATAAGGAAAAATGAGCAGATCGTCGGTGTCGTTGTCACCTTTATGGATATAGCGGAACGAAAAAAAGCAGAGGAGGAGGCAGAACACGCCGCCATTCTAATTCGCCTCAAGGAAGCACAGTTGAGTACCGCCATAAATAGTATGGTCGGTGGGATTTTTATGATCGATAAAGACCTGAATTTTCAACTCACCAACGAACAATTCCACCAATTATACGATTTCCCCACGGGAATGGGTAAAAAGGGGATGCCGTTTATTAATTTATTGCGCTGGCGTGCTCAGAGAGGGGATTATGGCCCTGGGGATGCGGAGGAACTTGTGGCCGGCCGTGTTAAAATGTACCAGGATCCAGTACAAGCTCAAAAAATTACAGTATACGAAGATAACCTGCCAGGTGAAAGAACCACGGAAGTCTATCGCGCACCAACGGAGGATGGCGGGTTTGTTTTTGTTATCAACGACATTACAGCGCGTAAAAAAGCAGAAGATGAGCTCCGTATTTCTAAGGAAACGGCCATTGAAGCAACAAAAGCCAAAAGTGAATTTCTGGCAAACATGAGTCATGAAATTCGTACCCCCATGAATGCCATTATCGGAATGGCGCATTTGGCCCTGAAAACCGATCTTACCGCCAAGCAATACGATTACCTCCAGAAAGTAGACAGCTCCGCCAAATCCCTGCTGGGTATTATCAATGACATTTTGGATTTTTCTAAGATCGAAGCCGGTAAACTGGGTATGGAGGCTGTGGACTTTCAACTGGAGGATACGCTCGACAATATTTCAACGCTGGTAGGAATAAAGACCCAGGAAAAAGGGCTGGAACTGCTGTTTAAAACCGATCCTTCGGTGCCGACGGCACTTGTTGGTGATCCTCTGCGCTTAGGGCAAATTCTAACGAATTTGTCGAACAATGCTGTAAAATTTACAGATACGGGAGAAATTGTCGTCTCCACCGAGTTGGTCCAAAAAGAAAAAGCCCAGGTCACCTTAAAATTTTCGGTTCAAGACACTGGCGTTGGCATGACTGCGGAACAAGCAGCCAAGCTGTTTCAACCCTTTATGCAGGCAGACTCCTCTACCACCCGCAAATATGGCGGCACGGGTTTGGGATTGACAATAAGCAAACGGCTAGTGGAGATGATGGGTGGCGAAATCTGGGTCGAGAGCAAGCAAGGCCAAGGCAGTACCTTCAGTTTTACCGCCAACTTCAGTCTTGGAAAAGAGAAGGCCAAAAAACAATATAAGCCCGCATCAGAACTGCGTGGCATGAAGGTTTTGGTGGTGGACGACAATGCCACTTCGAGGGATATTTTACAAGAAATGCTGGAATCTTTTACTTTTGAGGTCAGTGTTGCGGCATCCGGACCAGAGGGAATGACAGAGATTGTAAATGCGAATGCGGATCAACCATTTGATCTGGTGATCATGGATTGGAAGATGCCGGGTATGGATGGAATCGAAGCATCGAGGCAGATTAAAAACCATGAGGGTTTGAACAAAATGCCTGCCATCATTTTGGTGACCGCTTATGGCCGCGAAGAGATTATGCAACAAGCCGAGGAGGTGGGCCTCGAAGGTTTTCTCCTTAAGCCAATCAATCCATCGATGCTGTTTGACACCATCGCCCATGCGTTTGGCGAAGCTGTCACCGAAACTCCGCGGATGGTGCAAAAACATGAACAAGAAGCGCAAGTATTAGAACATATTCGAGGGGCAAATGTATTATTAGTTGAAGATAATGCAATTAATCAACAGGTGGCCAAAGAGATTCTTGAGGGCGCGGGTCTGATCGTTACCATAGCAAATGACGGACGCGAGGGAGTCAATGCTGTAAAAGAAAGCAACTTTGATGTTGTGCTTATGGATATTCAAATGCCCGTGATGGATGGGTTAACGGCTACGCGTGAAATCCGCATAGATAATCGGCTCAATGATCTTCCCATTATTGCCATGACCGCCCATGCCATGGCCGGCGACGAGGATAAAAGTATACAAGCGGGCATGAACGGCCATGTTACCAAACCGATTGATCCCAACCAACTGTTTTCCACCTTGCAGAAATGGATTAAACCCAGGGAAAAGATCGCGATTTTACAGAGTTCGATTAACTCAAACGAGCTCTCCATTGAGAACAAAACGGATTTTGTGGAGGATGAACTTCCGGAGCATTTAGAAGGTTTTGATTTGACTGATGGATTGAAACGGCTGCAAGGCAATAAGAAGCTCTATCACAAGTTGCTGCTAAGTTTTGCGCAGGACTATAATGGGGTGGCAAATGAAATCCGGCAGGCGCTTGATGCTGAGGATTATGAACAAGCCCACAGCCTCGTACATAATATCAAAGGTTTAGCCGGCAATTTATCTGCCATGGAGGTACAGCCTGCTGCTCTGAAACTGGAAAAACTCATCAAGGAAGTTGATCCGAAAATGCCTTTGGCGAACGAGTTTGATTTGAGAATTGCGGATCTTGAGAACGCACTCAACAAAGCTCTCGCATCAGCTCAGAGTCTGGGTGCACCCGCTGAAGAAAGCGATTGTGTACTATCCGATGAAGATTTTTTAGCTATTCCGGCTGAATTTGCTCAGCACATAGCCAAACGAATCCGCGATGTGGCTGAAATGGGCGATGTTATGTCATTAAGTGCTATCGCAGAAGAAATTAGGAATCATTCAAAATCCTGCATACCGCTCAGTGAGATGATTATTCAAATGGCAGAAGATTTTGACATCGATGGCATCCAAAACTTAGCCGATCGTTTAGATGTGTGTTGATTATTCGTGATTTTGGATTAAGAAACAGAATCCGTACATTTTTAGTATTTTGGACGATTGCTATCAATCAAGGGATTTAATTTCGCATTCAAGGCTGTGGTATAAGCAATCAAGCTGAATAATTCGCGCCATAACTCACCCCCGGTTTGCATCTTGTAAAATCCAGATCTCAGGTTCATCACGGCGCAAATTCCTCGTATACGGATTCCCGCCTCTATTCTTAAAAGATTTCAGCCGCGGCAGAAAAGCCCGGCCCGGGCATGGCGCGCGCCTCTCTGCTCGTAATACGCGCCACATCCGGGCCGGGGATGCTAGCCGGTTGTCCGTGCGTCTAGTCGGCCATGGCCAATCCAAGTTCCTTGGCATTGAGAATGCTGGGGGCCATGACCGGTAGATCGCCCTCCAGAAAGGATAAAATATCGGGCCGGTTCCAGACCGGGTAGCCCATGAGCTGGCCGGCCACGTTGGCGGCCGCCAGGGTGGCCATACCCTCACGCGTCCAGCGCGTGGCTGAAGCAATGTGGGGCACGATGACCACGTTGTCGAGTTGGTCCAGGCCCAAGGCCAAATCCGGCTCGTTTTCGAACACGTCCAGCCCGGCTCGGAACTCGGGGTTCCGTTGGCAGTGGGCTACCAGGGCAGCTTCGTCGATCACCGGTCCGCGGCTGGTGTTGACGATGACGGCGCTGGGCTTCATGCGCGCCAGGCGCTCGGCGTTGATCAGATGGCGGGTGCTTTCATCCAGCACAGTGTGAATGCTCACGCAGTCGGCCGTTTCCAGCAGTTCTTCCACCGTGGCCGCGCGGGTGCATGTGACCGGGTTTAATCCCTGATGCTCGAGGAATGCACTGTAGGCGGCTACATAGCTTTCGAGGCGCTCGTTGGGATAGATGTCGTAGTAGATCAGGTTCATCTTGTGGCCTTCGACCATCATGCGGGCGTAGGCGTCGCCGATGCGGCCGGCCCCGATCACGCCTACGGTCTTGCGCCACAGAAGCTCGCCCATCAGCAGGGAGGGCAGCCAGCCCGCGTAGCGGCCGGCGCGCAGGTAGC
Source organism: Desulfobacterales bacterium (assembly GCA_030066455.1). The sequence continues at coordinate 5,704 of JASJBQ010000154.1, forward strand.
GTTCGGCCTCGCCGGTACGGCGCGCGGCCGCAAAGGTGAGGGCCACCGCCATCTGGGCGGTGGTCTCGGTCAGCACGCCGGGCGTGTTGCCCACGGGGATGCCCTGACGCGTGGCTCCGGCCACGTCCACGTTGTTGAACCCCACGGCGTAGTTGCTGTAGGCCGTGCCGCCAGCGGCTTTCAGGGCGGTGAACATGTCCTCGGTCCAGGCTTCGGTCAGCTGGCCGATGGCGGCGTCGCAGCCGGGGGCCATGGCTTCCTGGATCGCGGCCGCAGGCAGGATGTCTGCTGAGGTGCAGATTTCCACCCGACAGTCGGCAGCGGTTAGAATCGCCAGCCAGCGCTGCCCGGGAAGTTCCTTGGTGACGATAACCCGGCGGCTTCCGCCGGAGTTGTGAACCCGCCATTCGAATGATGCCATTGCGCACCTCCTTCCGCTGCTGCCGGTCGGCCCCGGGCCGTTGGCGTCACGGCCATTTTCCGGCGCTGTTACGCGGCGACCCGGAGTCATTCCGGCACAAGGAAAAGGGAGAAGGAACCGGCACACACGGACAGAACGGTTGTGGCGATGGTTGCGCCGCCTGCTGCCAGGCGGTGACGGATCGGCCTGTCGTTGTCATGCCGAGAAGGAAAGGGAGGTCGCCTGCGACCGGTTCCTTCCCCGAAGCGGCTACCCGGACACGGCCCATGGACCGGGTGGTCGTCGTTATGAATCCGAGCCCTTTGTTATTTGCGCGCCAGCACCTTTTTGACGGCGTTTTCGATGTGCCCGTAGGAGAGCCCGTATTTCTCCAGGAGGTCAAGATAGGGGCCTGATTCGGCAAAGGTATCGCGCACCCCGATGCGCTGCATCGGGATCGGGCTGTTTTCCACCAGCAGTTCGGCCACCGCGCTGCCCAGACCGCCAAAGGAAACGTTGTTCTCCGCGGTGACGATGGCGCCGGTGTCACCGGCCGCCTGTAAAACAAGGGCCTCATCCAGCGGTTTGAGGGTCGGGCAGTCGATCACCCGGGCCTCGATGCCCTCCTTGGCCAGGTGGGCGGCGGCCACGAGCGCGTGGGCGGTGAGATCGCGCATCGCGATGATGGTGACATCGCTCCCGTCGCGCACGGTCACGGCCCTGCCGATTGCAAAGGGGTAGTCCGGCCCGAAAACCTCGGGCACGGGGTCGCGGGTGAAACTCAAGTAGACCGGCCCTTCGTAGACGGCCGCCGCCTTGACGGCGAGCACCGTGGTGTCCGGGTCGGCCGGGGCGATCACGGTGGAATTGGCGATCGATCGCATGATCGTCATGTCTTCCTGGCCCTGGTGGGTCACTCCGTCGGGACCCGGCGTGATGCCGGAGTGGCTGGCGGCGATCTTGACGTTGAGGTTGGGGTAGTGAATGCTGTTGCGCACCATGTCCAGCGCGCGCAGGCTGGCGAAGACCGCGTAGGTGCAGGCGAACGGGATCAGGCCCGTGGTGGCCATACCGGCGGCGGCGGCGAACATGTTCTGCTCGGCGATGCCGAAGTTGAAATGCCGATCAGGGAACCGGGCCCCGAACTGGTTGGTGCCGATGGATTTGGAAACATCGGCGTCCAGGACGACGACGTCCGGGTTGGTTTCGCCCAGCTCGATCACGGTCTGTGCAAAGGCGGCCCGGGTCGGGGCTTTTGGCCCCTGGCTGAAAAGCTTGCCGTCGTCCAGCAGGGGAATCACTTCGGGTCGCACGTAGTGGTAGGGAGAATGGTTATTGCTCACAGCTGCACCTCCTGATTTCGTCCAGGGCCTGGTCCGCTTCCTCCTGGCAGGGGGCCTTCCCGTGCCACTCGCATACATTTTCCATGTAGGAGACGCCTTTGCCTTTGATGGTGCGCGCCAGAATCAGGGTCGGCCCGCCCTGGCGGTCGCGGGCCGCCTCGAGGGCCGGTACGATGGCGTCCATGTCGTGGCCGTCGATGTCGACCACGTGCCAGCCGAAGGCTTTCCATTTGTCGGCCACCGGCTCGATGGGCATCAGGTCGTCCACGTGCCAGTCGTTTTGCAGGTTGTTGCGGTCCAGAATGGCGGTGAGGTTGTCCAGCTTCCACTTGGCGGCCGACATGGCGGCCTCCCAGACAGAGCCTTCCTGGGACTCGCCGTCGCCCACCACGACCCAGACGTGGTAGTCTTTCTTCTTCAGTTTTCCGGCCAGGGCCATGCCGACGCCCACCGAGAGCCCCTGTCCCAGCGAGCCGGCCGTCATGTCGATGCCGGGGACCTTGTTCATGTCCGGATGGCCCTGAAGGATGCTACCCAGCTGCCGCAGGGTGCCCAGGTGCGCTTTGTCGAAGAAGCCGCGTTCGGCCAGGGCCGCGTACCAGACCGGACAGGCGTGCCCCTTGGAAAGAATGAAGCGGTCCCGTTCGGGCCAGCGGGGATTTTCCGGGTCGAGACGCATCAGGCGGAAGTAGAGCGCTGTGACGATATCCGTGGCCGAGAGCGAGCCCCCGGGATGCCCCGCGCCGGCCGTGCAGATCATCTCGATGATGTCGCAGCGGATGGTGGCGGCCATCTGTTTGAGTTCTTCGACCGACATCGGTACGTTAGCCATTGCCGTTGACTCCTTTTGAGGTGGTCACCTGGTGGGTCGTGAATTGGATCATGCGTAAATATAATTGCCCGTAACTTCCTAACTATCCGGGTCGGGATCGGGATCGGAATCGCAACTCGAGAACCGTAATGTAAAATAACCTCGATTCCGATACCGTTAGCGATACCGACGCCGATGTCCGGCGCGGGACAATCTGGATTTCAAACCCAAGATCAGACATTGTACTCAAGCACTTTTCCGTTCAGCCGGCACGAGCCATCCAGGAGCGCGGGTAATTTTATTTGAGCCCCAGAAGTTCGGCTTCGATGAATTTCCAGGTGGCCAGGTAGTCGCCCCGGGACATCAGGGCTTCCAACTTACCGCCGTCCACCGCTTCCAGGCGCTGCCAGATTTTGTTGGTCATGCGGCTGTTGGCCTCGAAGGTGCCGCGAATATCCCAGCGCGTGGGCGAGGTGTCCGAGGTCATGTAATCGCTGTAGCCGTACTTCTTGAGATAGTAGATGAACTCGACATATTCCAGGTAGTGCTTGGTGCCGCAAAAATAGTCCCAGTCCCATTTGCCGTCGTTGTCGTTGATGTGGATGTAGTAGGGATAGGGGCTTTCCGCCAGCATGACCACGGCCTCGGCCGGATGTTCGTTGCCGTAGATCGAATGGCCGAAGTCGAGGGTCACGCCCATTTTCTGGTTTTGAATGTCGTTCAGCAGGCACAGCGTCTTGGCGGCCGAGTCCACGAAGCAGCGGCCGCGGGTCTCGCTGGGCTTGTACTCCACGAACAGCGGGATTTCGGGTATGTAATCGCCGGCGGCCCCAAAGGTTTCGACGAGATACTTCCAGGTCTGGGCGTAGTCGTACTGGAAGGAGAACTCGTAGCCGTCGCCCAGCGGACAGCAGGTCACCTTGTCGGCCCCCACGGCGGCGGCGAAATCCTTGGCCTCCTTGATGAAGCGCACGGCTTTGGCGCGGACATCCGGGTTGTGGGAGGTCAGCCCGCCGTTCTTGAATTCCGGCTCGGCCTTGACGTTGACGTTGATCGCGGCCACGTTGAGCCGGTGCTTGTCCAGGAGCCTGCGCGTGAGCGCCGGGTCGTTGACCTCGTAGGGGAAGACGACCTCGACACCGTCGTAGCCTTCGATCTCGGTCATCAGTTCGAACTTCTGGTCCAGTTCCAGGGGGATATTGTAGTCGTGGAAGCGATCCTTGGTCCGCGAGAGAAAGCCGGTGATGATGCCCATCTTAAGCATATAAACCTCCTTGGCCGACCGTCAGGCCGGTAATTCCCGTCAGGGGCATTTCGTGGGTTAACAGGCGGTTGAAAAACGACTGCGCTTGGCCATACGGCGTTGAAACCCTCCTCAAAATGCGCATTGATGACACCTAAACGGCGCTTTCTCGTCGAATTTTGCCCTGTCTTGCCTGCGCGCATGACGTTTTCCACAGCCTGCTAAGGGGTTTCCGATTCATTTTCTTCCAGGGCCGCTTCGCAGCTGTCTTTACGGTTCAAGATCTTCTGAAGCGCGGCGCGTTTGGCCTTCCGGAACCATTCGAACTGGCTCACCACCGTCCAGATGATGATCAGGAAAAGAATCAGGGAAACCGGGCGTTGAAAAATGGGCAGAAAGCTGCCCTGGCTCACCATCAGGGCCCGGCGCAGGTTTTCGTCCGCCATGGGGCCCAGGATGACACCGATGACCAGCGGCGCGATGGGATAGCCCATCGAGGTCAAAAAATAGCAGATGATCCCCACTGGCAGCATCAGGTAGAGATTGAAGATATTGAGCCCCAGCGAATAGCTGCCGATGATGCAGAGCATGCCGATGATGGGCATGAAAATCTGGGTGGGAATGCGCAGCACTTTGACCACCTGTTTGGCCAGGAGCATCCCGGAGACGAACATGGCCATCGAGGCCAGCAGCAGGATGGCGGCCACCTCCATAATGAAGGTGGGATGTTCGAAGGTAATCATCGGGCCCGGCTGAACTCCGTGCAGCATGAGGGCGCCCAGCAGCATGGCCGCCGGCGGGCTGCCCGGGATGCCCAGGTTGAGCAGGGGGATCATGGCGCCGCCCACGCAGGCGTTGTTGGCGGTCTCACTGGCCAGAACGCCCTTGAGCTCGCCCTTGCCGAAGTTGTCCGGGTTTTTGGAGGTGTTCTTGGCGGTACCGTAGGAAACCCAACCGGCGATGTCTTCGCCGATCCCGGGAACGGCTCCGATACCCACCCCGATAAGGGCCGAGCGGACGATGGCCGGGATGTTGCGGATCACCATCCCGATTTCAGGGATGATCCGCTGCAGTTTCTGGGTTTCACCGATGGCGAAGCGGTCGCGGAGCACCTGGATGATCTGGGGGATGCCGAACGCGCCGATCAGTACGGGCACCACTTCGACCCCGCTGTCCAACTCGGTGTAGCCGAAGGTGAAGCGGGGGTAGAATTGCAGCAGATCCCGGCCGACACAGGCTAAAAAAAGCCCCAGGAATCCGGCGATCCAGCCCTTGATGACCAGGTCCGGGCTGGTGAGGGTGCCGCTGATCAGGATGCCGAAAAAGGCCAGGAGGAAGAATTCGAACGAGGTGAACTGCAGGGCGAAGTGCGAAATGATGGGTGAGATACTGACCACGAAGAGCATGCTGACCGAAGTGCCGATGGCCGAGGAGGTGGTGGTCAGGCCGATGGCCCGCCCGCCCTCGCCCCTGCAGGCCAGGGGATAGCCGTCGAGGGCCGTGGCCGCCGCCGCGGCCGTGCCGGGGATGTTGATCAGAATCGAGGCGTAGGAGCCGCCGTAGGTGCCGCCGACGTAGATGGCCAACAAACAGACCATGGCCATGGAGGTATCCATGCCGTAGGTCAGCGCGGTCAGCAGGGCTACCCCAAGGGTGGAGGTCAGACCCGGCATGGCGCCGAACATGATGCCCAGCAAAACGGATCCGAAAAGGATGGCCAGGTTGACCGGGTCGGCCGCAATCGACACAACGATACCGAAAAAGTCCCCGATGCGGTCAAAAATCATCATTTAAAAAACGTGCTCCCGTTTGAAACTTTAAGCTTCAACATCATCGTTGGCTGCATCGTGTCCGTCCAGAACAGGTAGATTTTGGTTCAGGCCAAGGCCGCAGCGCTTTTGAAACCGGAGGCGTAGCTTTAGCTACGTCGAGGATTTCAAAATTGCGAGAACGCCGGCCTGGACCGAAAGATGCCTATTCTGGACGGACACTTAAAAATCCCAGTACCAAATGGCATCCATGACCGCCACGACAAGACCCTCGGTCGGCATGGGCACCAGCAGAAAGTATTTGAAAACCGGTCCGATCGAGAACGGGGCCGCAACTGCCAGGATGAGGCTAAGCCGATATTTTTTTCGCAACCGCGGGGTGCCGCGGACGGTTCGCCAGGTATAAAGGCTGTACACGCCCGCACAGATGAGGGTCAGCCAGTCGCCCGCGTAGGGCAGCGTACCCTCGAGGGCCTGCGGCAGCTTGAAAACGAAAAACAGGAGCAGCCCCGCCGCGAGGGCCAGATAGCAGAAGAAGAGTTTTTTGAGCAGAACGTCGTCGTCGAAGTAGAACATGCTGATGAAGGCCATCAGGAAAAGCAGGCTGCAGGCGAAGAAATCGACCCGCGGAATGGCCAGGAAGACATAACTGAAAAAAAGCACCAGCATGGCATAGAAGCGCAGAATGGCCGGTGTTTGAAGATATTGCAGCAATTCACGGCTGGCCATCCATTGGAGCACCTGCCGGAAGCCGGCCAGACCGACGGCCTTCAGGGCCGTGCGCATCAGAAGGGCGCCCAGTAGCGTAATCATGGCGCCGACAAACAGGGGAAACAACGCGGGCGATACGAACCACACATTCTGGACGCCACCCCAGGAACCTTTCATGGGCATCTTCAACGCCTGGCTGACGACCCAAATGCCGAAGAGCACGATCAGACTGCCGGAGAAGATATCCGCCTTGCGCAGTTTGTCTTTATCCATCATGGTGCACGATCCTTAAAGAAGGCTTAAGTTCAAGTGTTGGTAGGCCATAAGGCCATTTCGGCGTGTTTTGCCGGTTGGGTAAATTCCTTTCACGGGAAGAAGAGCAACCAGCGCTGGTTTCGTTTCAGGGCCGGCAGCCAAGACCGCCGGCCCTGGACGCGAACTTATGCGTTAGCAGTGTCTATTCAGAAGTGGTAAGTTTTGGTTCCGGCCAAGGCCGCAGCGCTTTTTGTACCGACGGCGTAGCCGTCGTCGCGAAGCGACGCGTAGCTAATGCTACGTCGAGGATTTCAAAAGCGCGAGAACGCCGGCCGGGGCCGAAAGGTGCCACTTATGGATGGGCACTGTTAAGGTTTGGGTATGCCCAGCTTGGAGGGCTCGACGGTGGCCGCACCGAGTTCCCACAGGGTCCAGGCAAAGTTGGATTCCAGGGC
>JASJBQ010000155.1 GCA_030066455.1 Desulfobacterales bacterium
GCCCGCATCTGGGTGCCCAGTTCGTCTTTGACCCCCTCGAATTTTTCGAAGGCCCAGCGGGCGAACTTCACCACGACATATTCCCCGGAAGGCGTATACTTCTCGAGAGTGCCGTCACGCCAGTAGGGAATTTCGTCCAAGGTGAGGCCGCCGGCCAAAAGTGCGGAGATGCGGGCGATGGGAAAGCCCGTGGCTTTGGACGCCAGGGCCGAGGAGCGTGAGGTGCGTGGATTGATTTCGATCACCACCACTCGACCCGTTTGCGGATCGTGAGCAAACTGGATGTTGGTGCCGCCTATGACCTCGATGGCTTCAACGATGGCATAAGAATAGCGCTGAAGCCGTTCCTGGAGTTCGGGCTCGATGGTCAGCATGGGGGCCGTGCAGTAGCTGTCGCCGGTATGGACGCCCATGGGATCGACATTTTCTATGAAACAGACCGTGATCATCTGGTTTTTGGCATCTCGCACCACTTCGAGTTCCAGTTCCTCCCAGCCGAGGACGGATTCCTCCACCAGCACCTGGCTGACCCGGCTCGCCGCCAGTCCGCGAGCCGCAACCGTGCGCAGCTCTTCGAGGTTGTAGACCAGACCGCCGCCGGTGCCGCCCATGGTGTAGGCTGGCCGGATGACCACCGGAAACCCCAGGGTCGTCGCCACGCGCTCGGCATCGTCAACGTTGTCCACGGTCTGGCTGCGGGGCATTTCGATGTCCAGGCGGTCCATGGTTTCCTTGAAAATCAGGCGGTCCTCCCCGCGCTGAATCGCGTCTACATTGACACCGATGATCTTGACCCCGTACGCTTCGAGCACGCCCATCTGATGCAACTCCGAGGACAGGTTCAAGCCGCTCTGGCCGCCGAGGTTGGGTAGGAGGGCATCAGGTTTCTCTTTGGCGATGATTTCGGTGATCACCTTGACGTTTAGGGGTTCGATATAGGTCGCATCGGCCATGCCCGGATCCGTCATGATGGTGGCCGGGTTGGAATTGACCAGCACGATTTCATAACCCAGTGATCGCAGGGCTTTGCATGCCTGGGTGCCTGAATAGTCGAACTCGCAGGCCTGTCCAATCACGATAGGACCTGAGCCGATGATCAACACTTTGTGAATGTCGTCGCGTCTGGGCATGGGTGATCCTCCATTGATGATGTCGTAAAGGATTTGTACCGGAACCGAACCGGCTGAATGAAATAATTCAATAAAATTAGAGCTACTTAAAATTTTACGCGCTGAAATGTAAAGCAAATTGTCGCCGAAAGGCTGTTGCCAAGACCGTCAATCGAATCCGATGCCATTCTGGATCATTGACAGCTCAATGTTCGACCTGCTTGAATGGATGACGCGGAGCAATTCGTATGGGACGGGCCTTAAACTGAAATATTAGTTTGGCTAATATTCCATGCCTTAACGGTCCGCCAACTCAACGTGCATCAACGCTTAAAGGAGACGAGCGGCTTATGGGAGGGATATTCGGAACGGTTTCGCAGAACGACTGCGTCAGAGACCTTTTCTACGGCATCGACTACCACTTCCACCTGGGGACCAAGCGCGGCGGCATGGCGGTCTGGGACGGCCGCCAATTCGAGCGCACCATCCACAGCATCGAAAGCGATTACTTCCGCTCCAAATTCGAGCCCGATCTGGTAAAGTTCCGCGGGCATACAGGCATAGGCGTCATCAGCGACAACGACTCCCAGCCTCTGGTTATCGGCAGCCATCTGGGATCCTTTGCCATCGTCACGGTCGCCCGCATTACCAATTTGACTGCATTGACCGAGCAGGCCTATGACCGGCGCAACCCTTTTTCTGAATCCACCAGCGGGGCCATCAATCCCACCGAACTGGTTGCCACGCTGATCTGTCAGGCCGATTCGTTTGAAGACGGTATCCGGCAAGCGCAGAGGCAAATCAAGGGCTCTGGCAGCATGCTGCTGCTGACCCCGGAAGGCGTTTATGCTGCGCGGGACCGACGGGGCCGAACACCGCTGATCGTCGGAAGGAAGGCGGACGGGTTTGCCGTGGCATCTGAATCCTGCGCCTTCCCCAACCTCGGCTTCGAGATTCATCAGGAAATCGGACCAGGCGAAATCGTCTTCATGACCCCCGACGGAATCGAACAGCGGCGCCAACCATTGGACGCGATGCAGGTCTGCAGTTTTCTGTGGGTGTACTATGGCTACCCCGCTTCCGTCTACGAGGGTATCAATGTCGAAACGGTACGCTACCGCTGCGGCTGCGCCCTGGCAGTCAACGATGATGTTATGCCGGACTACGTGGCGGGCATTCCTGATTCTGGCATCGGCCATGCGTTGGGCTATGCCCATTGCAAGCAGATCCCTTACAAACGCCCTTATGTGAAGTACACACCAACTTGGCCGCGAAGTTTCATGCCCCAAAACCAGACAATGCGCGATCTGGTGGCCAACATGAAGCTTATCCCGCTGAAAAGCCTCATCGCCGGTCAGCGCGTCCTCTTTTGCGACGACAGTATCGTTCGCGGCACCCAGTTGAAAGACAATGTGAAAGACCTTTTTTCCGGCGGGGCCGCTGAAGTCCACATGCGTATTGCCTGCCCCACCTTGATTCACCCCTGCGATTTTCTCAATTTTTCAACTTCGCGCTCCACCCTGGACCTTGCCGGCCGTCGCGCGATTACAGAGTTGGAGGGCGTTGAGGAACCGGGCACCGAAGTCATGCACGCTTACGCCACTGCAGGCACTGCACGCCACCAGGCCATGGTCGAAAATATACGCCGCCGCCTGCACCTCACCACACTGAAATACCAGACCATGGACGATCTGGTTCAGGCCATTGGCCTACCCAAAGAGAAACTCTGCACCCATTGCTGGGATGGCAGCTCCTATTTCTGAAAAATTTATGCCGGACATTGTCGTGACCGTTATCTGCTGCCTGTATGGCCAGTAGATTCAGGTCTTATGTTTTTATCCAGAGAGTAGAACAGACATTTTGAGATCCTTCGAAAAATAGATCCCCTTTATAATGATTTTCGGATGTTGGGCTTCATATCACACAGCGTTACGATTCAAGCCGTGAATCAGCGTACGCAACTTTTCGATATGCGCCGGCCGGGTACCGCAGCAGCCACCTACGACCGAGGCCCCGGCCGACAGCCAGTTCGCCACATGGGCGGCATAGCGATCCGGGCTCAGATCCTCGCGCAGGGACAACAGCCCGTCGGTTTCCTTTTTACCATCCAGGGTCCAGTCACGGGGGATGGGGGTAAATGTATTGGCATAACCGCCGCTCCATTCCCCTCCGGCGACAACCAGGTGGGGTAGCGCTTGGGTAATGCTCTCCGGGGCACAGCAATTGGCCAGAAAGCCGCTGACCGGAAGCCCCTCAAGCGCCGCCACGGCCTCAGCGATGGATTCACCACTGCGCAGATTACCTGAGCGATCTTCGTGTAGCGTCCAAGCGACCCAAACCGGCCTGCCGGTGCTGCAAGCCGCCCGGGCTGCCGCCCGACCCTCGGCCGCGCTGGACATGGTTTCGCAAAGCAGCAGATCCACATGTGGGGCCAGGAGGTCGGCCTGCTCCTGATAAAGGAATTCGATTTCATCGATCGGTCCCACCAGGTCAGGCCGAAAACTCCCCCGCAGGGGCGGTAGTGACCCTGCTATCAGGACATCGCGTCGCGATCGCTCGCGCGCTTCAAGCGCCAGATGACAGGCCAGGGTGTTGAGTTCGCCGAATCGGTCAGCGATGCCGACATTGGACAGGTCTCGGCGGACAATGCCATATGTATTGGTCGTAATGATATCGGCCCCGGCCGCGATATAATCTCTATGAATCCGGCGAACGACATCGGGATCGGTTATGAGGGCTCCAGCCGACCAGATGGTTTCGGGTACATCCACCCCCCGAAATCGCAATTCGCGCCCCATGCCGCCGTCCAGCAAAACCGTCCTGTTTTTCAGTTTTTCAAGCATCCGTTGCTTCCGTATCTCTCCATTCAAGCTCTGTCTGTGTAGGGACAACCTGATGACAACCGGTTAATTTAACATCGTCCGCCTCCGCGGGTGTTTCGAGTTACCGTCAACGTCAACGTTCGGCGAACAGCTGCGCCACCCGGTTTACCAAGGCCCAGATGGCATCGGCCGGCAGGCAGGCGTCGATACTGCGGTCGAAGAGCACGCGGACGCGCGCCGGGAATTCGTCGTCACGCTGCCAGAGAAGAAAGTAGAGCGGGATGCGGGGGAAGGGCCACAGACAGGCAGCCGCATCGGCCATATCTTCCAGTCGGCCCCCCAGTTCGACCGCCGCCCGGCGGAAGCCCTCCGGATCGCTGCCGAAGCGCTCCAGAAGCGATTCGAGGCGCAGTGCGTGGGGGCCCACGAAAAAATGTGCCTCTTTAAGATCCGCAAGCCCCACGATGTCGCGGCTCAGGGGATGCAGATGCTCCACCTGGCTGAAATACATCAGGGCCGCCAGTTCCAGCAGCGGATCGTCGCGCACGATCCAGCCGTCGGGGGATTGATGATAAAGACAGCGGGCCTCGAAATCAATCCGCACCGGGGTGTCGAGGAAGGCGAACTTCAGGCTGCGACCCGGTCCGGGTTCGCATAGGGTCCAATTGGCCAATGCCGCGGGGTCGCGTTCCGCGAGGACCTGCCAGTAAATGTCGCTCGATTTCAGGTGGGATCCGTCCGGCGCGTAATCATCCTCGGCCCCAGGTTCGGCGGAAGTGCCCATTTTTTACCGTCCTTTCTTATCGATTGCTGCCTGCGTTCGGTGCTTAGCGACACAATTCGATTGCCGTCTGACAATGGCAAGTCCCGGCCGAGAAAAAAGTCGGCAGGACCCTCGTTGCGGTGACGGATTGTTGCGGCCTCCGAGCCGATGACAGCGGCCGCCAGAGACTGTCAGGAACGGATCATCACCTTGCCGCTAAGGAACGCCTTGACTGCGCCGATGGGCACTTCACCGCGGTGGAAGATACCGGCCGCCAGGGCGGACTCGGCCTCGGTGCGGGTGAAGACCTCCAAGAAATGGGCGGCGCTGCCGGCTCCGCTGGACGCGATCACCGGGATGCCGACGGCGGATTTGACCGCGTTGATCAACTCGAGGTCGAAGCCGGCGTTGGTGCCGTCGCGGTCGATGCAGTTGAGCAGAATCTCCCCGGCACCGAGTTCCTCGCAGACGCGGGCCAGGGTAACGGCATCCAGATCGCGGCCCTCGCGGCCGCCCTTGATGGTGCACTGGTACCAGCAGTACTTCTGGCCTTCCGGTCCCGGTGTGGCGGTTTCGATAACGTGGTGGGCGACGTCGGCTGGATGGTGAACGTAGACCCGCCGGGGGTCGACCGAGATCACCACGGCCTGGCTGCCGTAAACCCGGGCGATTTCTTCGATAGCGCTGCTTCCACTCTTGCGGCCGGTCTCGAGATAGGCTTCCGCGATGGCCACGGCATCACTGCCGATGGAAATCTTGTCGGCGCCGGAGCGGAAATACTCGGCGGCCACTTCCAGGGCCGAATAGACGCGGCCGTTGACGTCGGTATAGTCGCGGATCCCGCCGCCGATGGTCAGCGGCACGAACACGTTGCGTGAGGTCTGGCGGAGCACCTCCAGCATGGGCATGTCCTCCAGGGGAAAATCCCGGAACCCCGTGATGTTCAGGAATGTGATCTCGTCGGCGCCGTCTTCATAGTAGCGGCGGGCCAGGTCGACCGGCTTGCCCAGGTTGCGCACCTCGCCTTGCTCGCGCACGTCGTACTGGTCGCCCTTGGTGACCACGAGATCACCCTGGTCGTTGGTGCGCACATCCAGGCAGGCGATGATCCGTTTGGCCAATCGGGTGCGGTCCGAACGGATGGCGGGCAGTCCCGCATCGGTGTTGTCCGCAATGAAGTTCTCCAGCAGCCGGCGGCCGTTGCGGCCGCTTTTTTCCGGATGAAACTGGGTGGCCACCACCGCTCCCTTCTGGATGGCGCTCACAAAGGAATAGCCGTAGTCCGTCGTCGTCAGTATCACCTCGGGATCTTCCGGGGCCACGTGAAAGGAATGCACGAAATAGAATTTGGCATCGCCCTCGAGATCCCTGAGCAGACTTGAGGGCTGGCGAATGGCAAGGCCGTTCCAGCCGATGTGGGGTACGGCGCAGTCCACCGCGAAACGTCTAACCGTGCCTTGAAGGAAGCCGAGTCCCTGCATGGAAAAGGCCTCTTCACTGCTTTCGAAGAGGGCGTGCAGCCCCAGGCAGATGCCCAGGAAGGGGCGCCCGGAGGCGAGATAGGCCTTGAGCGGCGCCACATAGCCTTCGCGGTTGAGGATTTCCATCATGCTGCCGAACGCACCGACCCCGGGGAACACCAACTTTTCGGCGGAGAGGATATCATCCGCTCGGGCGACAGTTTGAACCGTTTCCCCCAGGCTTTCGATGGCATTGATGACGCTGCGAACGTTGCCGGCCCCATAATCCAGAAGCGTGATCATTTTTCTCTTTCCTTGTTCGCCGCTCTCATGTGGGTAGCGCTGAAATCAAAGCCCGTCTCTTATACCACCCGCCGGAGGATTACAAGCTGCCTCCGGCGGCGACTTCCAGGACGGGCTGGCCCGTCGCCGGTCATGGCCCGGTCGATACGCGTGCCGGCCATCGCCCCTGCCATCAGCTGTTATCGTCCGGCACGCTGTTCTTTACGGTTCGGTCTACGGGGTGCGGCCGCCGGCGCTTTGATGATGCCGTCGACCTCCCGTTCGTTCGGGACCCATGGTGGCTAAGTTGGCTGATGATGCCCGGTCAGAGGACTCCCCCGGGTGAAGACGGGCACTTGCGGCGAAACCTGCGGTCCACCCGCCGGGCGGGGCCGCAGGTGCGTTGCTCTCCGGCGCGACCGCGGGTGCACCGATGGTTCTGGACGGATGGCAGGGGCTGCTGGCCGGATGCCGGTTCAACGCACTGTCAACGGATCCCTCGCCCGAGCGGACTCCCACCCGAGCATGGCTTTCTTACGGGCGGGGCCGCCGCCGTAATGGCCGAATACCCCTGTTTTACGCACGACCCGGTGGCAGGGGATCAGGAACGGAATCGGATTGCGGCCGACCGCATTGCCCACCGCCCGGGCGCTTCGTGGGGCCCCGATGTGGCGGGCGATGTCGGCATAGGTTACGGCTTCGCCGATCGGTATGCGCAGCAGCGCCTGCCATACCTGGATCTGGAAATTGGTGCCCTTGACATGCAGATGCAGCGGGGCGGGTTCCGGCGAGGGGCCGAAAGGGAAAATTCTGGCCACCAAGGGCGCCGTCCGCCGCGGACGGTGCCGCATCGCGGCCTGGGGCCACTGGCGCTTCAGCGCGGCCAGCAGGGGATTTCGGCTGCCCTCCTGGACGAAGGCGACGTGGCAGACGCCCCGGGCGGTCGTGGCCAGAAGACTCTCGCCGAAGGGCGAGGCATGAAAGCCGTAGTCGATCACCACTTCGGCCCCGCGACGGCGATATTCCCCCGGTGTCACGGCTTCGCAGGTGACGAGCAGGTCGTGCAGGCGTCCGGCACCCGAAAGCCCGGCCCCATAGGCTGAATCGAGGACCGTGTCGGCGCGCGCCAGCATCTGCTTGGCGTGCTCCTTGGTGAGATACTGCAGAAAACGCTTGGGACTGATACCCACCCAGCGGCTGAAAAGGCGCTGAAAATGAAATTCGCTCAAACCGGTGGCGGCCGCAATTTCCGACAGGAGCGGCTGACGCAGGGCATTGGTCTCCAGAAAGCGGATCGCTGCTTCAACCCGTTCGTAGTCATGGCAGAGTTGCTTCAAAGGCTGCATTGGAATCCTTTTCTGTGGATGGCCATAGCAAGTGCGCCCCGAGGGCGTCATGGACCGATGGTCGCGAGCGTAAGGCGAATCGCCCGAGGGCACAACCCGATTCTTGCGATCTTGACAGCCTCCGCGCCAGTTTGTATCACCGGCCATTTCCAATACCGCCAGGCCTTGGGGGGGCCGTGTTTTCGATCCTCTACCAGAACGATGACCTCGTGGCCATCAACAAACCCTCCGGGATCAAAGTGCACCGCGGGGAATACGACCCCCGCGGCGAGGCCTTCGTCCTGCAAGGGCTCCGGGATCAGATCGACCGGCGGCTCTACCCGGTGCATCGGTTGGATCGCCCCACCTCCGGGGTGCTGGTGTTCGCGCTGACACCAGGGGCGGCTCGCTCGCTGGCCCGGTCGTTTGCCCGCCAGGAAGTGTGCAAGACATATCTGGCGGTGGTTCGCGGATTTGCGGCCGAAAAGGGCGCGATCGACCATCCCCTCACCAAGGATCCGCGGCAGAAGGGGCCGGATGCCAGACGCCAGACCGCCCTGACGCATTTCGTGCGCCTGGACACGGTGGAACTGCCCATTGCGGTGGGGCCTTACGAGACCAGTCGCTATTCCCTTGTCCGCCTGGCGCCCCGGACCGGTCGCATGCACCAGATCCGGCGGCATCTGTGCCATCGGGCCCATCCGGTCATCGGCGACCGGCAGTACGGAGACAACAAGCACAACCGTAGTTTCAAGGAACGCTGGCGTTGCGAACGGCTGCTGCTGGCCGCCACCGAGCTGACCCTGCCGCTGCCCGGCAGTCGCAGCCCCCTGACCATTGTCGCCCCGATCGGCGGGGTTTTTCAGACGGTGATCCGTCGGCTGGGCTGGGCGGCGAGTGTGCCACCGGTATGGCTGGCGCCGCCGGGGCAGGGATAGGCGCGACATCGGAGAGGCACGGTCAGCGGCCAGATTGTCCGGGACGGCCCCGAAGCCGAGGCTTTATTGGCCGGGCGGCCGGCGCGGATCGTGACCCAGACCGTGGAGCAGGATGCGGCCGGCATTGCGCGCGCCGACGATGTTGCGCGCGCACGGCCCGACCTGCAGTTCGGCCAGCGGGCCGGTGGCGTAGATGCTTGCCGCCCAGCGCAGATCCGCGCCCAGCACGGGGTAGCCGCATGGATTGCACTTGAGATCGAAGTCCTTGACGAGCCGGTCGATCATGGCCCCGCCCGGGCGGCGGGGCGTGAAACCGGTGGCCAGGATGACCTGGTCGGCTTCGATCACGCCGGCGGCGGTTTCCAGCCGGACAGCGCCGTTGGCCATTGCGGCGTCGAGGCACCGTCCTTCGGAAAAGCCGATCCGTTTCGCGGACAGCGCCTGGTTGAAGGCGGCCAGGACCTCGCTTGGCAGGCTGCCGGCGATGCGCGCCCGATCGATGGTCGCGCGGCGCTGGGGCAGGTCCTCGCCATAGAAGGCGCGCAGACATTTGGGCCCGATCCAGCAGGGGTTGAAATCATACTGGCTTTCGCGAAGGGCGTGGCGCGACAAGAGGTGGACCGTACCGCGGGTTTCGGTAACGAGTTTCAAGGCGGTCTGGACGGCGGTGATCCCGCCGCCGACCACGATGGTGCGGCGATTGTGCGTCCATTCACGCCGATTGAAATCCGCATCGAAGATATGGGCGATTCGGGCCCCCTCGATTTGGAGCGCCCGTGCCCAGCCCGGCCAGCAGGGCTGCTCGCTCATGCCGACGGCCAGGATGAGGCGGCGGGTGCGCAGGGGCGACCCGTCGGTTTCGACGACGAGATTGCGGCCGTCCTTCTTGACGCTCCGCGCCCGCCGGCACACATGGATCTGCTCCAGCCGGTTGGCGGCGATCACGTGACGGCAATGGCGCTGAAACAATTCCAGTGAAGGGCGGTTGTAGGGCGGGATAAACGCCGTGCGCGTCAGGTCGCCGCAGGTCTGGGCGTAACGGTAGAGCGACAGGATGGGGCGATCGATATTGTGGGTGGCCGGGGAACGGAGATAGGTCATGCCGCAGTTGGCCGTTTGGCGTGTCCAGGCCGCCAGGAGTGCCGAATGCGGGTCGAGGATGCGAACCTGATCACCTTCCGTTCCCGGAAGGCGGGTCAGGAGGTTGGCCAGGTAAGTTCCGTGGATGCCGCCGCCGATGATCAGCCACTCGAGCATGGGCCACGATTCGGAAGCGGCGTTGACGCCATCGCGCCGGCAGGAGGGCTCGGGCGTCCAGCATCAGCGCGTACTTGGCGTGTCTGCGCGCCATGGCCAGGCCGAGCCGGGGGGGGCTGCGATCTAATCCAGTTTTTCAAAGTACTCCTTTTCGGCACCGCACAGCGGACAGACCCATTCATCGGGCAATTCTTCAAACGGTGTCTCGGACGGGATATTGTTTTCAATGTCCCCTTCGATCGGATCATAAACGTATCCGCACGGGCATTCCCACTTGTCCATGGTTTCCTCCTGAGGGATCGGGTGATCGGGAAGCTGGATTGCGATTGCTAAAAAGCCGAATGAAACTTAATGCACGCCACCGAGACGCGTCAAGACGTAAGGATGCCCATACGACCCGGGGCATCATCGAGACCGCCCGGAAGGGGCGGCGGGGATCAGCTGCGCATTGACACCCGCAAACAATCCCATTAAAAATCAGCACCCCGATCAGGGGAGCCCTGTTTTGGTGCTGCCAACGGAACGAACCCGATGAACGCAAGCATACCGCACAGCTATTACCGCCAAAACGTTTTCGGGATTTCAGCGGTCGAATTTATCTGGGGCCTGGGGCTTCCTGTGGTGGTCGAGTCGACCTTCCTGCAATTGTTCGTCAAGAGCCTGGGCGGCGGCGGACTCGCGCTGGGTATGATCCCCGTCTTTTTTTTTATCGGGATTTCGTTCTTCGCCCTGCTGGCGAGCTATATGACCGAAGGGGCGGCGTTCAAGCGCCGGGCGGTCATTTTGCTGCACCTGGTTTCCGGCTTTTCATTGTTGATTTTCGGCAGCCTGTTGATGGGGCTGGGATCTGGTCCGCATGTGTTGCTGGTCTTTTTCGGATGTTATGCGGTTTTTTCGGTGTGCATCGGCATGAGCCTGCCGGTCTGGTTGAACTACCTGGTCAAGCTCTTCACCGAGGAACAATCGGTGCCCGGTCTGGCCACCATGATGATCGCCCAGAATTCCGCCAAGCTCATCAGCAGCCTGGCGATTCTCAAAGTGGTGGAGCGTCATGCCTTCGAGATCGAGGCGGCGGCCGTCGTTTTTATGGCTGTTGGCGGCCTTTTCTCCCTGGGTTCGCTTTTTTTTCTCTTCACCCGCGAGACCGCCGATACGGCGCGCCACCCGGGCGGGCGGCCCCCTTTCGGGGTTTTCTTACGTACCACCATCGCCCATATGCAGCGCAACCGCAATTTTCTTATTTTTCTCGGCAGCGATCTGGAGCTGCCCATCGTGGTCACGGTGATTTCGTTTTACGCTGCCTACGCTACCGAGTTTGGCGGCATCGCACCGGCGGTGGCGGCCGGCCTTTTCGTGGGGCTGATCTATGCCGGCGCCATCGGGGCCAATATCGTTTTGGGCACCCTGGGCTGGTTGAGCCTCAGGCATAAGACCATGGTCTCCAAGATGGGGGCGATCGGCGCCGTCCTGCTATTGGGCCTGTGGAACACCCCCGCCAGTTTTTACCTGGCCAGCTTTCTGCTGGGGGCTTCCCGGGGCACGCGCATGATTGTCTTCGCACCGGCGGTCAAAAAGCTCTCGGGCCTCATGGATGCAACGCCTTACTTCGCGGTGGCGCCGGTCTTGACCCTGCCGCTCGTGGCCGGCTTGCCGCTTGTCAGTGGATTCCTTCTGGACCGCACGGCCGGACTGGGGGCGGATGCCTACCGCCTCTTCTTCCTGGCAACCGCCGCTCTGCTGGGCTTGACCCTCCTGTGTGCCTGGCGCACGAATTTTTCCCCGCGGGTGGATCCGGCGTCCGGCGCGATCTTGGCAAAGCGCCGCGGTGAGGACGATCCATGAAACGCGATACCCTTTACGACCCTCCCCGCCAAGCGATCCCGGCATATGAATTCGATGGACCGGTGGAATCGGTTTTTGACGACATGATTCGTCGCTCGGTGCCGCTGTACAATGAAATCATCCGCCGCGAGGCTCAACTCATTTATGATCTTTACCCGCGCGGGACACGGATTTACGATCTGGGGTGCTCGACCGCTAATCTCGCCGTTCATCTCCCCCCTGACGGGCCGGCGCGTGTTGGATATCGGGTCGAGCAGCGGTTACTAGAAGGCATCCCAAAATTAGGATTTTGGGTCCAGGTCTCCCGTTAAACTTCCGGGACGCGAAGGCGGCCGCGAATTGCAAGCCGGAGGAATACTTCCGTATTTCGATGACTTGAAATGAGCGCCTAACGCAGAGATGGGGCCAAAAGACTTTTTTGAGATGGCTTCTTGTAATTCAAACAGAACGCCCAAGCTCACCTGATGAGGTCAGCCACGGAAGCGGCTGGCCGAATTAGGGTGAAGTGCCGTGTTCGATCCAAGCGTCATGTTAAGCGATCTCGATATATGCTTTGGTTTCCCTGTCATCGATTTCATATCGTGTCACCGAGGCTTTATCTATAGCGCGCTTCGTCAGGCTTTGTATCAAGTTGATTCTCGGGCGATACAGATTGACTTAAATTTCGAGTTTTGGGCATCGATGTCCTGCCGGGAAGTATATCGGCCGGAGAGCATCAATTCAAATTAGAACGTATCTCAAAAATAATCTAAGTGCCCCTGGCGGCGTTACCCGCGTTGCGGGATTCAGCATCGATTTTGTATCAGTCGGTGCATCGTGAGCCGGCTCTCGGCAGAACCG
>JASJBQ010000156.1 GCA_030066455.1 Desulfobacterales bacterium
CTGCAACCTGGATCTGATGCGGCCCGTCGTGAAACGGCTCGGAAAGCGGGCCGTTCTGGAGATCATCGAAGCGGGGGACCATTCATTTCGGGTGCCTCGAAACGCCGGTCGGCCCCAGGAAACCGTCTACGCCGACATCCTGGAGCGTTCCCACCGATGGATCGAAGATCTGCTGACCAATGCCTGAACGCGGCCTGAACGGATTCTCACGGTGGATTCTCGAAATTCAGACCGACCCCGCCAAAGCGCGTGCCCGGATAAAAAAAGACCGATAGCGGCGTTTTCCGCCATCGGCCTTGAGCCTTCAATTTCAATCCCCGCCCGGGTTGTCGCGATCGGGCGGCGGCTTGGTCAACCGGCTTATTCCTCGAGTTCCTGGTGGCACCCCTTGCAACTGACCGGGCCGTTGCGTTTGAGTTCCATGTTGCCCGTCAATGCGCCTTTTTTATTGATGGCGCGGTTCTCGGCGTTGATATCGCGGTGGCAGCCCCGGCACATCTGGTGATAGGCGTATTTGAAGTAGCGAATGCTTTCCTCGGTGTATTGACCGTCCTCAATCGATTTTTCCGGCTGTTCACCCAGGTCGTGGCAGCCCGATGTCGTACACGAGTTGACAAATTCGGTGTAATCCCACTTATGGTGACAGGTGTCGCAGCTGTAAGTCATGTGGCGGTTGTGCGGGAAAAGCGAATCAGGCAGGGTAGATTCGGTCCCGTCGGGGACACTGGGAGCAAGGTTGCCCATCGGTATCGTCAGTTCACCTTCATCGTCGATGCCATCGACCCATGGGCTCGAGGCCATCAGCGTCCCTCCCATCACCAAAAACATTGCCACACACAGAATCACCATTTTTTTGTTGAACATTGATGCCCCCTCTCGTTCAGTAGTATCTTTCAGCCCGCAGGCTTTGTTTCCGGTGTCACTGGAAAATAAAATATAAACATATCAATTTGTTATGATGACAATTCCGTTCAGTGGCATTCTGTGAATCCAATTCAAATGAGCCGTATAGCATAAAACGTGAAAAAAGTAATGGGGATATTTGAATCCGGGCGAGGCCGCCCAACTTGACCACCGCTGGCGTTTCCATTAGAAACCGGCATCGGGTTCAACACCTCTGCCGGCGCCGTATGGGCTTCGGTAAACCGCCATCACTGTCAGGAGACGTCCGCCATGAGCGATACCCAGAATCACGACCCTTTTTCGGATGAACGCATTTCAGACGCCGAGTGGGCCAACCGGCGCCTGTGCCCCGACGGCAACTGTATCGGTGTGATCGGCCCGGACGGCCGTTGCAAGGAATGCGGCCGGCCGACGGACGATGCCCTGCCCGCTGCGCCGATTGATGAAGGTGATGCGCTCGAAGCCCCCGCGGCCGAGGCGGTCGCTGGCGATAGTCCTTCCGCCGGGGATGACGACGAGTGGGCCAACCGGCGTCTTTGCCCCGACGGCAACTGCATCGGCGTGATCGGACCGGACGGCCGCTGCAAGGAGTGCGGACGACCCGAAGAAGCGTCCTGAAACGTGCCGCGGACGCCCCGGCGAAAGTCGATCCTTAGGGTTCGATTCACAAACTTAGGGTTCGATTCACAAGACCCGTCGGCCTTCGCCATGCCTTTCCCCCTTCAAGAAAACCTCTGTCCCGCCCGATAACGTTTTTCAAGACGATTAATACATTTTCCCCCTTGCAGGAAGGGCCTGCTGACCGGCCGCGCTGCTGAACGCCGGGTGCGGAGGGCCGTCAGGCTTTGAGCACAATACGTAATCTCGCGGCATCGACAGCGGGATTTCGATTGAGGATCGAGCACGGCGATGACCGTAAAAATCAATACAATAATTGGGGCGGCCGTGCTGCTGTTGGTCCTGGGCGGCCTTTCCCCGCATGTCCGGGCCGAGAAGACGATCGTTGTCGGCATCTACCCGCACCCACCCCTGATGATGATCGACGATCGGGACCGGCCGGACGGATTTCTGGTGGAGGTCGTGCATGCGATCGCCGAGCGCGAAGGCTGGGATGTGGCCTTTCGCGACGGCAGTTGGGTGGATTGCATCGACTGGCTGGAAAGGGGCGAGATCGATGTGCTTGGCGGCGTGGCGTTCAACGACCAGAGCGCTTCCTGGCTGCAATTCGGGCGTGAAGGCCTTTTGACCGCCTGGGGCCAGGTTCATGTTCAACCGGGGGCCGCCGTCGAATCGGTCGTCGATCTGGCGGGACACAAAGTGGCTGTGATGAAGAACGACCGGCACTATTGGGATTTCCGGGATGTGATCGAACGCCTGGGGCTGCAGTGCCGGTTTATCGAAGCGGATGACTACGAGACCGTCCTCATGCTCGTGGCGGCCGGCCGATGCCATGCCGGCATCGTCAGCCATGTCTACGGTGATGCCAACCGGGACCGATTTACGGTGGTCAAAAGCCCCGTCGTCTTCAGTCCGCGCGAACTGTATTTCGCCGCGCGTCAGGGTCACCGCACGGAGCTGATCGAAGCGATCGACCATCAGCTCTGGGAGCTTAAACGCGACAAGCGCTCGGCCTATTACCTCGCCCTGGCCCGCTGGTTCAGGCCTTTGCACGAGTACCATCTGCCGCCCTGGGTCTGGTGGTTGAGCATGGGCATTGCGATGGTGACGCTCGCACTCGTTTTGCACATCGTGGTGATGCGCCGCAGTATCCGGACCAAGACCCGCGAGCTTTCGGACAACAATGCGACGCTTTCCCAGGAGATCCTTCAACGCCGCCAGGCCGAGGCCACGCTCAACCGTCAGAATGAATACATGAGCGCCCTGCACGAAACGGCATTGGGCCTCATCCGCCGCCTGGACCTGGACGAACTCCTTCAGACGCTGGTCGCGCGTGCCGGACTGCTGCTGAACGCTTCAGCCGGTTTCGTCTATATTTACGACAAGGAACTCAAGGTTCTGGTACTGAAGGCCGGACTGGGGGTCTTCGCCGATACCATCGGCGATCAGAATATGCCGGACCAGGGCCTGGTCGGTCAGGTCTACCGCACGGGCGATGCCGTCAGCGTGGATAACTACCATACCTGGCCCTATCGACTGGAAAAGCCGATTTCCAATGATATCCGCAGCGTTCTCGCGGCGCCCTTGTGCTCCGGCGGGGAGGTCGACGGGGTCATCGGTTTTGCCCGCTGCAGCGATGGGAGGCATTTCGATGCCGATGAGAAGCGAATCCTCGAGCAGTTTGCCGAACTGGCCGCTATCGCCATCGACAACGCTACCCTCTATACGCGCTTGCAGAAGGAGCTCGTCGAGCGCCGCCGCGTGGAGGATCAACTTCTCCAGGCTCAGAAAATGGAAGCCATCGGCACGCTGGCCGGCGGTATCGCCCATGATTTCAATAATATTCTGGGGGCGATTATCGGCTACACCGAAATATCCCTCTACGATCTGCCGGAAGACACGAACGCCCGCAACAACATGGCGCAGGTGCTTCAGGCCGGAAACCGGGCCCGTGACCTGGTGAAGCAGATCCTGGCCTTCAGCCGCAAGGGCAATTCGGACCACGAGCTCATCGATATCGTTCCGATCACCAAAGAAGTGCTCAAACTGCTGCGGGCTTCGCTGCCGAGTACGATTGAAATCCGCTCCCGAATTGCGCCGAAGATCGATCTGATTCTGGCCGACCCGACCCAGATCCACCAGGTGTTGATGAACCTTTGCACCAATGCGGCGCATGCCATGGATGACGGTGGCGGCCGCTTGGATGTGGAGCTGGCGACAGTGCATCTCGCCGCCGAAGCGCGATCCAAATTCCCGGATGTGGAGCCCGGCGTTTACGTGCAGTTGATTGTTCGCGACGACGGCCACGGCATCGATCCGGCGATCCTGGATCGTATTTTCGATCCTTATTTCACCACCAAGGAAATGGACAAAGGCACTGGGATGGGGCTGGCGGTGGTGCACGGCATTGTCAGGAGTCAGAAGGGCTGTATCCAGGTTCGCAGCCGGATTGCCGGCGGGGCCGAATTTGAGGTCATGTTTCCGGTGGCACAGCGCCAGGGCCAGCAGGAATGTACCTTGGAGATGCCTGTGCTCAAGGGCAATGAGCGGGTCCTGTTTGTAGATGACGAAACTGCGCTGGCCCAGCTTGGAAAAGCCATGCTCGAGCGATTGGGATACGAGGTCCGGGCCTGTACCGGTTCGCTGGAGGCGCTGGAGATCTTCCGCTCGGATCCGGACAGCTTCGATATCCTGGTGACCGATCTGACCATGCCGCATATGACCGGCGTGCGCCTCGCCCGGAAACTGAGGGAAATCCGCCACACCCTGCCCGTTGTCATCTGTACGGGCTACAGTGACCAGATCACTCCGGAGCACGTCCAATCCCTTGGCATCAATGGTTTGCTGCACAAGCCGCTTGTTTTGAGCGATCTTTCCCAGGAGGTGCGGCGGGCGTTGGATGCATGTCGGGCTTTCTTCAACTAATGGCCCGCCGGGAGGGGCATCTTTCGATCCATGGCGGCGTTCTCGCTCCCTGCCGGTCCTCGACGTAGCCGGGCTACGCCTGCGGGCGTCAGGTCGTTGCGGCCTTGCCCTGGACGTTGATAACGGCGAAGCATTTACCCCTTGAAATTTTCAATCGATACTGATAATGAGCGCGTCACTGTTCGGCACGGTCCGAGTGGCACTGAAAGCCTGTCGGACGCGGAAATGGTGGGGTTCCCGAGTGGTCAAAGGGAGCAGACTGTAAATCTGCCGGCAAAGCCTTCGGAGGTTCAAATCCTCCCCCCACCACCAATAGCGGTTTTTGCCCCATCGCCCGGCCAATACAGCGCGCTGCCAAGCACCCGGGTTCATCGTCAGGTGATCAGGATGGGGCCCATAGGGGTTACGATCCCGTTTACTGCGTCCCCATCGTCTAGCCCGGTCCAGGACACCGGCCTTTCACGCCGGCGACAGGGGTTCGAATCCCCTTGGGGACGCCACCTAATCAAAATAGGCTTGCCAACGCGGCAGGCCTTTTTATGTTTTTAACCGGAGGGTTTGTCGAATCGGCTGTTTTTTTGGAGCGGATTGGGCTAATATCGTTTTGATTTCGGGAAAAATTTATGTGTGGTGGGCCGGAGGGAGATGCATCGCGGTTCGCCGATCTTGAGGAGCTTTGAATGTTGGCGCGATTCGGCCGGGTACATCCGGCCTCTCTTTATCTGGCGTTGTTCATGACCGTCGTATTGGGCGCGTGCCGCTCGACCCCTGCGCCCATTATCGTTGGGGATACCTACACCAATATCCAGTATGAGTACTCCCTGAAGATACCCAGGGGGTGGGAGCCGGTGGCGGCTTTCCCCGAGAAGATGAAGTATTTTGGCTCGCTGGCCGACGTCGACAAATGCAGCCTTCTGCTCTACAACGAGGCCTCCGGGGGGCTGATCGCCATCATGAACAGCACCAACCGGATCGCCTATGACGAATACTTTGATATCAGTGGTGAACAGTGGAAGAAAATCCTGTTGAAGATGAAGGGCGCTTTGGAGGAAGACCTCGAGGAAGTCGTTTTCCAGCACGAAGTCCAGACGGAGAATCTTTACACCACCCAGCAGAACTATTTCGTCAACCAATACGCCTACAAGCCGGAGCGCATCTACCGGATCGAATCCAGCTTCACGGTCGATGCGCAGCGGGTCCACCTTAATTTCGATTCATTTCTTTTCCCCTGCCGCAACACCCGATCGTGTGAGGCGATCATCATTCTGACTTGCCCCGACGAAACTCTGGTCGAGAATCAGTCCGCCTACCAGGAAGTCCTTTTATCGCTGCGCGCCCACGACTATTACGAATAGGCCGGATGCATCATGCCGGCACCGGCTCCGGGAGCAGCGGTAACCCCAGTTGATCCCAGTCCAAGACCGGCGCATCATCGTCAACCGCATCGAAGGCCTCATCGTTTTCGGGCTGCCGGACGTGATCGATGACACGGTTCTGCATGAGGGCGGCCGCCTTTTTGACCATCTCCCGGCGCTGCTCCCAGGGGCCGATCAACGGCAGCGATCCCGCATGCGGTAAACAGGAGGACGCCCAGCCATCGGCCACCAAATGGGTAGGCGTTTCTTTCTTTGTTTGTGTTCAGCCATTATCTTGCCCTTCCAAAACGACATTCTGTCGGCCGATTGTTGCCAAACTGTTAATCCGGGCAAAATTGTTAACCTGTTAAGTTAGCATCCGTTAGCAGGTTGTTAGCATCGTTAAGCCCCCTCCAAAAACCGGGTGTGAAATATTGTATAAAATTCAATTGGATATAAATATTGAGCGTTGAGATGCTTCTGGCACAGGACTTGCCAAAGCTTATGGCAATGCGTCATCGACAGCGGGCCCCTCGTTCATACCGAGCCCCATGATCGGAACCGCTTCAGCGGTGGATAATAAAATCGATTCGTAAACAGGGAGGAACCATGATTCGCAAAATGATTTTTTCGGCAATGGCGGCGATCTTCGTCCTGACGGTCGCGGGCAGCGCCCTGGCCATGGAGCAGGGCAACAAGCGCAAGGGCAAATATACCTACCGCAAAGTCTACAAGGCCTGTCATGCCCGCGGCGCCGTGGATACGGCCAAACCGCCGTTGAATCCCGATGCCCATACCCAGGCCGAGTGGGAAACGATGTTCGACAATCGCGATTATGCGGTTTTCGGCTGCGATGAGGAGTGGGGCCAGCTTTCGGATGCGGCGGTCACGGACATCTTTACCTACCTGCATGCCCACGCGTCGGATTCGCCGACACCGCTAAAGTGCGAGTAGTCGCCGCGTAAGAATTTTCTATCGGCGGTCGTCGTTGCAACCATTTATCAGCGAAGGATGAAGATATGAAAACCAAAAGAGTTCTGGCCCTAAGCCTTGTTTTAGCATTGATCGCCCTGATGGCCTTTGGTTGCGCCAGCAACCCGCAATCCAAAGAAGCCGCGGTGGCCGATACCAGCTGGCAGTACCCGCAGATCGTGGATGCGGCTTTCGTGGGGCAATACGCCAAGGTGCCCATGCAGGAAGACGTGATGATTATCGATTCACGGCCCTACAAGCCCAAGTACGTCAAGGGCCATATCCCCATGGCCGTAAACATGCCCTACACCCAGTTCGACAAATTGACCCACCTGCTGCCGGAGAACAAGGATGCTCTCCTCGTGTTCTATTGCGGCGGTCTGAAGTGCAAGCTGAGCCACAAAGCGGCCTTCAAGGCCGAGGCCCTGGGATACAAAAACGTCAAGGTGTTTGCCGAGGGTTTCCCCGGATGGATGGCGGTGCCCGGCAATTACGCCTCGGTGTCGGTGGAATGGGTCAAAGCGCAGGTCGACAAAAAGGCCGACATGCTGGTGGTCGACTCCCGTCCCAAACGCAAGAAATATGACAAGGGCCACATCCCCGGGGCGGTCAGCATCCCAACCACCAAATTCGACAGCATGACCGATCAACTGCCCCAGGAAAAAGACAAACTGCTGGTATTCTACTGCGGCGGTCTGAAGTGCAAGCTCAGCCACAAGGGCGCACAGAAGGCCATCGCCCTGGGTCACACCAACGTCAAGGTGTTCTCCACCGGATATCCTTCCTGGAAAGCCTACGTCGGCCAGAGCGGACAGGTCGCCAACATCAAGGCCGGCAAGGAAGAAGGCAGCATCGAAATCGTCGCCTTCGAAACGATCATGAGGGACAACCCCGGCAGCATCTATCTGGTGGACGTGCGCGACGCCGACGAGTTTGCCCTGGGCAGCTTTAAAGGCGCCGTCAACATTCCGGTGGAAAACCTGGAAGCCCAGATCAAATCGCTGCCCACCGACAAGCCGGTGGTGTTTGTCTGCAGCACGGGGGCCCGCAGCGGCGAGTCCTTCTACATGGTCCAGGATCTACGTCCGGAGTTGAAAGATGTCTACTATATCGAGGCCGAGATCACGTTCAACAAGGACGGTTCCTACAAGATCGTACCGCCGCAATCCTAGACCGCAAAGTCTTCACCTGCGCCGCCGCCCGATGTCGGGCAGCGGCTGATCAGGCCGATCGGCCCTTTGGCCGGCAGGCCGCACCTTTAGAGGTTAGGGCATGAACCGAAAAATACGAACGACACGCTTTCTGGCGGTCATCGCCGCCACGCTGTGGGCGCTGGGGGCCGCACCCGCCCTGGCAACCGCCACGGCCATGGCCGACGATGCGCCCGGGCGCACCATGGCCCAGCAGGCCACGAAGGCATTGCCGCCATGGAACACCACGGACCACAGCAAGCACGACGCCCTGAAGCAGGAATTCAAAAATGGCCAGGACATCACCAATGCCTGTCTGTCCTGCCACTCGGAGGCGGCCAACCAGTTTCATCAGACCATTCACTGGACCTGGCAGGCTTCCGCCGACGGCGAAGAGGCCAAGTACGGCAAGGCCGCCCAGTCGTTGAACAATTTCTGCATATCGGCCAATATGAATCAGGACCAGAGCTGCCTGTCCTGCCATCCCGGATGGGGCACCAGCATGGACAGCGGCATCAACTGCCTCAAATGCCACAGCCGTAAAAAAGTCAAATGGGATGAGGCGGTTGAGGATCTGGCGGCCTTCTCCGCCGACGGCGATCCGGAATCACTGGAAATTGCCGCTGAGATTCGGGCCGAACTCCAGGCGGCCGCCCAGGACATCGGCCGGCCGCAGCGTGATAATTGCGGCAGCTGCCATTTCACCGGCGGGGGCGGCGACGGGGTCAAGCACGGGGACCTGGACACATCACTGATCAAACCCTCCAAGGCCTTGGATGTGCACATGGGGGTGGACGGGCAGAACTTCGACTGCACCCGCTGCCACACCACCACCCAGCACAACATTGCCGGGCGGGTCTACACCCGGCCGGCGGCCACCGATCGCAAAAGCCTGATCGAAGACGACCTGACCGCCAAGATCACCTGCGAGTCCTGCCACAGCGCCACGCCCCATGAACCAGGCTCCAAAGCCAACGATCATACCGATCGCGTGGCCTGCCAGACCTGCCACATTCCGGAAATGGCGCGGGAGTTGCCCACCAAGATGACCTGGGACTGGTCGGCGGCCGGTGAACTCAAGGACGGCAAGCCCTTTTACACCAAGGACGAATTCGGCAAGAAAGACTACATGTCGATTAAAGGCCGTTTCACCTGGGCCAAAAACATCCAGCCGGAGT
This sequence comes from Desulfobacterales bacterium, assembly GCA_030066455.1. Next base: position 9,142 of record JASJBQ010000156.1, read on the forward strand.
ACTTCTGGTACAACGGCACGATCAAATCGGTGACCGCCAAGGACATGATCGATCCCGGTCAGACCGTGGCCCTTTCCTCGCCCGCCGGCGGCCCGCAGGACCCCAACAGCCGGATCGCACCGTTTAAAGTGCACCGGGCCCGCCAGCCCTATGACAAGGTCCACAAGACCCTGCTGGTGCCGATACTCTCAACCGAGGAAGACGGCTACTGGAGACACCTGGACTGGCAGCGCGCCCTGACCGCGGGTCAGGCCGCCAACGGCCTGCCGTATTCGGGCGAGTTCGACTTCGTGGACACCACCTACGTGTTCCCGACCACCCACATGGTGGCACCCAAGGAAAAAACCCTGGCCTGCAACGAATGCCACACCCGTGACGATGGCCGTCTGCAGAACGTGGCCGGGGTTTACATGCCCGGGCGCGACCGTGCCGGCCTGCTCGACTCTCTGGGCTGGGTGGCGGTGGCCGCCTCGCTTTTTGGTGTCTTCTGTCACGGTATCGGTCGCGTCGTGACCAACGGCAAGCGAGAGGAGTCTTGAGCATCATGAAAAAAATGGTTCCTATTTATCTGTATACCCGCTACGAGCGGTTCTGGCACTGGCTGCAGGCCGCCCTGATCGCGGTGCTGCTGGTCACCGGTTTCGAGGTCCACGGCACGTTCAAGCTGCTGGGGTTCGAGCGGGCGGTCCAGATTCACAACTGGGTCGGCCTCACCTGGCTGGTGGCCTTTGCCTTCTTTGTCTTCTGGGTGCACACCACAGGGGAGTGGAAGCAGTACGTGCCGACCACGAAGAAGATGTTCGAGGTCATCCGCTACTACGTCATCGGCATCTTCAGGGGTGAGCCCCATCCTTTTCCCAAGCGCAAGGAGGCCAAGCACAACCCGGTGCAGCGGTTGACCTATCTGGCCCTGGCGGCGGCTTTGCTGCCGGTGCAGATGTTGACCGGATTTCTGTACTGGGGTTACAACGAATGGGCGTCATGGGGGATCAGCGGGCTGTCGCTCGAATTGATGGCTGTTCTCCACATGGCCGGCGCCTTTGCGATTCTCTGCTTCCTGGTCGTCCATCTGTATATGATCACCACGGGGCATTCGATCACGGCCCACACCAAGGCCATGATCACGGGCTGGGAAGATGTCGAAGAAGGTGTTGTGATCGAGTCTTGGGAGAAGGCTTCTTGACCTAAAAGCCAATAGCGCCTGCCGGGGAAGTCTCCCGGCGGATCGGATCGTTAAAACCCTTCCTGCATGCATATGCAGGCAGGGTTTTGTCGTTTCTGGCCTATCGACGGGCAGCCGCACGATGGTGTGAAACGGCGGGTGGCAGCCGCCATATTGGTATGCAAACTACAAAAATGTCCCAATAATTTTACTGAAAGACAAAATTGTAAAAATATGCATTTATGTCTGACTTCGTTTTTTACGGGATTTGAGCTGAAAAGTATAAAGAAAACGTATGGATATAAGCGTGGTCGCAATGAGGGGTCCCCTGGCACGCCCTTTGCCAATACACATGGGCGAATTGAAAAAGGATCTTGCCCGGCAATTCAATCCGGGCCGGACCGAAAGCTTAGCCGTATTCGTCGGCGTGTCATCGATAACTTTCAATCTGAAGTGAGGAACAGACCATGAAACACTTGCTACCCATCCTGCTTTTCGTCATGTTGAGTACTTCTGTCTGCTGGGCGGGCGATGAGCCCCCCACGGCCCTGTCCAACAAGGCCGCCATCGATCTGGTGCAGGATCACGCCAATTACCTTTGGACCCTTGTGGCCGCGGCCCTGGTCTTCTTCATGCAAGCCGGGTTTGCCATGGTGGAATCCGGATTCACGCGGGCCAAAAACGCCGTCAACATCATTATGAAGAACCTGATGGATTTCTCCATGGGGACCCTGGCTTACTGGGCCATTGGCTTCGGGCTGATGTTCGGCGCTTCGGCCACGGGATGGTTCGGCACCTCCGGCTTCTTTTTGAGCGGTTTCACCGGCGAGGGCACGGAGTGGGTGCTGGCTTTCTGGATGTTCCAGGTGGTCTTCTGCGCCACGGCCGCCACCATCGTTTCCGGGGCCATGGCCGAGCGAACCAAGTTTGTCGGCTATCTTTGCTACAGCGCATTGTTGAGCGCCTTTATCTATCCCATCTTCGGCAGCTGGGCCTGGGGCAGCCTGCTCGACGGCAGCGGCTGGCTGGAAGGGATGGGTTTCATCGATTTTGCCGGCTCCACCGTGGTGCACTCGGTGGGCGGCTGGGCCGCTCTGGCCGGTGCCATGGTGCTCGGTCCCCGCATCGGTAAATATACCAAGGACGGCCGGATTCGCCCGATTCTGGGTCACAACATGCCGCTGGCCGCCCTGGGGGTCTTTATCCTGTGGCTGGGCTGGTTTGGGTTCAACCCGGGTTCCACCACCACGGCCGACAAGAGCATCGCCATGATTTTCGTCAACACGAACCTGGCCGCGGCCGCCGGCGCCGTATTCGCCCTGTTTACTTCCTGGTTCAAGTTTGGCAAGCCCGAGGTCGGCATGAGCCTCAACGGCGCCCTGGCCGGCCTGGTGGGCATCACCGCCGGTTGCGCCAACGTCTCGCCCACGAGTTCGATCTTAATCGGCGCGGTGGCCGGCGTCCTGGTGGTCTTCTCCGTCCTGTTCTTCGACAAGATCAAGATCGACGATCCGGTCGGCGCCATCTCGGTCCACGGGGTTTGTGGTGCCTGGGGTACGCTGGGGGCGGGGCTTTTCGATATGGGCGGATTCTCGCTGTCCATTATCGGTGTACAACTGGTGGGTATCGGGGCCTGCTTCCTGTGGACCTTCCCGGCGGCCTACCTGATGTTCAAGCTGATCGACATGACCGTCGGGTTGCGGGTATCCCCGGAAGAGGAACTGGAAGGCCTGGACATGGTCGAGCACGGCGGTACGGCCTACCCGGACTTCGAGGTCTCAAGCTACACCACCAGCCCGGGTTTCGGGAGTGGCGGCAAGGGCAGCGGGAGCCGCGAGCCGTCCGTGGCCCCGGTTCCGGAAATGGGAAGCTAACCCGCCACGCAGAAACAGGTTGGTCGGCGCGGCCTGCGTGTCCTCCCTCACGCGGTGCCCGCGCCGGCCGGTCAGCACAGGAAGGGGCCGGCGACTCCCTGCACCCGCGAAAGCATGCACGAAGCCATCGGGCTTCGGTGGCCCGAGCGGGAAATTGAACGTACCCAGATGGGGTCTGTTCCTCCCTCCATCCGGCCCCTTCCTTCCTATCCAGCGTAAAATGAAGTTGCAGATTATCGAGGCCGAATCGTTGCGTCGTGTTTGGATCGCATGCAATGCTGACATTGCAGAACGTCGCCATGCCCGGAATACAGAAGGCGATCCAGCTTGTGCCCGGGAGGCTTTGGCGGCGCAGCAATGCACTCCAGGAGTGGAAGGGGCTTGTCCCGCACGCATCAGATCAGCAGTCGGGCGGCTTCATTCT
>JASJBQ010000157.1 GCA_030066455.1 Desulfobacterales bacterium
ATCCGCCCAGAAGTACGTAGACCTTTTTCAATATCGTCCATAAACATCCACAAACCGGCTTCATCCGTGTCCAGGGCCGGCTGAGCACCTGGTGTCGCATCCGGCAGTGGCGCTGTTGCACAGGCCGATAATAGGAAAGCTACCAAAACCCCCAACGTTGTAATCCAATTCCGGATCATAATGGACAGCCTCTTAGAAGATAAACGAGCGTTCTACGGGCGGGCTCTGGTGTTCGCATGTCCCCGTCCTCGCTGAGCATGTAATTAAACCAGACGATGTCGCCCGTTGTCAGGTCCACGAGCGAAGCGAAACCACGTTGCTGCCCGGTGGGCACGCTAGCCCCCAGCAAAGCCGCCCCAATGACGACGGCAGTACGACCGCCGCTGTTGTAGCTGTCGCGGATATGAAAGAACATGGCATATTCCGCATTGTAATGGTCTCTGAGAATACGTACCTTTTCGCCCAGACTCCACTCGAAGCGCCCTTTCTTGGTCGGCAACAGAGCATATCCTGAATAGACATGCAAAATAATCGCATTGCCTACCGTTTCATGGAGCTTGACCACCTGCCGATAATCATGGGCCATGGCGAAATTGCTGGACGGTGGCTCATAAAGCACGACATCGTCCTTGCTGGTTTCCATCTTTTGCAGCAAGGCGTTCATGAAAAACTGCTTGGCTGTCTTGGTCCAGTCAGCCCGCGGCTCCTCCAACCCTCCAGCGGTAAGTTCAAACAGTTGTATGTCCGGCGGCATGACAAGTACACGGGTCTGGGACGGAACGGCTCGGCAGGTTTTATGGACGTTGTAGCGAGTGGTTGTACACCCTCCAAAAAGAAAGAGCGAGCCAGCGAAGACAAGAACTGCCATCCAACGAACATTGCAGCGAATCGGATTCATCGAAGGGGCTTCTTTGGGCATAGCGACCTCAACCGAGAATTAGACCTAAAAGGTGTAGTAGAAAGAGTCCTCTTCGTCGCGCACGGTAGCCGCGACAGCCTATCGACATGCCTCCGAACAGATATGCCCAAACGACCCGTCACATTCTCTGCGCTCGTTTGGTATCGGGTCTTGGAAACGACGCCGTCTTCGCCATTGACAAAACGCAATGATAGATGGGCCTGGCCCCTGTCAATAGCGTGTATTGCCTGAAGCGACGACGGATTTCCCTCCCAGAGTTCGAAGGTATCTGTCCCGAGGCCAAGGATGTCGTCTGGCACCGTCTTTCGTCCGAACACGATAAAGAAATGCCGCTCAACTACAGGTCGCGAACACGTGGCCCCACGTGGTGCATTGGATTTTTTAATGATGTAGTTTGGCCGGCTGGTAAAATCGAGGAGTAGCTTGCTCAAGAGTGATTTTTTCAAGCAAAGCTAAATAATAAATGCCAGATCGTTAACCATTCTGTCAATTATTTTATGGATTCCGACTCTAAGGACGCTAATCGGTGGGCAATCATGAGGATTGGCCGGTTTCGGCGCTGGATTCGGGTGAAAAGGCATAAAAAACATAAAAGCTTACAAGCAGATAATTCGCGCCTGGACGGTCGGCCGGAGGACGAGGGGCTGCCGGTCAATAAGGCGCGGCTGGGGGATGCGATCAAGAAGATCGAGGTGCGATTGCAACCCGCATTGAGTTGGTTTGGGGTAATCGCAACCTGTAACGAATAGATTGGTACAGCTATCAGGAGTGTATGGCCAGATGGACAAAAGCGGAGAAGGCGACGATGAAACCTGCTAGATCAAAATAATCGAATCCAATTCTCATTGAACCACCCCACGAATATCAATTAAAGGTTAGTGCAAATAGGTTGTTTGCAAGAACTGTGCTGCTTCGATCAATATTCCGAAGCCATAGAAATAAATGCTAAAATTGATTTTGGATTGAAGACGTCGCATTTGTAGATTGAGGTTATGTGCAATTTCTAGTGACCAATTTCATACGGGTGGTCGTCTTATCGAAACGGGCCCAAGGACTGTTCGAAAAAAAGATGTGGCTTTTGATGGGACTTCGTAGGTAAAAGGAGAATTTGCTGGGCGTTGTGATGACTTCCGATGAACCCATTTTAGGCAAAAAAAAGGGTTGCAAGCGATCGATATCACTTGCAACCCTTTGTATTTGATTTGGAGGCGGCAGCCAGATTCGAACTGGCGAATAACGGCTTTGCAGGCCGCTGCCTTACCACTTGGCTATGCCGCCAAAAAAAATGGAGCGGGAAACGGGATTTGAACCCGCGACTTCGACCTTGGCAAGGTCGCACTCTACCACTGAGTTATTCCCGCTCAGCTAAGAACCGACTAATTACAGTTTAGGCCCTTGAATGTCAACCTATTTTTAGAAGTCATCTCAATAATAGGATTTTGGTTTCAGCGCAAGGCGGCCGTGAGAATTGAACCGGAGGAATACCCAGGTATTTCGAGGATTCAATTCGATCGCCCAACACAGCGCTGGGGCCAGAGGGCATTTTTGAGATGACTTCTAGAATTTGAGCAGGTCCCTGAACCGCAGGAAATAATCGACGCCCGACCAGACCGTGAGCAGAAGCGCGCACCACAGAAAGAACATGCCGATGATGTGAAAATCGATCCCCAGCAAGGGATAATGAAACAGCAGCGGGATGATGGCGGCAATCTGGAACCCGGTTTTGTACTTGCCCAGGTTGGAGGCGGAGACATCCGCCTTGGCTTCGGCCACGATATTGCGCAGCCCGGTAACGGCCACCTCCCGACCGACGATGATGCACACGACCCAGGCGGGTATCCAGCCGAGGCCGGCCATCATGATAAAGGCCGAAGCCACCAGGATCTTGTCCGCCACCGGGTCCATGACTTTTCCGAAGGTGGAGACCAGGTTGTATTTCCGGGCGTAGAAACCGTCCAGCGCATCCGTGATCGAAGCGGCGCTGAATATCAGACCGGCCAGAAGAGCGGTGAAACGATTGGGGGCCAGCAGCAGCAGGACGATCAGCGGAATGGCGATCACCCGGTAGAGGGTCAGCATGTTGGGGTTGCGAAAGTGCTGTTTGAGGCGTTCGACCGGAATCTTCAATGGAAATCCCCTCCGTTGTGCTTATCCGCGGGTGCCCCGCCCGTCAGGCGATAACGTTTGGCAACCGAATCTAGCGCTGTCCCCTTGATCGATCGACCACTGAAGTGTTCAAGCACTTCTCAAAGCGTTACCGTATTCGACCCGAACGGGTTGAACACATTTTAGTTGCCGGCCTTTTTCCAGTCATCCAGAAAGGATTTGATCCCCTTGTCCGTCAGCGGGTGGGCGGCAAGCTTTTTAAGGACGCTGTAGGGAATGGTGGCGATGTCCGCCCCGATGACGGCGGAATCGAGCACATGCAGCGGGTTGCGGATGCTGGCCACGATGATTTCGGTATCAAAAGCATAGTTGCTGTAGATTTCGGCAATCTGTTCGATCAGCAGCATGCCCTCCTGGGAGAGATCGTCCAACCGGCCGACAAAAGGGCTGACAAAGGTGGCCCCGGCCTTGGCCGCCATCAGCGCCTGGAGAGCGGAGAAGACCAGGGTCACGTTGGTCTTGATGCCCTCGGCGGCCAGAATCCGAACCGCTTTGAGGCCGTCGGTGGTCATGGGAATCTTGACGACGATATTGACGTGAATCTTGGCCAATTCGCGCGCTTCCGCCACCATGCCGCCGGTTTCCAGGCTGATCACCTCCGCGCTGATGGGGCCGTCCACGATTTTGCAGATTTCGGTGATGACTTCCTTGAAATCGCGTCCCTCCCGGGCGATCAGGGTGGGATTGGTGGTCACGCCGTCCACCATGCCCATGCTGTGGGCGTCCTTGATTTCGTCGATGTTGGCCGTATCAATAAAGAATTTCATCCGCAACGAACCTCCTTGATAAAAATGATGAACCGCCCTGCGTGACGACAATGCCTGCGGTCTGCCCGTTCAGGCCCCACCGGAACGGTCTTCCGGGGAGGACGTGTCGAGCAGATAGCGTTCGCGGCACTTCGGGCTGCAAAAATAGAGATCCCGGCCTTCATGGCGCAGGTGCACGCCGTCACGCTGGGTAAAATAGGTTTTGCATACCGGATCCTGGATCAGGGTGTCGTCCGCCTCGTTTCCGGTCGTCTGCTGCCGGGAGGCCGCACCACCGCCGGTCATCCAGTTTTTGAGCGCACGGTAGAAAACGTAGGCCACCAGTGCGAGAATGACAAACCTAATCATCGATCTGGATAATCTCCTGTTGCTCGTCATCCAGCTGGTCCAGCAGGGCCTGAACGGTCTGCCTCCGCACCGGATGAACAAACGCCGGATCTATATCACAGATGGGCTGCAAGACAAAACGCCTTTTATGCATGCGCGGGTGCGGGATTTCGAGCCGCGGTTCGCGGACCACCTGGTCAGCGTAGAAGATAATGTCCAGATCGAGTACGCGGGGACCGAAACGGATCATGTCGTCCTTGCGCCCCGCCTGTTTCTGAATGGCGCTGATGGCGTCGAGAAGTTCCAGCGGCGTCAGGGTGGTCGTCAGTTGCAGGGCAGCATTCACGAACCAGTCCTGATCCAGGTAGTCCACCGGGGCCGTGCGGTAAAACGGCGAAACCACCACCTGGGCGACGTCGGCGAGCGCCGCCAGCTGCGTGATGCCGAACCGGCAGTTGCTCAGCTTGTCGCCCAAGTTGGCGCCGACCGAAATGAAGACCGTATGCGGACCGCTGCCTTGCATGCTGCCTATCTGTTGAACCCCATGTCCCGAGGCGATACTAGCGCCTGAGGGCATCCGCCTGCAACTCGGCCGTATAGACGATGCGGGCGTCGCCCTCGAGATGGACCACGCCGAACCCCTGGCCCTCGCGACGGTAATGGATCGTCAGGATGCCGCCGCTGCGGGTGGTCACCGCGACGGGGCTGTCCCACCCCTGGCGGGTGGCCGCGACCAGGGCCGACGCCACGCACCCTGTGCCGCAGGCCAGGGTTTCGTCCTCCACACCCCGCTCGTAGGTCCGCACCGCGATGGCCCCGGGGCCGCGAACGGCCATGAAGTTGACGTTGGTACCCGCCGGTGCAAAGCGCGGGTGATAGCGGATTTCGCGACCCCGCTCCCGGACCGGGGCCGCTTCCAGATCTTCGGTTTCGACCACCACGTGGGGCACGCCCGTGTTCACGTGGCTTACCACCTGCTCCCCGTCCGACAAGGCCAGGGCCTTGTCCATCGTCAGCCCGACGGGATCGGTCATCCGGATCTTGACATCTTCGCCGATCACCACGGCTTCGATCGTGCCGGCATCGGTGTTAAAGGTCATCTGGGTCCCGGCGATGCCGTTGATATGGGCGAAACGGGCCGCGCACCGGGCGCCGTTGCCGCACATCTCCGCGCGGCTGCCGTCGGCGTTGTAGAACTGCCATTTGAAATCGTGTGCGGCATCCGTTTCGATCAGGATCAGGCCGTCGGCCCCCACCGACAGTTTACGGCGGCAGACGCTCTGGATGAAGGCTGGCAGATCGGCCGGGGCGATAGCGTTGCGGTTGTCGATCACGATGAAGTCGTTGCCGCTGCCGTTCATCTTGGTGAAGGGTATCGGTTTCATGAGGGTTCACGCTCCTCCACAAAGGCCGGAATCGTTTCCCCGGCCACCAAGTCGTCGTAGTTCTGCCGGCGACGCACCACCTCGAACCGGTCGCCCCGCACCATGACCTCCGCGGCCCGGCGCCGCGAGCAATAGTTGGAGGACATGGTGAATCCGTAGGCCCCCGCACTCATGACCGCCAGGAGATCGTCCCGGCGGGCATCCGGCACGATGCGGTCGCGCGAAAGGAAGTCGCCGGTTTCGCAAATCGGCCCGACCACGTCGGCCAGGACGCGGGCGGCGGCTAACGATTCGTCCACCGGCCGCACATCGTGAAAGGCATCGTAGAGCGAGGGGCGCAGCAGATCGTTCATGCCGGCGTCGACCACGATGAAATCCTTGGCCTCGCCGGCCTTGCGGTAGAGCACCCGGGTGACGAGCACGCCGGCATTGCCCACGATCACCCGCCCGGGCTCCAGCACGATCCGGGCATCGATCCCTTCCAGGCCTTCGCGGATGGCGCGGCCGTAGGCCTGCGGTTCGGGCGGTGCTTCGTCCTGGTAGGTGATACCCAGGCCGCCGCCGACGTCCACCACCTCGATCCGGATGCCCTGCGCGGCCAGTTCTTCGATCAGGCCCCGGAGACGCAGCAGGGCGTCGCGGAACGGTTCGGCCGTCGTGATCTGGGAGCCGATATGGCAGTCGATGCCCTTGACGGCCACGTTCTCCATATCCTGGGCCTGCCGGTAGACCGCCAGGGCAGTCTCGCGATCCATGCCGAATTTGTTCTTTTTGAGCCCGGTGGAAATATAGGGATGGGTCCGGGGATCCACGTCCGGGTTGACCCGCACGGCAATGGGGGCCCGGACCCCCATCTGACGCGCCCGCTGGTCGATCAGCGCGAGTTCTTCGGGGGATTCGACGTTGAGCATGTAAATACCCGTCTCCAGGGCGTAGTCGATCTCCTCCGCGGTCTTGCCCACCCCGGAGTAGACGATGCGCGACGGGGCGAACCCGGCTTTGAGCCCCCGGTAGAGCTCGCCGCCCGACACGATGTCCAGCCCGCTGCCGAGGCGGGCGAAAAGCGCCAGGACGGCCAGATTGGTATTGGCCTTGGCGGAGTAGCAGATCATGCGGTCATGGCCGTCGAATGCCCGGTCCAGGGCCTGGTAGTGTCGCTTGAGCGTGGCGTGGCTGTAAAGATAGAACGGCGTACCCACCGCGTCGGCGATGGCCTTGACCGCCACCTCCTCGCAGTAAAGTTCTCCGTTGCGGTAGTCGAAATGATGCATCGCTATTTCTCCTCAAAACCAATTAATACTTTTCAGACACTGCATATAGTCGCAGTCAATAGTCCTGAGAGGGAAAAACTGATCGCTTTATTCCATTAATCCGTGGTCAACCGGACGAGGTTCGAATCCTCCCCCAGCAGACCGTGGTCATTAAAGGCCACGACCTTGAACGTATAGCGCATGCCGGGGCGTTGGGGCTCGCGAAAGCTCAAGACTTCCTCCGCACCCAATTCGCGGTAAATCTTCACCAGCCCCACGCGCCGGAAGAGAATCGGACAGCCCTCGCAGGCTTCGCTTTCGGCCGGTTCCTCGGCGCGATAGACATAAAACCCCTCGGCTGCCCGGTCCCCCTGGCGCGCCAGACCGCCCGTGGTCCATTCCAGCAAAATGTCTTCGCCGGCCAGGGTGGCCCGCAAGTCCGTGACCCCTTTGGGCGTCTTGACCTTGGGCAGCCGGGGCGCTTTCTTGATACCGCAGCCGCCCGCGGCCAGAAGCACGGCCACGACGACCAGCCAGCAGACATGATGGCTGCGCGGCCTGCTCACAGCCGACACGCCACGGGGGCGATGAGCGCCCATCAGCCGTCTGCTCCCGCGTCCCTGCCCGGGGTTTCATTTTGCAGATCTTCACGCGCCTTGTGAATGGCGGCTTTTACGCTGGCGGTGCCCGTTCCGCCCGCCGAGGTGCGGCGGTCCACGACCTGTTGGAGTTCGAGCGCCGCAAAGACGCCATCGTCGATCCGGTCCGAGAAGGCCTTGAGCTCATCCAGGCTGAGGGCCTGCAGCTCCTTGCCCTGATCGAGGGCATGGGCCACGGCCTGCCCGACCACGGCATGGGCTTCACGGAAGGCCAGGCCACGGCCCACCAGGTAGTCGGCCAGGTCGGTGGCGTTCAGGAAGCCGCGCTCGCTTTCCCGGCGCATGGCATCGGTGTTGAAGCGGATGTGCGGCAGCATGCGGGCCACCACTTCGATGACGGTCTTGATCGTATCCACCGTACTGAAGAGGGTGGCTTTGTCTTCCTGCATGTCGCGGTTGTAGGCCAGGGGCAGCGACTTCATGGTGGTCAGCAGCGCCATCAGGTCGCCGAAGACGCGCCCGGCCTTGCCGCGCACCAGTTCGGGCACGTCCGGGTTCTTCTTCTGGGGCATGATGCTGCTGCCGGTGGCGAAAGCGTCCGGCAGTTCGATGAATCCGAATTCGGTGCTGGACCAGAGGATCAACTCCTCCGCCAGACGGCTGAAATGCACCATGCCGATGCTGGCCGCGGCCAGGAATTCGAGCATGAAATCCCGGTCCGCCACCGCGTCCATGCTGTTGGCGGCCGTCGTCCGGAAGCCCAGCGCGGCGGTGGTCGCATCCCGGTCGATGGGAAAGGTCGTTCCGGCCAGAGCGGCACAGCCCAGCGGGTTTGCGTCCAGGCGCGCGCGGCCATCGACAAAGCGGCCGCTGTCGCGGGTGAACATTTCGTAGTAGGCCAGCAGGTGGTGGGAGAGCAGCACCGGCTGGGCCCGCTGGAGGTGCGTGTATCCGGGCATGACGTGGCCGAGATGATCGGCGGCCATGTCCACCAATACCTGCCGCAGGTCCTTGAGCAGGGTGATGACGGCCCCGGTTTCCTCACGCAGATAGAGACGGGCGTCCACGGCCACCTGGTCGTTACGACTGCGGGCGGTGTGAAGCTTGCGGGCCACCGGCCCCACCAGCTGTCCCAGCCGGTCTTCGATGTGCATGTGGATGTCTTCCAGGCGGTCCTCGTAGACGAACCGGCCTTCTTCGATCTCCTGCCGGATGGCTTCTAACCCCTCCACGAGGGTGGTCATTTCCGCCTCGCTGATGATGCCCGCCCCGGCCAGCATGCGGCAGTGGGCCATACTGCCCTCGATATCGTGACGGTAGAGGCGTCGGTCGATCTCAATCGAGGAGGTGAACCGCTCCACCACCTTGTCGGTGCCTTCGCTGAACCGGCCGTCCCAGAGTTTTGTGCTCATCGCGTCCCTACCCCGTTTGCTTGGCTAGCATGCTTTGGATCCTGAGCCGCAGCGCGTTCAGGCGGATGAAGCCTTCGGCGTCCTCGTGGCTGTAGACCTCGTCGTCCTCGAAAGTGGCGAAGTCCTCCCGGTAGAGGGAACGTTCGGACTTGCGCCCGCTGACCCGACAGTTGCCCTTGTAGAGTTCCAGCCGCACGACACCGGACACGTTCTGCTGGGTCTGGTCGACCATCTGCTGCATGATCCGCATTTCCGGGGAGAACCAGAACCCGTTGTAGATCAGACGGGCGTATTTGGGCACCAGGGAATCGCGCAGGTAGAGAACTTCGCGGTCCATGGTGATGGACTCCATGGCCATGTGGGCCGTGCGCAGGATGGTGCCGCCGGGCGTCTCGTAGACGCCGCGCGATTTCATGCCCACGAACCGGTTTTCCACCAGGTCGACCCGGCCGATGCCGTGGCGGCCGCCCAGTTCGTTCAGCCGGGTCAGCATGGCCGCCGGCGTGAGGGCCTCGCCGTCGATAGCCACCGGGTTGCCGGCCTCGAAGGTCAGCTCGATGGTCTCGGAGGTGTCCGGAGCTTCCCGGGGTGACGTCGTAAGGGTGAAGATATCCTCGGGCGGGGCGGCCCAGGGGTCTTCCAGCACACCACCCTCGTAGCTGATGTGCAGCATGTTGCCGTCCGTGCTGTAAGGTTTGGCATGCGTGGTGGGCACGTCGATGCCGTGTTTCCTGGCAAAGGCCATCAGTGCCGTGCGTGAATTGAGGTCCCACTCGCGCCAGGGCGCAATGATCTTGATCTGGGGGTTCAGCGCCAGATAGCCCAGTTCGAAACGCACCTGGTCGTTGCCCTTGCCCGTGGCGCCATGGCTCACGGTATCGGCGCCTTCGGCGGCGGCGATCTCGATCTGACGCTTGGCGATCAGCGGGCGGGCGATGGACGTTCCCAGAAGATAGGTTCCCTCGTAGATGGCGTTGGCACGGAAGGCCGGAAAAACGTAGTCGCGCACGAATTCTTCGCGCAGATCCTCCACATGGGCCTTGATCGCACCGGTCTTGTAGGCGTTGGCCTCGACATGCGCCATGTCGTCCACCTGGCCCAGGTCGGCCGAAAAGGTCACCACTTCACAGTCGTAGGTCTCGATCAGCCAGCGCAGAATGACGGACGTGTCCAGTCCACCGGAATAGGCCAGCACCACTTTGTTGACTTTTTTACTCACGTTCTCTTAAGCCTCCGTTATAGAATCGCGTCCAGACATTCAATCAGCGCGTCGATTTCATGCCTGCCGATGATCAGCGGCGGAGCGAAGCGCAGCACATCGCCTTGAACGCAGTTGATGACGAAGCCGCGCTCCAGGCAGCGATCCACGATGGGCGCCCCCGCGCAGGTCAGTTTGAGCCCCAGCAGAAGCCCCTGCCCGCGGACTTCCGCGACCACGTCGTGGCGTTCTTTGAGCCCCTCCAGTTGGCTTTGGAAATACCGGCCGGTTTCCTCAGCCCGGGCCACGAGCCCCTCCTGCTCGATGGTCTGCACCACGGCCAGAGCACCGGCCGTGACCAACGGGGTGCCGCCGAAGGTGGTGCCGTGGGCCCCGGCACCGAACGATCTGGCCGCTTCCTCCCGCGCCAGCATGGCCCCGATGGGCAGGCCGTTGCCGAGGGCCTTGGCTAGCGTCATGACATCGGGGCTGATGCCGCTGTGCTCGTGGGCAAAGAGCCGGCCGGTGCGGCCCATGCCGGTCTGGATCTCGTCCAGGATCATCAGGATGCCGGCCTCGTCGCACAGCGCGCGCACCGCCTGCAGATAACCCTTCGACGGGCAGACGAGCCCGCCCTCACCCTGGATTGGCTCGAGCATCACGGCGCAGACGGTGTCGTCGACGGCTGCGCGCAGGGCGGCGATATCGTCGAAGGGAACGAAATCGAAACCTTCCAGCAGAGGATAAAATCCCTCTTTGATCTTCTCCTGCCCTGTGGCGGAAAGACTCCCCATGGTGCGCCCGTGAAAGGATTGCTCCATGGCGACGATACGGAAGCGATCCTTCGCGCCACGGTCCTGAAAGGTCTTGCGGGCCAGTTTGATGGCCGCCTCGTTGGCTTCGGCGCCGCTGTTGCAGAAGAACACCCGGTCGGCAAAGGAGTGTCCCACGAGCCAGTCTGCCAGCTCCGCCTGGGGGATGGTGTAGTAGAGGTTGCAGACGTGGACCAGGCGCCCGGCCTGCGTGGCCAGGGCCTGCTGGAGGGCCGGATGGGAATGGCCCAGTCCGCAGACGGCGATGCCGGCCAGAAAGTCGGTGTAGCGCCGTCCTTCGGTGTCCCAGAGCATGGTGCCGCGCCCTCTTTCAAAGACCACCGGCAGGCGCGGATAGGTCGAAGCCACGAGATCGTCGGTCTTTTGCATAATCGTCGTCGTCATTAAGCTGTTACTTCCGTTCCGATACCGCTGTCCGTAAAAAGCTCCAGCAGAAGGGCATGCCGCCGGGTGCCGTTGATGATCGGCACCTTGCCGACGCCGTTCTGGAGCGCTTCCAGGGCGTACTCGATCTTGGGGATCATCCCGCCCGCAATCGTGCCGTCCTCCACGAGCCGCCGGATGTCCGCCGCGGCGATCGAGGAGATAAGCGCGCCGGCGGCATCCAGAACGCCGTCCACATCCGTGAGGTAGACCAGGCGCCCGGCCGACAGGCTCATGGCCACATGGCTGGCCACGAGATCGGCATTGATATTGAAAGTCTCCCCGTCCGGGCCGTATCCCACCGGCGCCACCACGGGAATGAAGCCTTCCCGGGCCAGAGTGTGCAGAATGGCCGGCTTGACCGCGGTGACCCGGCCCACCAGCCCCGGGTCGATGATCTCCGGAGGGGTGTCCGCATCGGTTTGCTGCACGATTTTAAGTTTCTCGGCCTGGATCAGCCCCCCGTCCTTGCCGCTCAGCCCCACGGCCTTGCCGCCGCTGCGGTTGATCAGGGCCACGATGGACTTGTTGACCTTGCCCCCCAGCACCATTTCAACCACGTCCATGGTGGGGGCGTCGGTCATGCGCATACCGCGCACAAATTTGGGGCGGATGCCCATCCGGTCCAAAACCTGGTTGATCTGGGGCCCGCCCCCGTGGACCACCACCGGGTTGAGACCGATGAATTTCAACAGGGTCACGTCCTGGGCGAAGCCTTCGCGCAGCTTCGCGTCCACCATGGCATGGCCGCCGTACTTGATCACGATCGTCATCCCGGCAAACTGCCGGATGTACGGCAGGGCCTCGATCAGAATGTCGGCCACACTCGGCCGGGAGTGATCTGTACCGGCAGTATTCATTCTTTTATCCCCTGGATTACAGTAAAGATCGTCATCGTCATTACCAACCGGCCCAATCCTAAATCCGACCAACGCCAGCCCGTGCCCAAAGGTGTGCAAATTGTTTCATACTCAGCCTCGATTCCCCTTCGGCCCGCGCCGAGCATCACTGCGTCGGACGGATAAGGCTCGCGGACTTGTTTGAGCGCAGCGAGTTTCCGCGAGCCCCGTCCGGTGCGGTGACGCGCAGGGGCAAGCGGGCCGCGGGCGGTTTCTTTTAATTACTTTTCTTGACGGTCTCGTAAAAAGTCCGATATCGGCGTTACGCTTCAGCCTTCGTCATTGCGGCGTACCGTAAGTACGCCTCATTCCTCAGGATTCGCAAGCCTTGATCTCGAACATT
>JASJBQ010000158.1 GCA_030066455.1 Desulfobacterales bacterium
ACATCTCACCCGCTCGCATCCGCGCCGGCGCTCCTGTCACCCGGCAGCGCGTGCTTGACGCCCGCGAGCGGCTTCTCGATCTGGCGGATGCCTACTATCGCAGCGCCGATCGCGGCATGCGCTTCATACCCTGGCGTGCACGCCTGGCGGTGATGACCGCCGCCCGTATGTACGCGGCCATCGGCGATCGGCTGCGCTCGGGCGACGTGGTCTGGGGGCAGCGGGCCGTTGTCGATCGAAACGCAAAACTGCGCCTGACGCTGCAGGCCTGGTGGGGAATGCTGATGAACCCCAGATTCTGGAACAGGGGCCGCCGCCCGAAACATGCGGCCCGTCTGCACCGCGCCCTGGCAGGGCGACCCGGTGTGAACGCGGAGCGATCTTGAATAAACATTACGATTACGCCATCGTGGGTGCGGGCTGCGCCGGGCTTTCCCTGGCGGTCCGCCTGGGCCGTCTGGTCGGACGCGACCAGCGCATCGCCCTGATCGATCCGCGTCCGTCCTACGGCATGGATCGTATCTGGTGTTTCTGGAATACGATAGCGCACCGTTTCGTACCGGTGGTCAAGCACCGCTGGCAGCGCTGGAAGGTGCGTTTTGAAGGCCGCGAGGTCGTTCACGCCTCGTCACGGTTTGCCTACAATTACCTCCCGGCCGATGCTTTTTACGCCGCCGCCTTTGACCAGCTTGAAAAGTACGCCGCGTTCGATCTGCTGCTTGGAACGGCGGCTGATTCGATCGCCGCGCATCGGGGCGGCGCCGTGGTTGGAACCGACAAGGGCGATCTCCAGGCACGCATCGCCTTTGACGGCCGCAACGATGCAGGGCGCTGGAAGGGGAGAGGACTATTGTTGCAGCACTACGCCGGTCAGCGGGTCCAGGTAGCCACCCCGGTTTTCGATCCCGGCACCGTGACGCTTATGGATTTCGATGTCACTCAACAAAACGGCATCAGCTTTGTCTACGTGCTTCCGTTTTCGGAGACCGAGGCCTTGATCGAGCCCACAGTATTCTCCCGCGCGCCCCTGGCCACCGAAACCTATACCGAGCTGATCCGGCGTTACCTGGACGAGCGCTACGGGATCGAAGACTATGCGGTCCGTTTTCAGGAACAGGGCGTCATTCCCATGACGACGACCCTCGCCCCGCCGCGTCGCCTCGATCGCGTGGTCCCCCTCGGAACGGGGGCCGGCATGGTCAAGGGTAGCACCGGGTACGGTTTTCTGGCCATCCAGGAATGGAGCCGTACCCTGGCCGCGGCCGCTGTGCGTGGGCCCGGCACCTCGCTGCCCCGGCCGCGTTCGCTGCGCGCGACGTTCATGGATCGTGTCTTTCTGGCCTTTCTCGAAGCACGCCCCGCAGCAGCACCTGAAATCTTCTTCAATCTCTTCCGGCGCGTACCGGCCGATCGTCTGGTACGCTTCCTGTCCGATCGGGCGACACCGATCGACGTGAGCGCGGTTGTCAAGGCCATGCCCAAAGCACCTTTCCTACGTCGCGCCGGCGATGTCATCCTGGAGGGGATATGACGGGCCTGGCGCCAGCCCTCGGTTCACCCCGCGTTCACCTGGGACCGACAGTTGTCTTCGCCGGAGTTGCCCTGGCCACGTTGGCCGGCGTAACCCTTCTGGGGCCCGGGGGCACCGGTGCCCATCTTGCGCTTCTGCTTTTACTTCTGCCCTTTTTCGGCATTCCCCACGGGGCGCTGGACTACGCCCTGGCGCGCCGGCTGCTGCGGCCCCGTTTCGGTCGCTTCTGGGGGCCGGGTTTTGTGAGCCTCTACCTGCTGGCGATGGCGGTGGTGGTTGCCGTCTGGCTGCTCCAGCCGACATTCAGCCTCGCGGCTTTTCTCGTCCTGACCTATTATCATTTCAGCACCGGTGACGCCTTGGCGGTCCCGCACACGCCAGTGATGCTGCGCATCAGCGAATGGGTGGCCCGCGGCGGCATCATTCTTTGCTTCCCGGCGGTTTTTGATCGCACGGTGGTGCAGGGGCTCCTGACCCACCTGGCGCCTGAGACCGGTGTCGCCGTTCTGCTCGATGGCATGGCGACTCTCGCGCCGCTCTGCGGCTTGGCCGCGGCGCTGAGCATCGCCGTGAGTCTGGTGTCGTTTGCCCGGCAGCGGGCCATCGTCGACCTGGTCCGCGCTGTCGAGCTTGCCATCCTGGCCCTCATCTTTGTCTGGCTGCCGGCGTTGCTGGCCTTTACGCTCCATTTCAACTTTCTGCATTCGGCCCGCCACATGCTGGGCGTGGCCGACCGCGCCGAGCGCCAGTCGGCGCCCCGGATCTGGGCGCGCATGCTTCGGCTGTCGCTGCCCGTCACCCTGGCCACCTTGCTGCTGGGAGCCGGCGCCTACGGCCTGCTCGGCGGGATATCATTCGATACCTCCCGCCTGATGCAGGTCATTTTTATCGGTATTGCCAGTATGACGTATCCCCATATTGTCGTTGTTTCCCTGGCAGCCCGTACCGATCGAGGCGTCCGACTCCCGGCGGCATCAATCCGCATGCAAGCCGCCGCCGGGTCGTCGGCCCTGGATCCCGCACCATGAAGACCCTCCTGCCGGACGAGACCGATGTCGTCATCATCGGCGGCGGACCGGTGGGGCTGACGGCCTCGCTGCTGTTGGATCGTTTGCGGATCGCGCACGTCGTCGTCGAGGCGCAGGACCCGCCCAGTGATCATCCCCAGGCCCATTTCATCAATTCCCGCTCGATGGAGATTTTTCGTGAACTGGGGCTGGAGGCGGCGATACGCGAAGCCGCCGCGCCGCTCGATGAATGGCGCCGCCACGTTTACGCCACTGCTCTCGCCCAGGCGCGCCCCGCCCCCTCGGTCCGCGGGTCGGCACCGGACACCCTGCTGGGCGTGGTCGACCATTTTCCTTCGGGCCCCGATCACCGGATCAGTCCCAGTTGGGAGAGCAACCTCTCCCAGCCCCGGCTTCAGGGCCTGCTCCGGGAGGCCGTCGACAGGAGCCGCCAGGCCCGCCTGCTGCCGGGATGGCGGGCGGATCTGAATGAACGCCATCATGGCGTCGATATTGGCCTGCGCCCAACGGCCGGCGGGCGCGAACACCGGCTGCGCTGCCGGTATGTGGTCTGTGCCGATGGCGCCCACAGCGGCAGCCGCGATCGCCTTGGCATCGCCCGCATCCAGCGGACGCCCACCCTGCAGCACCTGCTCAATATCCATTTTTTGAGCCCGACCCTGGCCGAACGGCTGCGACGTCGCCCCGCGGCGATGCTCTACTTCGTCTATTCGCCCCACGGCATCGGCGTGCTTGTGAACCATTCCCTGGCGCGGGGCGAATTCGTGCTCCAGCGGCCGTATTTTCCGCCCTTTGAAGACCCGCAGGCTTTCGACCATCGGACCTGCGCCCGGATGATCGACCGGATCGCGGGCCTGCCCACGCAGGCCGATATCCGCAGCGTGCGCTCCTGGTGTCTCGAGGCCTGGGTAGCCGCGCGTTTTCAGTCCCGCGCCGGGCGCTGCTTTCTTGTCGGCGACGCCGCCCATCAGATCCTGCCGGCCGGCGGGTTTGGCATGAATACGGGGATCGCCGAGGCCCACAATCTGGCCTGGAAGCTGGCCCGGGCGCTTAAGACCGAAACGACCGATGCCGGTGGGACCGCACAAGCACTTCTGGCGACCTATGATGCCGAGCGCCGTCCGGTGGCCGAAGAAGCGATCGCCCTCAGCCGGGTGAATTATGAAAAGACGTTGCGCGCGGCCGCGGCCATCGGGCTGGACTGGCGCGCCGCCCGCCTAATTCAGAAGGTGCTCGCGCGCCTACCGTTGCCCATGGTTTTGCGCCGGTGGTTGTTTCAAGCGGGTATCAGGCTTGGTCTCAGTCAGATCTGGCTTTTGAGGGGCGGCAATCCCATCGGGCGATTCCGCCGTCGGCGGTTCAACGACCTGATGAAGACGCCGGGAGCGATGCTGCCCATGCGTTTTCCGCGTCAGGATCTGGGCGTCATATATGATCGCGGGTGGCTGGCGGAGAAACCCGGCGCTGAAGAGCGTCCGTCGTCCGCGCCGGCGCCACGGGTGGCGTTTGAAACGGGCGCTCGCCTGCCCCATTTCTGGCTGCGGCCGTCGGGTGGCGGCAGCCGGAGTGAAATATCGTCCCTTGATTTGTCCACGTGGGCCGCCCGCGGGCAAGCCGGGCCGGCTTATACCTTGCTGCTCTTCGGCCGGGAAGCGGTCGCGCCGCGTAACATGACCGCTTTGATCGATCCGCGTTTTACCCCTCTCGAAACCTTCCGTATCGCTGAATCCGGGACGCAGGACGCCGATGCCGACTTCGTGCGGGCAGGCAGCGACGGTCTGGCCCCGCCGCCGGCCGTGCTGCTGCGGCCGGACGGCTACCTGGCCTGGGTCGCACCCCGCCCGCGCCGTCAAGCGCGGGTGGCCTGACGGCTGCGGGCCGGGAAAGCTCTCTGTTCCGGAAGGCCCTACTGGGCCGTAAAGTGAATCACCCCGGCGGCGTCCAGAATGCGGAAGGTAAAGGAGGATGTGAAGTAGAGCGTGACCGTGTCGGTGTCGTGGCGCTCGTAACCGATGGCCAGGTCGTTGCCCAGGATGATTTCGAAGTCCCCCCCGCGTTGGGAGAGCATGTAGGCCTCGTTGGCAAAGTCGCCGCTCAGATAGGGGCTCAAGTGGACCTGGCCGCCCAAGATGTTTTCGGCCTGCATTTTTACGGGGTAACCCTGAAAATGCGCCGACATACGACTCCAGAGTTTGGGTCCCACGACGAAGGCGAACGGCCCCTCCACCGAGCGGCCGGCAAAGGCAGTCAGCCCGCCGGCAATGCCCTCGAGCAACTGCTCGGGGGTCGCACCGATGCTCAGGCACTCATCGCCCTGGCACTGCTTGAGCCCGTGGATATTGGCGTCGGGCAGCCCGTGATAGACCACGCTTTCCTCGAACAGGGCGATTTTCTGGGCCGCATCTTCGAGGTTGCCCAGATCGAGGTCCTTGGCGCCCCGGACGGCATTATCCATTTCATTGATGTCGAGGCTGAAGGGAATTCGGGTTTCCACCAGGTGGTGCACCTTGTGAATCCCGTAATTCAGCCCGGCTCCGGGCTGCTGATCCGGAAAATCGAGACGGCCTTCGGGTACGCCTGGAAAATCAGGCCCCATGGGACCGGCGAGATCGATCACTTTGCGGGCCGAAAGGATGGCCTTGAGGCTGCGGGTGGCCTGGGCGTCGATCTCGGCCCAGGCTTCGGCTGGGATGGGCGCCAATTCTCTTTTGAGGATGTCCATGGATGTCCACCTCCTAAGCTTGGATTAGGCCCCTTGAAGGGGCGCTATTTGAGGCTGCCGATGCCCAGTCCCCGTGAACTGGATACCGTCGGCCGGTCACTGGCCGCATGGCTCAGCAGCATTTTGGGTACGTCCGGCACTTCGATATTAAGCAGTTTATCCTTGGCCTCAAGAAAAAGTTCTCCCAGGGCGTTCAAATCTTCGGCCGCAAAAAGGGTACGGGCCAGGGGGAAGATATCGGCCTCCTCCTCGTCCAGGTGGTGGGTGGTGTATTCCCCGAGACCTTCGATCTTGATGGGAAAATTGTCGTGCTCCCGCGGAAAACCTTCGGCGTCTTTGATGATCAGTTCGATGATGTGGTGCTCGTTCACGGCCTCGAGGGCGTCGTGCCGGGCGTCGGCTTTCATCTCCAGCAGATCGTAGAAGTATTTTTCTTCCATGGTGTGGTGGACGACCAGATGCCGCGAGAACGCGTCGAACTGCGCCGGATCGTTCTCGGAGGCGGCATACAGCTGTCTTAGCGTCTGGTGGTGGTCGACCAGGGCGGTGATAATGTCCATAACGGCTCCTTTGATGGTTGGGGTCTTGGGCGATGGGCGCAACTGCGGATGCATGCATCGCTTGGTTGTCGAGGCGTGCAGGGCAGGGGCAGCCGGGGCTGCGGCGTTGGGTGCGCCTCGGTTTGATGTGATCGGCAGACTATCATATCGGGGTGGCGAATGCCATGGGTTATTAGGCGCGTGTTGCATTTCAGGCGCCGGGAATTATGTTGCCGATGGCTATTCACCATGGGTGACGCCGCCCATCTATTTGACCTGCACGATCGGAGCGCATCATGGACCAAAGCAATCATGAAACCAATATCCTGGGCCAGCCCCTTGCAACCTGCAGCCTGTCCCCCCTCACCGGATTCAACCGCGACGGCGCCTGTCGTATGCCGAACGGTGATTTCGGCCGCCATGGCGTGTGTGCCGAGGTGACCGCCGACTTCCTGAATTTTACCCGCGGCCGCGGCAACGACCTGAGCACGCCCCAACCCCTTTACGGGTTTCCGGGACTCAAACCCGGTGACCGCTGGTGCCTGTGCGCCGACCGCTGGGCCGAAGCGGCCGAGAACGGCATGGCACCACCAGTGGTGCTCAGTGCCACCCACGCCAATGTGCTGGCGCGCATTCCCATGGAGCGCCTGGTGGCGCACGCCCTGACGGACGAGCGGGAGAACTGAGAGGGTTTATTCGGGTCGGGGCCGCAAGCGAATGCGGATCGATCCCCGGGCTGTAGAGGCATCGACCGGGCGGCCCTTCTGGAGGATCTCGGCCCGGCCCTGAGCCACCAGACGGCGCGCGGCCTTGCGGGCCGCCGGCATGAGCGCCCGCCATTCCTTGATGGCCTCGTTGTGGGCCACCACCCGCGCGGGTTCGCTGGGACAGATGGATTTTTGGGCGCCGCGTGCCTGAAGCAATTCGAACATCACGGCCTCGAGGCGGCGATCGATGGGGCCAATGCCACTCAAACGGCAGGCCCGCGAGCAATAGCGCACGTTTTCCCAATTCGCGCGCCAGCGACGGCGCCAGATCATGCGCCGGCCGCAGACCGCGCAGTATTTTTCAGGCCGCGCTTTCATCGCGCCGCTGCTTCGTGCGGCACTATACGCGGGGCGGCGGCCAGCAGGCGGCCGGCCATGGCGCTGCCGCTCAGGAAGGCGCCCTCGATGCGCGATCCGGCACACCAGTCACCGCAGATACCGATCCGGGCGATTTCATCCCAAAGACACCCCTCTTTAAGGGCCTTCTCGGCCACAGCCGCCGTCCATTTGCGGCGCGTCATGTGCCGCGGCGCCGATGCCGGCTGGCCCGTGAAACGGAAAAAATCGGCGATCATCGCCTGATCGGCCGCTTGCGCGTCCAGCGGTTCATCGTCCGCGGGCCAGCCGCGGGCGGCATGCAGCATCCAGACTTCCTCCTCGACCCGACCCGGCTTGCTGGCGTTGCGGGCGGCCCACGACAAGCACCCCGCGTTGAAAAAGATGCCGTCATAGGGCAGATCCAGTGAACGGTCGAAAACGGCCATGAGGGCACGGCAGGGCTGCATGCGCACGGGCCGCACCCTGGACGCGAGCGGAGACGACCCCGGCAGGAGCGCTTCCGCCTGCCGGGGCGGCAGCGCCAGGATAACCGCATCGTAGCGCTCGTGGGATTTGCTGCCTGCCAAGGCCATGCGCCCGCTGTCGCCTTCCGGCACCAGTCCTTCAATCGCGGTGTCGTAACGCACATCCAGCCCGCTTGCCAGGTGGTGCGCCAGCTGACGCATTTCCGGCACGGCCACGTGGCGGACCAGATCGGTTTTAAGGGGGCGCAATTCTCCGGGGCGGTCCACAGCCGCCAGATCCGCGTTCCAGGGTGTTACGAGCCCCTGAGCCGTCCAGGCGGCCACGTGGCGCTGGAACCGCGGATCCCGGGCGGTGAAATACTGGGCCCCGTCATCCACAAGCGTTTCTTTCCAGCCAAGACCGCCCAGGCGGCCGCCGGGCGTCTTCTCTTTTTCAAAGACCGCCACCCGGTGGCCGTGATCGGCCAGGACGCCTGCAGCGCGCAGGCCGGCCATCCCGGCGCCGACGACGGCGATATTCAGCACGGCGCCGCTGGCGGGGGGATCGACCTTTTGCCGGTAGCGCGCCAGATCGAGACGCCGGGCATGCCCTGCGAGCGGACGTGCCCGCAGTGCGCCGATGACGGGCTGCTCTGGATGAAACGGGCGGTCGAACAATCCCAGGCACCAGAGGATTCCCCCGTAGGAATTGGGGTCGCTGCCGTCCAGGGCGAAGCGGTGGTTGAGGTCGATCAGGCGCTCAAGCGCCTGGGCCGGCGAGGGCGTCCAGGCCAGCAGGGCTTTGCCCCAGGTCATGCGCAGGTTGTTGTGCAGCTCGCCGTGACGCAGGAGCGAGCGCTGGGCTGCGTCCCAGAGCGGCTCCCCCGTGCGGGCCCGTTCGAGCCGCTCCTGGTCGTAGAGGGCCGGGCGAGGGTCGTCCGCATGGCGGTCAAGGGTCTCCCGGGCCCAGTCCGGCAGGCAATCCAAGGTTTCCGGATCGGGGGTGTAAAAACAGAAATTGTGGGCCAGCTCGCGCCAGATCAGCAGTTCGTCCAAAAATTTGTCGGCGCCCTCCGACTTCAGGGCTGCCGCTTCGCGCGCGATCCTGAAGGGCGATACCATGCCGTAATGCAGGTAGGGCGACAGCCGGCTGACGCCCCGGGGCGGCTTGATGGCCGCATCGTTGCGCAAACGCGCGTAAGTGCCGATACCCTGGCGTTTGAAGGCCTCCCAGCGCGCGTAGCCGGCCCGGGAACCGCCCGGCGTGTGATGGATCGGCCCGATGCTGTGATCGATCGGGCAGCGGGCGCAAAGGGCGTCGATGTCGGCCGTCCGCAGGTCCACCCCCTCAAAGGGCAGGGGGCCGGCAAACATGGCCGCCGATGGCAACGGGCCTTCCCATGGCTGTGTCAGGCGCGCCTCGAACGCCTGCCGGGTGTGCTTGCGGAACTGAAAGGCGCGCTCGAAACGACGCTTGACGCTTGGCATGGGAACGACGCAGCTGCAGTCCAGGCTCCACAGCGGGGCCTCGATCCGCGCGGCCAGGGCCTCGGTCCAGCGGGGGAAGGGGGGTGCCGGAAAGGTTTCGGTGACGACGATGGCGGCGTTGCGGGCCAGTGCGGTCAGCGGTCCCGGCCGCGCGAGGTCCTCGGCCAGATGAAAGCGGTAAGCGATGCCGCGGGCTTCGAGACCGATCTGGACATCGCGCGCCCCCTGCATGATGAAGACATGGTGGCGGTCGGCATTGTAGGGGTGATTGCCGCCCAGCCCCTGATAGACCAGAACGGGGCGCGCAATCAAATTGGCGATCGTAATGGCGGCGTCCAGGGCCGGGTTCTCGTGGTCGCGCATCGCGTGGTGCATCCAGTAGAGAACGTAAGGGCGCCGGCCGTCCACGGGCCGATCACGCCAGACGCTGACGCGTTCCTGAAGGTTCAGGGGCAGGTCACTCGGTCGCGGTGCTTGCGTTGGCATGACGACTCTCCTGATTCGTGGAATAAAGACGTTTCGATACGAATCTCCCCGGCGCCGGAAGCAAATCGCCGCGACGGCGGGATGCCAATCGTTTGGCGATTGACAAGTCCGCATCCGGTCCCACTATGACACTTGCACCCGTTGATTCTTTAACATCAAACTAGAAAAAATGCTTATTCTCAAAGGTTTGTGTCATGACGGTTACGGAACGCAGAAAACACCCGCGGGCGGAGGAAAAGGCCATCGTTGGCTTCGGCTTTTTGAATCAAACTCCGCGTTACCTCGGTTTTGTGGAGAATACCAGCGAATACGGCATCTATTTCATCTCCGAAAAGGCTCTGCCCGTCGGTACCTTCGTTACGATCCAGCCGTGGCGCTGCGGCACCCGGCCGCCGGAAACGAGTTCGGCCGGAAGTCTTCGGGAGGCCGATACCATCTGTGCGCGATCGCATAACGCCACCCATCGTCTCAATGCCATGGTGATCGGCAAGGTCGTTCACTGCCGGCGCATCGAAGACCGTGTGCCGCCGGCCTACGCCATCGGTGCCCATTATGAGGGCTCGGCAGTTTGAAGTCCGCCGATGGCTCTTCAGCCTGCGGCTATGGTTGCAGGCGATCATGCGGACCTTTTCTTGATCGGCCGCCAATTCAATCCGCCCGACCGTTGCGGCATCAGTTCGGATTGACGCCAACGCCAAACAGGAGCGGGTGCAGGCGGATGAGCACAAGGTAGGCAATCAGGCCGACCGCCACCAGAATGCCGTCCCGCCACAAGGGATGGCGGACGGTGGACAGTGCGGCGCCGCGCCGGTTGGCTGAAACCATGTCATAGACGGTAAAAACGGCAAATGAACCGAAGAGCATGATGGAAGCCAGATCGCCGTTGGTCAGCAGGTGGGCCAGAGCCCACAGGGTTACGCCCCACAGGAACGGATGCCGCATGAAACGCTTCAGGTTGGAGGGCAGGTAGGCCGCGGGGAAGATGGTCACGGCCAGCCACATCAGCAACCAGCTCAGGTGGGCGGTCCAGGACGGCGGATCATAGACAATTATCCGCGGTGCCACGGACTTCCCGTATCCCGCCAGAACGAGCCCGGCGGCCGCCGTCAGACTGAATCCCAGTTTGTACAGATTCTCGCCCTTCCAGGCGGCCAGCCGCGTTCTCAGACTTTCGACCGTCGGTACAAGATGAACCCCGAAGAAGACAATCAAACCGGCAACGAGTAGCCACATCATCCAGCTCCCCATCGATTAGAAATCATTTTCGAGAACAATGCGGTAGCGTGACCGGCCCGAGCGCAATCGTTCCATGGCCTCGTTGGCCTGGGACAGGGGGAAGATTTCGGTCAGCGGCGCGATGGCCTGGTGTGCGGCGAAATCCAGCACAGTGCCAATGGTGGCCGGGCACAAAAGGATATTGGGTGATCTCCCAGTCGTTGTTGAGCATTATCAGGTCGCTGTGGCAGATGCCGCAGTGGCTCACGGCGATGTCGACCTCCCCGGGCCCGATAGCCCCGGGGTCGTATTCAAAGGGCTGCAGCGGCGTACCGGCGGATTCCGCCGCGTGAGCTTTGATGATCATGGGCAACCTCCAATGGTTGAGCGCAACACCAGGTGGCACGGCTTTTCCAACGATCGGAATTTAAGGGCCGATGGCATGAATGCAAGCGATGCCGGCCAGCGTTCCGCCTTGACGCTTGAATCACCAGGGCCGATGCTTAATATTCCTCATCGCAATGCCGTCCTATACCGGACGATGCCTGTGAACAACAACCGAAATCGGCCGTCAGCGGCCGAATACTATAGGAGAGTCCATCATGAATATCATTCACGAACAGTTCCGCAAAGACGCCCTGGAAGCCTGGGGGCACTACGTGACCGCCCTGGAAACATCGATTCGCGATCTTGAAGCCGACATTGAAGAGGCGGCCGACATGAGCGACCGCTGTACGGCCGAGTGGTGCGAGGCCACCGAGCATGTGATCGACGAAATCAACGATGCGCTGTTTACCATCAGTGAACCGCGCTGGTCCTCGGACGAGGATTCCAAACGGATCAAGGTGCTCAAACGCCGTGTGCGCGATTTGTACACCAAATACAAGGGCACGCAGCACTAATTATCGCTGAATCGCGGTGGACATGCCGGGGCCGGCATCGTCATCGACCGGCCCCTGAGCAAAGTGACCCGCCTTCGATACCATGCCTCTAAAGCAATTCCGTCAAACCCTCGATGCGCCCGTTTCCGAAGTCTGGCGCCTGATCACCGATACCCATGCCTGGCCCCGCTGGGGGCCCACCGTCCGTGCCGTCGATTGCGCCGACCGTTATATCCGCGCAGGATCGACTGGCCGGGTGCTCACGCCAATCGGGCTTTGGCTGCCTTTCAGCGTGGAACGCTTCGAACCGCAACGCTACTGGGACTGGCGGGTCGGAGGCATAAGCGCAACAGACCATTCGGTGACACCCCTCGGTCCGGAGCGGTGCGAGCTGGCTTTCGGTGTGCCGGTGTGGGCAGCTGGTTACGGCTTCGTATGCCGGGCGGCGCTGAAACGCATCGAACGGCTGCTGGCGGGGGATCGGCAGGAGTCTTAGGCGTGGACGGCCCGATCGTCGTCATGGAAGACGGTTAGCCCTTAAATGATTTAGCTTAAAGTCGTTTGACCTGCTGCTTCATGTGTCGCTTCTTGTCGATCGATCACAGGGATTACACTAACTAGTATGAGCCTGTTGGATCCCGAAACCAAAATCCAATAATAACACAACAAAATAAAAATCTCATCTACAGCCGGGCCAATCTTAACGATATTGGCGGCAACGGCAATTTATTACCTGCCGGTTTAATAGTATATATATCTGGAATAAATACAAATTTATTAATTAGCCAAACTTCCTGCGAAATTGGCAGGGAGATTTGGGCTGGTTGACAATCAGAATCAATGCGTCTAAAACACTTTGTGTTCAAATTTTAACAGTTCTAATTATCTTACGCCTGAAAAACGCCATTGAGTGCCCGAACGCAACAAGCGCGATCGGCGGGGTCATGTATGGACACGGAAGGGCTAATGGGACTCGATTAGCCGGTAATTTAAAAATTCAACCAACACGATCAATCGGGGTGAGCGAATGGGAATTCGAAAGCCAATTCATGAAAGGGTACTCAA
>JASJBQ010000167.1 GCA_030066455.1 Desulfobacterales bacterium
CAGCAAGTCACCGCGTTATTGTCTTCCGGCATGCAAACCACGAGAAGTATTTGAAGTTCTGATTATTTCAGAATTTTAGATGGTTAGACATATTATTGGATTTATGTTAGCCTGGATTTATAGCTTGTGGTACAGCCGTATACACCCTGCGAGGCCAAATGTCATGGAAAAGCTCGATCAAAAGGAAAAAGAAGTCGATCGGCTCGTCGAGGCCAACGATACCCCGGGCGCCGTCAAGCTCCTGGTTGAGTTGATCGCAGCGCAGGCCCAAGCCCGCAACTTCCACAAGGCCGAAGCGCTGCGGGAGCGGCTGATGGCGGTGGATGACATGGCCTTGACGGAAATCATCCAAGCGGCCGAGAGCATCGAAGCGGCCAAAAGCAGCGCCCTGGACGGCCGGCATGTGGAACTTTTCACCGAGCTCTACGAAAACCTCAATGAGGAAGAAACCAACGCCCTTTACTTCGGCATGCAGGCCCGGCAGGTCGAATGTGGTGAGGTTCTCTACCATGAGGGCGAAACCACCAGGCGGCTTTTTTTTCTAAACCAGGGCCAGCTCAATCTCTTTTTCACCCGCGACGACAAGCAAAACCTGATCCGTGTCCTGGAACCCGGCGCGGTTGCCGGTCAGGACAGCTTTTTCAACACATCCGTGGCCACGACGTCTCTGTCGGTTCAGAGTGACGCCCGTCTGCAAATCCTCGAGTTTGACCGCGTCCTCGAATGGAAAGAAAAGCTCCCCGGGCTGGTCGACAGGCTGGAACGGTTCTGCCGCCGCAGGGCGCTGGGCGATCTTGTATCCGCCAAGAACCTCGAGCGCCGGGCCAGCCGCCGGATCAAGCTCGAAGGTCAGGTGGTGGCCCAGATCCTCGACGAGAACGGTCAACTGGCCGGCCAGCCGTTCCGCGGCGACCTGTCCGATCTGTCCAATACCGGTGTGGCCTTTTTCATCAAAGCCACCGACCGCGCCGCCCGCCTGCTCATGGGCCGCAAGCTGAATTTGCGCCTGACCATCCAAACACCGGGCAAGGCCAAGCATCAGACGGTCAAACGCGATGGCCGGGTGGTGGCGGTCAACGCGCTCTATATTGGTGACTATTCGATTCATATGCGGTTGGATACGCCGCTCAAATCCTGATAGCCGCCACCGCGTCGGCATCTTATGGCCACAAGCGGCGTTCTCGCGCTCTGACGATCCTCGACGTCGTTCCCCACGCCTTCGGCTACCCGTGCAGCTGGCGCACCTTGCTCAGGATCAAAAAAACGACCGATGCTGGCGCGGCTGTTTTTACCGGGTTTCGCCCTTCGTATGGCTTTCGGCAGCAGCGTCCCGCAGGCACGATTCACATCCCCCCTTCTGCGGCCCTGCCCGGGGCCAATAATTCCCATCTTTATTGCGGATCGGTTCGCAATCGATCGCCCCGCCTGCATATCAAAAGCCTGTCTCTCGTCCCGGCCGGCCCACCCGCGGTGTGCCGAGGAAGCGCCTTCGCCGCATAGGTTTGAAAGGCCATCATTCCTGTTCGCAACGTCTGTTTGCCGGCATGGATGCGCATCAAAGGAACAGGTCATGTGCATCAAATGATCAAGACTTCTCCTTTCCAAGACCTTGCGATGGGGCAATTCCATGATTTTACTAAACATATCAACCTATTGTGCCAAACCTCCGGACTGGCATTCGTCTTGCTAAATTAATTGGGTCTGTTTTGCGGCGACCTCGCCGAATGGTGCCTCAGCTTGACCTGATACCTGCTCGTTCGATCCGGAAGGGATAAAATACTGACAAACCACGCGCATCCGGCGCCCAGGCCGACCGGATGAAGGCGATTGGACACCGTCCAAACCCAAAAAAAACGGAGCAAACGCAATGATTACACGACTCGTGAGTTCACGCCTGCCTGTGATGGCTTACCATCCCCCCAAAGTGTGCGACACCGCCTATATGCAGGCGCTGGATCGCGCCGGCGCCCTGCCGATCCTGGACAGCGAGTTTTTGACCAATACCGAAATCATCCAGACCCTCGACCACCTGTCCGGCATGGACCTGCTTTTCGGTCTGCGTCTACCCGTCGCCAATCAGGCCCTGGTGGATTATCTGGACCGCAACCCGCTCGCCAACCTGGAGCTCATCGTCTTCACCTATCGCACGCAAGATGAACTCCAGCGCTTCCGGTTCGACAACCGCGACTATAAATTCGCCCTTGAACTCGTCGACATCAAACTCGATCAGGAGATTGAACGTATCGCCCCCCACGGGCTCATCGTCAAAGGCATGGAAGCGCCGGGCCGGGTGTCCCGCAATTCGGCCTTTATCATTCTTCAGTGGTATCTCGAAAACCTCGACCTGCCGGTCTTCGTGCACGGCGGCGTCGGGCGGCACACGGCGGCCGGCCTCTTTGCCATGGGCGCCCACGGCGTCGTTCTCGACAACCAGCTCTATCTGGCCGAGGAAGCACCGCTTGACGCCAGCTACAAGGAGCTGCTGCGGGGACTGGAAGAGAAAGATTCCACCATCGTCGGCCATTCCCTGGAGGCGGGCTACCGCTTTTTCGCCAAACTGGGCACCCGCTGCGTCAAGACGCTGCGGGACCAGGAAATCCAGCTGGCGGATGTGGCCGATGCCGACGAGATGCTCTATCGCGAGATCGAGAAAGGATTCGCCCGTCTGGACGAGACCAGTGAAACGCCGGTGCAGAGCCTGTTCTACCTGGGCCAGGATGCGGTCTTCGCGCGTCATTTCGCCGCGATGGGCACGGACGTGGCCACCATGATCCGCGAACTATTCCTTCATATCGGGACTCAGCTGGGGGCTGTGGATGTACACGATCCCCTGCAGGCCGATTCGGCCCTGGCCCGGGAGCACGGCACACGCTATCCGATCATGCAGGGCCCCATGGCCAACGTGAGCGACAACGCCGACTTCGGCGCCGCTGTCTTCGCCAACGGCGGCCTGCCCTTCTTCGCCCTGGGCAACCTCCCGGCGGACCTGGCCGACAATATCCTCAAGAACGGACAGGAAAAGGTGGCGCGTTTCGGGGCCGGCATGATCGGCATCGAGGCCTTCAACCAGACCATCGCCCACCACCTGGCCTCAGTCAAGAAATACGCGGTGCCCTTTGCCCTGTTCGCCGGCGGCATCCCCTCCCAGGTCAAGGAACTGGAGGCCGGCGGCACCAAAACCTACCTGCACACCCCCAGCCTGAGCATGCTGGAGAACGCCATCGACAAGGGCTGCCGGCGCTTCATCTTCGAAGGGTCCGAAGCCGGGGGCCACGTGGGCGAACTTTCCAGCCTGGTGCTCTGGGAGCAAGCCATGGAGAAGGTGGACCGTCTGCCGGAGGACCAGTGCCGGGACAAGACCCTGGTCTTCGCCGGCGGCATCGGCACCCGCCGGGCCTCCCAGTTCATCAGCGGAATGACCAGCCGCATGGCCGCCAAGGGCGTCAAGGTCGGCATCCAGGTGGGCACCTCCTACCTCTTCTCCCGGGAGATCGTCGAGACCGGCGCCATCAAGCAGATTTACCAGGACGTGGTCTGTGATCGGGACGAAACCATCCTCATGGGCCAGACCGTGGGCCTGGCCTCGCGCACGGTGGCGACCCCTTTCTCCCAACGCATGATCGAAAACGAGCACCGCCGCATGCGGGAGGGCCAGCCCCTGGGCGAGCGTAAAAAAGCTTTCGAGAAAGACAACATCGGCTCGCTGCTGATCGGTGCCAAGGCGTTCTGCCCGGATTTCGACAGCGCCTCGGGCGAGGTCTGCCTGATCGACTACAACGAGAAGGAGCAGTTCGAGTGCGGCAATTTCATGGTGGGCGACTGCCTGACCTTCAACCCCTGCACCACCACCATCGCCACGATTCACGAGGCTTTCTTCGGGGGCAAGCAAGAACTGGCCGCCCGGCTGAATGCGCTCGAGGTCTTCTCCAGCCCGGTGCAGGAAATCGAGGACGAGATCGCGGTGATCGGCATGGGCTGCATCTATCCGGATGCCGGCGACCCGGCCCAACTCTGG
This sequence comes from Desulfobacterales bacterium, assembly GCA_030066455.1. The sequence continues at coordinate 4,016 of JASJBQ010000167.1, forward strand.
GAAAACGTCATCGCCAAGCATTACGCCATCGGCGAGATGCCCGCCGACCGTCTCGACCCGGCCCTCTACTACGACGCGGACCGCAAGGCCCCGGACAAGAGCTACACCAAAATCGCCGGCCTGGTGAAAGATTTCAGTTTCGACCACGAACGCTACGGCTACACCCCCGAAAAAGCGGCCCGGCTCTCCCGCAGCCAGCAGCTGGTGCTGGAGAGCGCCTACCAGGCGGTGGCCGACGCCGGCTACCTCAACGCGGAACGCAAGCTGGACCCGCGCCTGGCCGCGTCCACGGCCGTCGTCGTGGCCACCTGCCTGGGCAACGAACTGGGCAACGACCTGCACCTCAAGTACTGGTACCCGGAGCTCAGGCACCACCTCAACCAGATCGAGGCCTTCAATACACTGGAGGAAACCGAACGCACCCGACTGCTGGAGACCCTGCGCGAGGGTATGGCCAACGGACTGGACTACGAACCGGTGCACGGCCAGTTGCTCAACATCGAGGCCTCCCGCATCGCCCACCACCTGGGCATCGAGGGTATCAATTACGTGGTGGACGCGGCCTGCGCCACCTCCTTTACCGCCCTGGACTGCAGTATCAAGGAACTCCTGAGCGGCGCGTACGACATGGTCATCACCGGCGGGGTCAACACCAATCTCGCACCGGAATCCTTCGTGGGCTTCTCCAAGATGGGGGCCCTGTCCGCCAAGGGGTCCTATCCCTTTGACGAACGTGCCGACGGTTTCGTGCTCGGCGAGGGCGCCGGGGTACTGGTACTCAAACGCATGAAGGACGCCCTGCGTGACGGCGATCGCATCCACGCCGTGATCAAGGGCGTGGGCTCGAGCTCGGACGGCAAAGGCAAGGCCATCGCGGCCCCCAACACCAAAGGCCAGGCCCTGGCCCTGAACCGCTGTTACGAAAAAATCCGCGACGACGTCGGTGTGGCCGACATCGACTATATCGAAGCCCACGGCACCTCCACCATCGCCGGCGACGGGGCCGAAATCGAAACCCTCAAGCAGGTCTATGGCGGCGGCCACCCCATCGGCATCAGCTCGATCAAATCCCAGATCGGCCACCTGCTGGGCGGCGCCGGCTACGCCGGGCTGATCAAGGCCATCCTGGCCATCCAGAACAAGACCCTCCCCCCCAACGGCCGCTTTGAAAAGGCGGCCGATGCCCACGGGTTCGGGGACAGCCCGCTCTATGTCATCGACGAGGCGCGCCCCTGGGAAAAGGCCGACGGGCGGGCCCGCATGGCTGCGGTCAGCTCCTACGGTTTCGGCGGTATCAACTACCACTGCGTGGTGGCCGAGCATATGCCCGACGATGCCCCCCTGCCGCGTAAAGTTTTCACCGACCCGGACTACGACTTCAACCAGGACCGAATCGTCTTTGCCGGGCTGGGCGTGGTCCTGCCCGAATCCCCGGACGTGGAGACCTTCTGGCAGAATCTCGAGGAGGGACGCACGGTCTTCGCCCCCATCCCGGAGGAGCGCTTCCACAACGCGAGCTACGCCGAGGAGCCCGAGGATTCCAACTACCGCATCCCGATGGTCAAGGCCGGCGTCGTGAAAGACTACCGTTTCAACAACGTCCGCTTCCGGATTCCGCCGGCCACGGCCCGCTCGTTGGACCGGGCCCAGCTTTTTGCGCTGGATGCGGCCAACCAGGCCATCGAGGCCGCCGGGCTCGCGCCGCTGTTGACCCCCGGCAACCGCACGGCCGTCATCCTGGGCACGCTCCCGGGCGAACGCCAGGTGAAAAACATCCTGCGGGTGCGCCTGGGCGTGATCGAACGCATTCTGAACCATATCGAGGATCTGGACCCGGCGGTGCGCAAGGCGATCACCACCCGCCTGTTGGACCGGCTCCGGGACCGCCTTCCCGAAAACAACGAGGACACCATCCCCGGTCTATTGTCCAACATCGTCTCCGGCCGGGTGGCCAACACCTTCGGCTGCAACGGGGCCAACTACGTGGTGGACGCTTCCTGCGCCTCGTCCACGGTGGCCACCCGCCTGGCCGTGCGCGGCCTGCGCTCCGGCGACTACGACACCGTGCTCACCGGCGGGGTGGACGCCAATTTCTACCCCACGGTGATGCTGGCCTTCAAACGCCTGAGCCTGCTCTCGGACGGCGACTGCCGCTTTTTCGACAAGAACGCCAACGGCTATGTCATGAGCGAGGGCGCCGCCATCCAGGTGGTCACCACCTACCGCTACGCCAAGCAACACAACCTCCCGATCCTGGGTGAGTTCGGCCACACGGCCTTCAAATCCTCGGTGCCCGAGCACCTGCTCGCCCCCTCCGAGAAGAAGTACGGCGAGGCCGTGGACGAATGCTACCGCCACCTGCCGGTCACCAAGCAGCAGATCGCCCATCTGGACGTCTTCGGGGTTTCCAATTTCTTCCTGGATCTGATGGAGAAGCAGGCATTGGAGACGCGCATGCCGGCGGGCACCCTCTTCGGGAATATCAAGTCCGAGTTCGGCTATTTCAAATCGGCCAACCCGGCCGTGGTGCTGACCAAGCTGCTGCTTATGAACCGCCAAAAAACCATCCTCCCCAACTACAGCTATTCGGCCGACTCCTCCATCGTGGACCGCGACGCCCGGCTCAAGGCCAACCCGCGGCTCCTGCGACTGGAAAACCGCCGCAGCCTGTATTTTGCTGCCAACGTCAACGGCGTGGGGGGCAACCACGGGCATACCGTCGTTGGAACGCTGCCGGCCTGGCTGGAAACCGCCGACACGCCGGTGCAGGCGGCGGCGACCCGGACCGCGGCCGCGACCACCCCTCCGGCCCCCCGACGGCGGCCCACCCGGAAGGGCGGCATGGTGGCCCTGATTTCCGGGCAGGGCGCCCAGTACAGCGGCATGATGAAACCGCTCTATGACGCGGTGCCCGAGATCCGCACGGTACTGGACGCGGGCGAGCGCATCTTCAAGGCAATGCGCGGCTACAGCCTGCTGGATATCATGTTCGGCGAAAGCCGCCAGCTCAACCTGACCGAAAACACCCAGCCGGCCGTCTTCCTGAGCTCGGCCGCCTTGTTCCGTTACCTGCAGGCCCGCGGCCTGGCACCCGACGTTTTTATCGGCCACAGCGTGGGCGAATACGGCGCCCTGTTTTGCGCCGGTCTGCTCGACTTCGAGACGACCATGCGCCTGATTATCAAACGTGCCGACTTCATGAAGGCCGCCACCGAGGAGCAGCCGGGCCGCATCATGGTGGTGTTCAAAGACGCCGACGCCGTGCATGAACTGATCCGGGCCTCCAAGGTACGCAACATCTACGTGGCCAACAAGAACAGCGTCAAACAAACCGGTGTCTCCGGTGCCGCGGCCGACATCGAGCGCTTCTGCGACTACCTCAAGGAAGCTAAGGTGATGTTCAAGCAGCTGGCCCTCTCGGGCGCTTTCCACACCCCGCTCTTCAACCGGGCGGCCGAACAGATGGCAGCCTATCTGGAGGACGTTGCCTTCAACCCGGCGGACTTCCGCCGGGTGATCTCCAACGTGACCGCCGAGCCCTATCCGGACGACCCGGCGGCCGTCAAAAAACTCCTGGTGCGCCAGATCGTCTCCCCGGTGGAGTTTATCGCCTCGGTAACGCACGCGCACCAGGCCGGCTTCGAGCGCTTCTATGAAATCGGCCCCGGACGCATCCTGGTCAACCTGCTAAAAAACATCCCCATCGAAGGCTTTACGGCCCAGCCCACCATCGATGCCAAGCAGGGCGAGGTCGAATCTTTGGAGAAGATGGTCGGCCAGCTGCAGGCCGACGGCCGGGTCAAGTCGCCCGCCGAAGACAGCGCCCCGACCCCGGTCCGGCCCCGACCGGCCGCCCCCGAACCGACACCGGTGCCGGCAGCGGCTGACGAACCCCTGGCCGCGGGGGCGGATTTCGAGGATTTCATGGCCCGCAACGAAAAGAGCCTGCGGGAGATGGCCTTCCGGGAATTTCAAAAGCAAAAGCGCGAGCAGGCCCTGCGCGACGTGGAACGCTTCAATTTCTACACCGGCAAAGCCGTGGTCGCCGGCGTCTCGATCGGGCTGCCGGGAACCGGCAACAAGGTCTTCAACGCCAACAACTTCGAGAAGCTGCTCGCCGGCAACAACTTTATCGAGCCCCTCTCCCGGGAGGAAAAAAAGAAAATTGTCGACATGAATATCACCCGGGTGTTCAAGCAGCCGGACGGCAACGCCCGTTTCCTGGACATCACCGACACCCGCGACGTGATCCAGCTGGCCGGCAAGCTGGGCTACTTCAACCTCAAGAACGAATACGGCGTCGACTACGACTACGACGTGACCATCGCGCTGGCCATTGCGGCCGGCATCGAGGCCCTGAAAGACGCGCATATCCCGATGGTGCTGCAGCACCGGGAGACCTCGACCGGCAATCGCATCCCCAACGGCTATGCCCTGCCCGCGGAGATGCAGGAAACCACCGGCGTCATCATGACCTCGCTCTTCCCGGGTTTCGAGACCCTGATCGAACAGCTCAACAAATACTACTACAACAAGTTCTACGTGCGGCCCTATAAGGAGTTGGAGAACATCTACTACCACCTGATGGAGTCCGTGCGCGATCCCGAAATCAAGGAGCAGATCACGGACTGGTTCTTCAAGATCAAGGAACGCCGCAAGAAATACGGCACCTACAAATTCGAGCGCAACCTGCTCTTCGACGTGGTGCCGCTGGGCTCGGCCCACTTCGCCCAATTGATCAAGGCCAAGGGCCCCAACATGATGATGAGCGGGGCCTGCGCGTCCACCACGCAGGCGGTGGGCGTGGCCGAGGACTGGATCCGCACCGGCCGTTGTGACCGGGTGATCATCGTGGGCGGCGAGGCCTCCACCTCCGAGACGCAGAGTCCCTGGATCGCTTCGGGTTTCCTGGCCCTGGGGGCCGCCAGCATCAAGGAAGTGGTCACCGATGCGGCCAAACCTTTTGATGAGGAGCGCAACGGCACCATTCTGGGGGCCGGCGCCGTGTCCCTGATCATCGAACGCGAGGACCGCACCCGGGAACGGGGCCTGAACGGCCAGGCCGAGATCCTGGGCACTTACATCGGCAACAGCGCCTTCCACGCCACCCAGATCGACCAGAAGCACCTGACCGCGGAAATGGCCCGTTTCGT
>JASJBQ010000163.1 GCA_030066455.1 Desulfobacterales bacterium
GAATTATGAACGCCAAGTAGGCGAAGCAAAACAAAGAAGCAAAGCAAAAAATAATGAAAACAAGCTCATAACATGCGGCTTCAAAAAGGACCGCAAAAACCGCGCGGCCTCTGAGCCGCAGCGTTGCATTGAACGGAGTACATCGGCTCAGAATTGGTTTTTAAATTTACTTATTCTACAGTCTCGTTAGGCATAAAATCCTAAAGAGGATAACTATGATTGACCATCATATAGATAATAGTTTTTCTTCCTCCCAAGGTAATATTGCACACGGGAGTGAAGGGAGTGGCCCCGATGTGGTATTGGTGCATGGGACACCATTCAATTCTGTGATTTGGCACTTATTAATCTCACAGTTGAAACAAGATTTTCGAGTGCATTGGCTTGATTTACCAGGCTATGGTCGCTCTGATAAGTATGACGGCCAAGATGTGAGGTTAAGAAGCTTGGCAAGGGTGTTGGTGGAATGGTTAGGCTACAAAAAACTGTATAAATGCCACTTAGTGGGACATGATTTTGGTGCGGCTGCGGTACTAGGAAGTGTATGCGTTGAAGGTTATCAGGCATTGAGCTTGAGTATCGTTGATGGCGTGGTATTGAATCCATGGGGAACGGTATATTCCCTCTTAGTAAAACAAAACCAAAAAGTTTTTGAGTCTCTTCCTAACTATATCCACGAAGCGACCTTGCGTGCACATATTTCGACAGCTTCTTACCACCTTTTACCTGAATCTATCGTGCAGAAATTACTGATACCGTGGATTCAAGACGGCGGGCAACAAGCCTATTACCGGCAAGTCGGGCAATATGACCATGGTTACACTGCCAAGCTGGAAGATTTATATCCAAAATTGCAGATACCAACTCGCATATTCTGGGGTAGGGAAGATGCTTGGGTTAAATTAGGTGTCGGAGAGAAATTAGCTTCGTTGATTCCTGCTGCAACTTTAAAAGTTTTACCGGATGCCGGTCATTTATCTATGCTTGACAGCCCTGGATTGCTATCCCAAGAATTAAAGAGGTGGTTGGACAGTTAGCCAACAAGGCACTTCAGCTGACGGCTACGCCGCCGCAGTGTTTCGTCGTCATAGAAATGAAAAAAAACCTGATCCTGATAATTTCGACACTATTCTTACTTTTATGGATCAATCATTTCGCAGGGGAATTGGGTCACCTATTTAAAAGGATAGAAGATAAATATATTTTCCATGTCGTTTATTCCGCAGTCTATCTATTGGTAAGCGCTGTCGTATTTTTGTTATTCTCGAAGTTAAAGAAATTCCACTATAAATTATTTCTATGTGTGGTCGGGGCATTGGTCACCCAGATAGTTTCCGTAGCAATGCTGTATTGGATCAATTTCGAGCGCCTTGGTGATATTGGAATCATTATCGGTCTGGGATTTGGTTCGGTTTTACAATGGGTGCCGGTTTCAATCGTTTGGTATTTTGCATTAAAACAGTTTTATAAAAGTTCAGAAAGCTAACATAGCGCTGGCATCAACGCGAAAACGCTGGCGCGTTTTGCTCGTCTCGGGCTCGGTCGTTGGACCGAACATAAGGAAATACAATGGAATTCACAGAAATAAATTACGAAAAACGCGAGGCTACGAGGATAATTCGGTTCAACCGCCCTGATGTCTGTAATTGCATCGGCCCCAAAACTCATTTGGAATTGATTCAAGCATGGACGGATTTTCGTGACGATGCGAGCGCTAAGGTCGCCATTATTACCGGCGCGGGAGATAAGGCCTTTTGCTCCGGTGGCGACCTCTCCGCCGGTGATGACCTGGTGCCCAAAACCCCAACAGAAATTGAATCTCACAATCGAGGCGAACAGCCAGGCATACTCGGTCCAAGCCGGTGGACCGACATCTATAAACCGATTATTGCCGCCGTCAACGGAGTGGCCTATGCGGGTGGATTGGAGTGGGCCTGCTTCGCGGATATACGCATTGCCGAAGAACATGCCACGTTTGGGGTGACATGCAGGAGGTGGAACATAGGTCTGGCAGATGGCGGCACACAACGATTACCACGAATCATCGGCATGGGTCGAGCGATGGAACTTATCATCACAGGTCGTGTTATCGATGCGCAGGAAGCTAAGCAAATCGGCCTCGTCAACGAGATCGTTCCCAAGGGCAGGTCTCTCGAACGTGCGCTAAGTCTGTCCGGGTTCATTTGTGAACTTCCACAGCCTGCCATCAGAACGGACAAAGAAGCTGCCATCCGTGGTTTTGGATTACCTTTGGCGGAAGGATTGCGGATCGAGGCCGAATGTTTTAATCGTTCGATCTACGATCCCGCAACTCGTGAGGGCCTTCGACAATTTCACGAAAGGGATCACCCGGATCGCCGGAGAGGCGAGGCCCAACGAACACCAGGACTTGTAAGGGATTAACTAACGGCGTAGGGTCTAACAAGGCTATAACGCATCTCAAAAATAATCTAAGTGCCCCTGGCGGTGTTCCCCGCGTTGCGGGATTCAGCATCGGATCTTGTAATTTTCGGTGCATCTTGAGCCGGCTCAAAATGCTCACATACTGCGTGTATGCTCCGCTTTTTCGCCATCTCACGCCTTGCCAGGAACCCTAAGCTTAATTTTGAGATACGTTCTAATCAAGCCGCTGCAAAACGATGCATAACTCTTAGTGTGCCCAATTTTAAAATCGGTATGGGGCAGGACAGATCATGAAATATAAAATCATAGGTGCTGTTCTTGTTCTTACTGGCCTGTTGATGATTGCCAAGTTCGGTCAGCATTTAATGGGTCTAATTCTATTGTTTATTGGTTTCTACCTGGCGATGAAAAAAGGAATGAAGTCGGTGTAACCCTATGAATTCGATGACGTTGACTGGAGGCTCGCAACTTCAAACGAGCTTGTCGAAAACGTCAACATTGATGGCCAAGAATACTAAAATATTCATCAACTCATCGGATATGTTCAAACGATTGCGGAATTTTTCGGAGGTGATGCGACAACCGACGCCGATGACAATGAATTTCCGTTCGATCGTCTCAAGGCAGGACTTGCATTCGCCACAGGCGACGGAGACGTGCTCTTTCTTGATCCAGCGGACAACTTTTCCGCGTGGCGCTTTCACCAAGATGGGGGTGACGTGGTGAGATATGCTTCATCATTCGGCCAATGGTTTTCAATTGCGAAAGGCGACGATGCAAATTGACTCGCAACCGTCACAATGTCTTCTCAACCTAATTTTACGTTTAATAAAGACAGAATTATTTTAAAGACATAATTGGCGGCACAAGATCTCGGACCCCTGAGCGGCCCTGGCCTGTGACCCAGGGCGTTATGTGAGCCGTTGAATGATTGCGATTGAAAAATACAAAGAGTTTGAGGTTTATTTCCAGAATGCGGACTATATCGATCTTAAAACCATTGAAGGGGATGTCGCTTTAAGAAATTTTATTTCGGGAATGCTCTCTTATTATCCTTGGTGGATTGTTTCTTTGTACAGAATCAGGGCAATTCTTGTAGGTATCCTCGGGCTCGTTCGGCATGAAAAGCCAGAGACCTTGCCCTCAATAACACCGGAGGATCTTTCCTTTACGCCTGGTGAAAATGCATCCTTCTTTATTGTGCGGGAAGCAAAAGAGGATCGGTACTGGGTATCAGAAACACCTGAAGATAAGCACTTGACCGCATTTCTGGGCGTCATCGCAGAAAAATTACATCCGCCTCGTACAAGGTATCACGTTTTCACTTCAATCAAGTATCTTCACTGGACCGGGCCGGTGTATTTCAACTTGATTCGGCCTTTTCATCACATGGTTGTACGCAGCATGATGAAAGCAGGTATAAAGAACCGCTAAATCACACAACAAGGCCAATTCAGCCGATGCAAAAAGCCACGCGACTGATTGGCACCAAATTCAATAGGAGCCAATATCCCCAAGCAAAAGACCAAGGGCGGGAAGGACTGATCCTGCCACAGCCAAAGCTGGGGGTGGGTAGGTCTGGGATGACGTCCTGGCGTATCGTGTCTGGTGCCGCCCACAAAATGAAGACCTCAATATTCAGAATTTGGATTACAGTTTTGTGGTCGGATTTTGGAAGATGTACAACCAATTCCTTATCAACCTGATTAAAAGTATTAAACCACTAAATATGCAAAACGTATGGAAAACTAACGCTGGTCAAGAATACACTTTAGAATTCTTGATTGAAGACTATTTCACGCATATGAAATCGCATTATCAGATGTTTAGAGACAGACAACAAGAAATTGAAGCATCAAAAGCGCGCTGACCGCATGCCTTAACTGGACTGGTGCCACGCTAGCGCTCCGCAGCTGCCGCCAAGCATGGACGTTGAAACATTATGAAGCTAAAACCTATATCGATGAGTGACATTTATCTTTGGTCGAAATTCAGGAAAGAAATCTATTTGACCGAAAGTGAAAGAAGCAAAGGTTGCGGCACAGAGGTCATCGCGATGATCAAGCGTTGGTGCCGGGAACACGGGTATTCAGAGCTTGGAACGGACACCGAACTCACCAACATTCACGCTCAGCAGTTTTACGAGCATAACGGATTCGAGCAGGTGGATCGAATTGTGGCATACAGGCTCGACCTACATTAACTATGACTTTTCGCTGGAGCATTAGGCAGATAGACGCCGGCGCGGGTCCCCCGTTTCAGCTTAGACATTGGGATGCCTGCTTTGTGACACGGATTTGAATGGTTCCCAAGGCATGAAAAAGTTCATCCACGACAACCTGTTCATCATATTGGGATGGTTTTTTACGCTGTTAGGGGTTATCGGCATCATCCTGCCGCTGCTTCCGACCACGCCATTCCTGATCGTGGCGTTGATATGCTTCTCCAAAAGCTCGCCGCGATTTCATCGCATGTTGCTGGACAACGCCTGGTTTGGTCCGAGCTTGAGACAATGGGAAGCAACCAAGACCTTGTCACGGAAAACCAAATACAAGGCGTCCGTGTTGATCATCGTTACTTTTTCGATTTCCATCGCCATTTTCAGCCAAACGATCCTGACGCCGCTGCTGCTGGCGGGTTTAGCCGTTGTCCTGCTGATATGCATTTGGCGGATCAAAGAACAAGTCGACGGATGAAACAGCACTTACGCCGCCTGGGAGCGGCACGGGGGATTGAAACCATGCACCTTCGAATGCAAATCAGGAAGTACACCCTCACGATCATCCTGATTGGAATCCTCGCGGGGCAACTGCCTGGCTGCACCACGGAGAAAATCGTTGGGGGGCCGATAACTGAAGGAAGCCTGAAGGACGGCGTCTACGAAGGGTCTGCCAGCGTGGGGCCCGTTAAAGTCGTCGCAGAGGTCACGATCGACGAACACAGGATCGCCCGGGTCGAGCTGCTCGAGCACCGCACGTGGAAAGGCGGGGCGGCCGAAGGGGTCATTCCGGGCCGCATCATCGAAGCGCAGTCCACGCAGGTCGATGCCGTCTCCGGTGCGACCATGAGCAGCCGGGCCATCATGAATGCGGTTGAGGTGGCCATTCGTAAGGCCGAATGAACCTTGCCAGCCCAACGTGCTTCAATCGCCTGACGCTAAACGCCGCCTCAAGACCCCGAGAGTTTTCTCCCGCCCTTGATCATCAAAAAAGCCCGATGCCAGCGCCGTCTCGTAGACCTGTCGCGGGGCCTGGCCCCCTTCGGCCGGGTCCATGAAGATGTCGTGGATCAGCAGGTAACCGCCGGGGATGATGTGCCTGGACCAGGCCGCGTAGTCGCCCCGGGCCGCCTCGAGACTGTGCCCCCCGTCGATAAACACGAAGCACAGGGGGGTGGCCCACTGGCGGGCGACCAGCGTCGAAGCACTGACAATCGGAATCACGGTGTCTTCCAGGCCGCCTCTGGCCAGCGTTTGTCGGAAGAAATTGACCGTATCGATCCGGCCGGTGGCCGGATCGATCAGGTCCGGGTCGCAGTATACCTCCCCGGGCTGCTGCTCCTCCGAACCCCGATGGTGGTCGATGGAGAACAGCACACTGCCAGCATCTTTCAGACCCGCACCCAGGTACAGGGCCGACTTGCCGCAGTAGCTGCCGATCTCGAGCCCCGGCCCCAGCCGCCCGGCCTCGCGCGCGATTTCATAAAGTTTCAACCCTTCGGCTTCATCCAGAAAGCCCTTGGTCTGGTCAATTAAATGCTTGTCGATCATGGCTTGGATAGAAATATGTCTGCGATTTGCAGAAGAAGTATGACTTAATTCGGCGTCGCAATCGCCATCGAGATCGGAATCGAATGAATTTCACTGCAGTTTTGTCATCGAGACTCGATACCGATTCCGATTCCGACCGCGAGGATAAAATCCCCCCCTACCCCATATCCTCGTAGTTGCGCACCAGCACCTCGCGCGGTTTGGCCCCGTCGGCCGGGCCGATAATGCCTTCGCGCTCCATGGTTTCGATGATCCGGGCTGCGCGGTTGTAGCCGATGCGCAGGTGGCGCTGGACCATGGAAATGGAGGCCTGGCCCTGCTGGGTCACCAGGGCCACGGCGTCGTCGTAGCGCTCGTCGTATTCGGTCTCCTCGCCGTCGCCGGTCTCGCCGGCGGGCGCCGCCGCGGTGACGGCCTCGTTGTAGTCGGGCGTGCCCTGGGCCTTGAGGAATTCGGTGATGCGGTTGAGTTCGGTCTCGGAGATATAGGCCCCGTGGATGCGCTGCAGCTTGCCGGCCCCGGGCGGCATGAAGAGCATGTCGCCCTTGCCGAGCAGGGTTTCAGCGCCGTTGGTGTCCAGAATGGTGCGCGAATCGGTTTTGGAGGACACCTGAAAGCTCAGCCGGGTGGGAAAGTTGGCCTTGATGATGCCGGTGAGCACGTCCACCGAAGGACGCTGGGTCGCCAGGATCAAGTGAATGCCGGCCGCGCGCGCCATCTGCGCCAGGCGGGTCAGGGCCACCTCGACGTCGCGGGAGGCCACCATCATCAGGTCGGCCAACTCGTCGATGATGATGACGATCAGCGGCAGCGGCTCGAGCGGTTTTTCTTCCGTGCCCTCCGGCGTCGGCTTGGCTTTTTTCTTGGCCGCCTTGGCGACCTTCTGGTTGTACTGGGCCAGGTTGCGGACCTTCATCTCCGAGAGCAGTTCGTAGCGGCGCTCCATTTCGCGCACCGCCCAGAAGAGCGCGTTGGTGGCCTTCTTGACATCCGTCACCACCGGCGTGATCAGGTGGGGAATGCCGTCGTACATGGTCAGCTCGATGCGCTTGGGGTCCACCATGATCAGCTTGACCTCGCCGGGCGCGGCCTTGTAGAGAAAGCTGCAGATCATGGTGTTCAGGGCCACGCTCTTGCCCGCCCCGGTGGCGCCGGCGATGAGCAGGTGCGGCATCTTCTCCAGTTCGGCCACCACCGGATTGCCGATGATATCCTTGCCCAGGCAGATGGTCAGTTTGGATCGTTGGTTCTCGAAGGCCGGGGAGACGGCCACTTCCTTGAAACGCACCGTCTCGCGGTCCTGGTTGGGAATCTCGATGCCGATCACGGCCTTGCCCGGAATGGGCGCCACGATGCGCACACTGGTGGCCCGCAGCGTCAGGGCCAAATCGTCGGACAATCCCACGATCTTGTTGATTTTGACCCCCGGGGCCGGCGCATATTCGAAGGTCGTGATCACCGGCCCGGGCGAGACGGCCACCACATTGCCCCGCACGTTGAAATCTTCCAGTTTCTTCTCCAGCAGCCGGGAGAGCATACGCAGGTTTTCATCGTCGGCCGAGACCTTGGACGGTTCGGGTTCGTCCAGGAACGAGAGCGGCGGCAGCTGGAATGCGCCGTCTTTTTTCTCGAAAGCGAAGACCTCCTGCTTGGGGCGTGCCGCCGGTTTCATCACCTTCTTCTTGGGGGCCTTGATCTTGATCTCGGGTGTGGGGTCGGCTTGGGTCTTGATCCGGGAGTTGCGTTTCTGGGCTTTCAGACGCCGCTCGCGGCGCTTGAGGTAAAACGTCTTGATCCGGTCGCCGACCCGGCTGACCAGCGCCCAGCAGCGGTCGCTGAAACTCAGCAGCGAAAAACCCGTCATGAGAATGAAGCCCACCAGCCAGAGCAGGGCCAGGATGATAAAAGCGCCGGTCGCGTTGGTGTAGCGCGCCAGAAATGACTGCAGGGCGATGCCGATCAGGCCGCCCGAAGTAAAGCGGTGGCCGAACAGGATGTAGTCGGCGCTGCGGAAGGCCAGCAGCGCACCGGTCATCAGGATCAGCAGGCCACCGCCCAGGAGCGCGAGGCCGAGGGTCCTGGCATCGCGGCTGCCGAAAAACTGGATGCTCAGAAAAAGCAGCAGGATCGGCACCCAGAAGGCACCCAGTCCGAAGAGGCCGATGAGGATGCCCGCCAGGTGCGCCCCCACCAGGCCGAACAGATTGTGGATGGCCTCACCCGAGGTGGCGTTGTTCACGGAAGGGTCCTGGGGATGGTAGGACACCAGGCTGACCAGCGTGAACACCAGAAGAAAGAACAACAGAATCCCGATGATTTCTTTTCGCATCGCCCTGTCGGTGTTTATGGCCGGCGCCCGTCGCGCCGGGCTCTGCCCGTCGGTTCGCTTCAACCCCCGGCTTCAGACCTCGATGATGATCGGCAGAATCATCGGCCGCCGGGCAATCGTAAAGAAAAAATACTGTTTGAGCACGCGCTTCAGCTTGGCGCGGATCTTTTCCGCCCGGTCGGGCGATTCCGGGCTGACGTCTTCCACCACCTCCAGCACGACGCAGACGGCATCGTCCAGAAGATGGCCGGTTTCGAGTTCGAAGACAAATCCCCGGGAGAACATTTCCGGGCCGTAGACGATGGTGCCCGTATCCTCGTCCAGGGCCATGATCACCACCACGAGGCCGTGCTCGGAAAGATTGCGCCGCTCCTTGAGCACGCTGCGCCCGACATCGCCGATGCCCTTGCCGTCGATCAGCACGCGCCCGGTGGCGATCCGCTCCTGCAGACGCCCGCCCTGCCGGTTAAAGACCACCACCTGACCGTTTTCGGCCAGCAGCACCCGCTCCTGCGGAATGCCGATTTCCTGGGCCAGGCGCGAATGCAGGGTAAGGTGGCGGTACTCGCCGTGGACAGGCATGAAGAACCGCGGTTTGGTCAGGTTGATCATCAGTTTGAGCTCCTCCCGGAAACCGTGACCCGAGACGTGGATGTCCGAAATCTTTTCGTAGATCACGTCGGCGCCCTGACGGTAGAGCCGATTGATGATGCCGGCGATGGCGCGCTCGTTGCCGGGAATAAACTTGGAGGAGAGAATGACCGTGTCTTCCTTGCGGATCTTGATGTGCTTGTGCGTGCCGGCGGCCATCCGGGCCAGCAC
>JASJBQ010000164.1 GCA_030066455.1 Desulfobacterales bacterium
CCCGCCAGCAGGTTCACCTGGAGGAAAACCATGGCGATCAGGATGGGCATGAACGTCCCGGCGGTCTGAAGGCCCACCATGTTGCGCAGGATGACTACGATCAGCGCACCGAGGGGAATCATCAGCAGCAGTTTAAAAGTGTTCTGGTGGGCCAGCGGCAGGCTGTAGATCGAAAAATCCACCAGCAGGCTGTGGCGGAACTTGCCGTGCTGGATGGCTGCGCTCTTGGCCAGTCGTTTGCCGGCCATGGTCGCCAGGCTCAGCTTGCTGTCGGTGCCGCCCGTGATTTCGAGAATGGACTCATCGTGCTTCGACCAGAGCAGAAAGTGGTGCGGGTCTTCGACTTCCGCGCTGCGTGGGCTGATCAACTGCTGACCCTTGTCCGTCTGGATCTGGATATAGCCTTTGAGTTTCTGCTTCTTTTTTTCCGCAGCGAGGTCCAGGCCTTTGACGGCCCGGGCCTTGACCCCGGCCATATTCAACAGGCCGGCTGCCAGGTTGAGTTTGCCGCCGTGATCATCGGCTTCGTCCAGCAGGCGCCGCGCCTTGGGATTGAGCGGGTCGTTCAGGGCCGCCACGATCAGGACGGCAATTTCAGCCGCGGTCTTGCCCGCCAGCCCCACCTCCTTGACGATGTTTTCGGCCGCCTTTTGGGGCGCACCCTTCAGCACCGGGATCGGTGTGGTATCGAATGCGGTGGCGGCCGGCTTGGCGGTGCCGCTGCGCCGGTAAATGGTCGACTGCAGGAACAGTGTCTGCGGGCCGGTGACGTTTTGCGCCTCCCAGACGATCCGCCCGTCTTTGACCTTGGACGTGAAATCCCGGGTCAGGGACGGGTTGCGCTCGAGGACGGCGTGGAATTGGCCGGCATCGGGCAAATTCAATGAAACCTCGGCCGGCCCGCCCTCGGCCGTGAAGGTGATGGTGGCCTCAACCGTCCAGACCGTTTCTTTTTCCGTGGGCGTGAGGGGAAAACCCAGTTTGAAGTGCTTGTAGAGGGCCAGGCCGCTGCCGAGCAGGACGAGAATGAGAACGATGACGATCAGCTGGATACGCGACTTCATTGGGTGTCCTCGCTCATGGGGGTGGCCGTGTTTTTGCGGGTCACATCCACGATGAATTCACCCCCCAGAAAATTGCGGCCGATCAATACCGGGTAGGTGAAGGCCGAGCGGTCGGTGAGGGAAAACTCCCGATAGAGTTCGACCTTGCCCAGAGCGGCTTTCAGCTTGATCACCGGTCGGTACTGGGGATCGGTGCCGTGGCGGGTGATTTCGACCGTGCGGGTCAGACGCCCCTCCACCTGTACCTTTTTACCGCTGCGCCGATCCAGAAGCATGAACCGTACCCACTTCTTGCCGTCGCGTTCGAACTTCTGGATGTCCCGCGCGTCCAGTGACGAGGTCGTGGCACCCGTGTCGATGCGGGCCGGCAGGGTGAGGCCGGCCTTCACGATGGTTACCGGCTCCACCTCGCCGATAATGCGCATGCCCTGAATGGACTTTGGACCCGGGGGAGGCTCGACCGGGGCCGGTTTTACCGCCGCCTGCGGCGTTGCTTCCGGAGGCGCCGCGGTGGTTGGATCAACCGGGGCAGGAGGCGGCGCTGTCGTTTCTGCGGTGGCCGCCTCGGTCGGCGCGGGGCGTGATGATTGTTGAGCGGCACATGACACGACCAGGCTCAGCATAACCACGAGGATGAGCAGCAACAAACCGTCGTTCGTTTTCTTAAACAGGTGCATTGCGGATTCCCCCATGAAGCCAGTGATGAATGGTGACGTATGGTTTTTCAAGTCCGCGGCCCGTTGGTTATAGCCGGGCCTTTGGATGCCGGCGGGTCCAGCGATCATTGCCCCGCCGCAAGGATCGACCGGGCATGTCTCCCTGGCGGGCCAAAGATGCGTCAATGCCTTGCATGGTACCGACCCAATTATGACGGATATGGCTTATTATATCATATACTTTTTGAGGCCTCGAACTAAATTTAGGCTAAACGTGGAGATATTTAGGGCCTGTTTAGTTGATTATGCCCTTGACCTGGTCTATCCCTGTTGCCGGCACGTCCCTGTTTCTGCGTCACGAAACCGCAATCAAGAGAGGCTCCTCATGAGAAATGCCTGGCTGGTTTTGCTTTTGCTGTTTGTGGCCGCCCCCGCAATGGCCACTGAAGCCGCCGATGGTGCGGAAGGGGATTTGCCCGTCGAAAAAGAAACCGTCGTCGTTCAAGAAACCAAGGACCTCAGAGACAGGTTCACGGGGCAGCCGGCCACGACGTTCAAACTGATTGGCACCGAAATCGAACCGGGCACCCGAAGGAGCCTGCAATGGTTTTCGCCCCAGGCCCCCGGCGGGTTTGCCGTGGCCACCCCGGTCATCGTCGTCAATGGTCACGAGGCCGGGCCGGTGCTGTGCCTGACGGCCGCCATCCACGGCGACGAACTCAACGGCATCGAGATCGCGCGGCGGGTCGTCAACAGCCTCGATCCCAAAAAACTGAAGGGTGTCGTCGTGTCCGTGCCGATCGTCAACCTGGAGGGCTTCTGGCGGCGCGACCGCTACATCGGCGACCGTCGCGACCTCAACCGCTATTTTCCGGGGAGCCCGGACGGTGCCTACCCCGGCCGGGTCGCCTACGCCCTCATGGACGACATCGTCAAGCACTGCGACGCGGTCGTCGACCTGCACACGGGATCTTTCTACCGTGAAAACCTGCCGCAGCTCAGGGCCGACCTGGCCGTCAAAGAGGTGGCTTATCTGGCCGAAGGCTTCGGGGGCCTCACCGTACTCCACAATGCCGGTCCGGCCGGCACTCTGCGCGGGGCGGCCACGGCCGCCGGCATCCCGGCGGTGGTCATGGAAATCGGCGGGCCGCTGAGCCTGGACCTCAAGAAAGTCGAACTGGGGGTCAAGAGCCTGGAGACGCTGCTGCACACCATCGGGATGATCGATCGCGCCCGGATTTGGAAGAACCCCCAGCCGGTTTTCTACGCGAGCCAATTTATCCGTGCCGAGGTCGGCGGCATCCTGATCAACAAAGTCGAGCTGGGCGCCACGATCAAAACCGACACGGTCCTGGCCGAAATCATCGATCCGATCAACAACTCGGTTTTCAAGGTGCGATCCCCCACGGGCGGCACCATTCTGGGCCGAGCCCAGAACCAGTTCGTCAGCCCCGGTTTCGCCATCTTCCGCATCGGCCATAAGAAATCCAAGGAAGAACTCGAGCAAAAGGCCGAGGCCGAAAAAGAGGCCCAAACCGCAAAGGTCCTCGAAGAGCTGGGGGCCAACGAGGCCACGCGGGATCGCCGGCCCTGACGGTCCGACGCGTGCGGCGCGGCCGCACGCCGCAGATGCGGCACGCTTTCCCGGTGTAAAGGGGCATCGAGGGTCCGGGGTGTTTGTACCCCGTGCCCTCGATCCAATCCGCGGGGTGGATCACCGCCTCGATCTGGTCCAGGTGATATTTACGGTGGATCGAATGGATGTTTCATTTTGGGTCCGCGCGTTTTGCTCGGCGCGGGTCAAAGCCTGCGTCGCAGCGCCCGGGCAAACGCCCGCGCCCCGTGGATGTCTTCCTCGTTCGGGCGCCCCTTGCTGATCCCCATCCACTTGAACAGCGGGTTGCGGTCCTGCCCGGGGCCGTGCCAGCGATCGACGATTTCGATGCCCCGCTGATCGAGCTTTTTGGCCAGGTCGGATTGATAGAACGGCCCCCAGTTCAGCCCCCACGCGCTGGTGCTGAAGATGAACACGCGGCTGGCGGCAGGGAGCCGGGCCGCCAGGTCCACGACCGGGCGCGCCAGCCGCAGCCAGTACACCCCCGAACCCAGTCCGATCAGGGGGCGGCCGCGAAGCTGGTGGTCTTTGAGTTGATCGATGGCCACCAGGTCGGCGTTCAGCGCTTCCGCCATGGCTGCGGCCACCCGGTGCGTATTTCCCGTCTGCGAGCTGACGGCAATCAGTGGCGTGCGGCGCCGCTGCTTGGGATCGGAACCCATCACATCTCCCCCCGATCAGCAGGTTGTCGATTCGCGATGGCCTGCGGCCATCCGCGGTTAAAAATCCACAGCAATCAATGGGCCTGTGGCCACGAAGCGTGCTTTGACGGCGGATTGCGGTGCGCCCGGCTTGCGCTGGCGGCGTTCATTGCCGTCGGTCAGAGGGCTTCAATCCTGTCGCCGGTCGTATCGGGCCGGGCGCTATTGAAAGTGGCGGAACAGGGACGCGGCCGGGTCGCGCGGCTGCCCCTTACCGTCCGCCAGCCATGCGTCGTGAGTGGCCTGGATCTGGTCGATGTGCTCGGGCACGTGGTTGGCATAGACCGCCAGCCAGTCGTCCAGTGTCATGATGCCGTTTTCGGGATGATCGATGGTGTTGGCCCACGCGGCATCGGGCAGCGTTTTGACGAGGGCATAGGTCATGCCACGCAGGTGCTTGAACAGGGCGAGGGCCGCTTTCGGGTCCTGGTCCGCATAGCCCAGGCCCCGGGCCCACTGGTCTTCGTCATAGGCCATCACCGCGGCCCCCGGCTCGGCGATGGCTCGGCGGCAGCGGATATAGCTGTTGGCCTCGCTGTCGGTGATGTGCAGAATAATTTCGCGGATGCTCCACCGCTCCGGGCCGGGTTTGTAGTCCCACATGGCCTCGGGGAACTTTTCCAGGGCGCGTGCCAATAAGTCATGGGCATCGCGGTAGCGGGCCAGTTTCTGGCGGCGTTCTTCGGTGTTCAAAGTCTCTTCTCCTGCGCGATCGTATATCGCATGATGCGTTTGGCGGCCGATGGGGCGGCGCATTCGACAAACCCCGCTTTCCGGAAAACTTCCGGAGTTCCCATGAAACTGGTGGTCGGCGGGGCCTTGGCGCTCTTGACCACGCTGGGATAGGCTTCCACGATGGTGCCGCCCTGGCGGCGGACATGGTCGACGGCGGCACCGATCATGGCGTGCATCATCCCGGCCCGGCGGCAGTCGCGGGCGACGTAGAAGCAGACCAGCGACCATACCGGTTGATCGTCGATCCGCTTGAGCACGGGCGAACGGTTCAGCGACGGGAAATCATCCCGCGGGGCCACCGAACACCAGGCCACCGGCCGCCCGTCGCGATAGCCCAGAATGCCCGGCACCCGACCCGCGGCGACGATGGCCTGCATGGCGCGGCGGTTGCCCTCCCCCTGTTGCTGTTCGAACACCTTGCGGGTCAGGCGCCACCACATGCACCAGCAGCCGCCATAGGCCCCGTGAGGGCCCATGAGGTTTTCGATATCTTCCCAGTTGTCAGGGGTTAAAGGTTGGAAATCCATCGGGCTCCTCGGTGCCGGGGCCACCCCCCGGTGGGCCTGGCGGTGAATGGCTGCAGCCATCGTCTGCCTGATGGCGGATGGATCAGTCCATCCGTTTGGGATCAATGGGCCTACAACCTACCAGAGCCGTCACGGGACGACAAGATCGACATCCTGCCGCATCCGGGTCCAGCACCGCCTGCGGTCGATCATTCAGTCCGCCCAACAGGCCCGCACCCAGTCCACGGCCGCTTCCACCCGCCGCAGTCGGGCCACGGCCGTTGGAATGTCCGTCGCCTGGAAGCGCACCGTATCGCCCGGCGCCAGCTGTCCCAGCAGCGGCAGGTCGGCGGCGGCGACCACGGCGATTTTGCGGTAACCGCCGGTGACGGTTTCGTTCAGCAGGATGATGGGCCGGCCGTCGCCAGGCACCTGGACGGCGCCGGCCACGATCCCCTCGGAGAGAATCGAGTCGGGCGCCCCCGGCAGCTTGTCGAGCACGGGGCCTTCGAGGCGCACGCCGGTGCGGTCCGATGTCGCGCTGACGGTATAGACCGCTGCGTTGAAGCGGGCGCGGCTCTGCGTGGTGAACTGATCGGTCTGCGGCCCGGGGATGGCCCCCAGCACACACGCCGAGGCGTAGACTGGCTTGAGGGTGTCGGGAACCGTACGGCCGATGCAATGCAGGTGCGCCCCGGGCCGGATGCCCGGCAGCACGTCGCCGGCGGCCAGGGCGCGGCCGTGGTAGCCGCCGAAACCGGCGCCGATGTTGGTGGCGCGACTGCCCATCACCGCTGGCAGGCTGAACCCGCCGCCCACAGCCAGATAGGCCCGGCAGCCGCAGACCGGTGCTTTTACCGCAAGGACGTCGCCGGGGGCGGCCCGCAATGCCGTCCACATGGGCAGGGGGGCGCCGTTCAGACCGGCCCCCAGGTCGGCCCCGGTCACCGCCACCACGGCCTCGTGCCGGAAGCGGGCCTCAAAACCCATGAGGGTGATCTCGACCGCCGCGGCGTCTTCGAGATTGCCCACCAGGAGATTGCCGATCCGGCAGGCATAGCTGTCCGCTGCCCCGCTGGGCGCCACACCGATCTGGCGGTAGCCCTGCCGCCCGACATCCTGGACCGAGGCCAGAATCCCGGGTTGAACGATCTCCAGCAGGTCTACCCGGTCCACTTTTCGGCCTCCTCGGGGCGGACGGGAACGAAGCGTACCTGGTCCCCCATGGCCAGAAGCGATGGCTTTTCGCGGTCGGCGTCGAAAAGCGCCACCGGCGTGCGGCCGATGATCTGCCAGCCGCCGGGGCTGACCACCGGGTAGATGCCGGTCTGGCGTTGGGCAATGGCCACCGACCCCTTGGGGATATGGGTGCGGGGTGTTGCCCGCCGCGGCGTTTCCAGGGCTTCCGGGAGTTCCCCCATGTAGGGATAGCCGGGGGTGAAGCCGATCATATAGACCCGATAGACGCGGCCGCTGTGCAGCCCGACGACATCCGCGACGGACATGCCGTGGTAGTCGGCGACGCTTTGCAGGTCGGGGCCGTCTTCGCCCCCGTAGACCACCGGGATGTCGTAAACCTCCTTTTTATCGTTGGGGGCGGCGGCATCGAAGCGGCACAGCCCCATGATCCGGCGTTTCAGTGCTTCCGGTGCGGCCCGCAGGGGGTCGTAGACCACCAGCAGCGAACTGTAGGCCGGTACGGTCTCCACCAGAGCGTCGATGTTCTCGCGCTGCAGGCGCTGTTGCAGTTGCTGGACGCGCTGGTTGACGACCGGGTCGATGCCGGTGCCGAGTTCGACCAGCAGACCGCGATCGCCCAGATATCGGATCACCGGCGGCATGGGTCAGCTTTCAAGGAAGGTGCCTACGGGCCGAATGGCCACACCCGCGCTCGCGAGGGTTTCACGGATGGTGCGGACCAGGGCCAGGGCCTGGGGATTGTCCCCGTGCACGCAGACGGTTTCGCCTTGAAGGGCGATCTCCTCCCCGTCGGCGCAGACCACGCGACCCTCGGTGGCCATTTTGAGAACGCGCGCCGCGGCGAGGTCGTGATCCCGGATCACCGCTCCGGCTTCACGCCGCGACACCAGGCTGCCGTCCGGGTTGTAGGCCCGGTCGGCAAAGAATTCACAGGCCACGCGGATGCCGATCCGTCGGCCCATGGCTTTGAGATCGTCCCGGTTGGACCCGCCCAGCACGAAGAGAATCAGGTCCGGGTCGACCGACGCCGTGGCCTCGGCCACCGCCTCCCAGATGGCGGGATCGGCCACGGCCATGTTGTACAGGGCACCATGGGGTTTGACGTGCTGGAGGCGGCCCCCCTCCGCTCGCGCAAACGCCATCAGGGCGCCCACCTGGTAGGCGACGTAGTCGCGGATTTCGTCCCGGGTGACATCCATGCTGCGGCGGCCGAACCCCATCAGGTCCGGCAGCCCGGGATGGGCGCCCGGGGCCACGCTGTGGTTCATCGCCAGGCGAACGGTGCGGCGCATCACGGCCGGATCGCCGGCATGGAAGCCGCAGGCGATGTTGGCCGAACTGATCAGGGGGATCACCTCTTCGTCCATCCCAATGGTGTAGTTGCCGAAGCTTTCCCCCACGTCGGAATTAAGATCGATGACATTTCGGGTTCGGGGCATTTCAGGGCCTCGCCATGTCGCGGGTGGTATTCGGTGGCATAATGCTTGACCAGCACAGGTTTTTAAGCACCCCGGTCTTCAATTGTCAATCCGGACGCGACGGCGCCCGGCGCCCGGGCGACACGACGTCGAGCGCGCGAACCGGCCGGGAGGGTGTCATACCAAACGATGCGGATGGCATGCGGCCCTTGCATTCAGGGGCGGCGGTGCGCATGATTAAAATCAAATATATGCGCAGCCGAAAAGCATGCCCCATCCCTCATCCGATCTCGTGCCCAGGCGGCAAACCGTGCGAACGGCGGCAAGCTTCAGGCGAGTCATCAGCCAACCGGAACAACGTCAAGGAGGAACAATGATCAAGCTGAAAGCGATTTCCAAGGAGGTTATCCCCAAAGCCCTGGCCAAGGCCGAGCATTACCGCCTGCTCAATGAACCGATCGAGGTCGAAAGCATTTGTCTCGACATCCTGGAGACCGACCCCGATAACCAGGACGCCCTCATCCTCCTGCTCCTGGCGCGAACCGACAAATTCCCCCAGGAGCTCAATCCGACCTTCGAGGAGGCCCGTGAACTCCTGCCGCGGCTCAGCGACAAGTTCTGCAAGGCCTACTACAGCGGCGTGATCTATGAGCGACGGGCCAAGGTCCATCTCGAGCGGGACGATCCCCGTTCGGGCCACATCGCCTACGACTGGTTCGTCAAAGCCATGGAGGCTTACCGGGAAGCCTGGACCACCTGCTCGCCGGGCAACGAGGATGCCGTCCTGCGCTGGAACACCTGTGCGCGGATCATCAACCAGAACCCGGACGTGCACCCCGCCGATGCCGACGCCACGATGCCCATGCTGGACGACTGGCAATAGGCTGCGCGCTCGCCGGGTTCCCCCCGCTGCGGCCGGCACCGCGCGCGGTACGGGGCCTGCCGGTCCGGATCTCATCCGCCCTCGGCGGTCTTATCGCCTGATTGGGGCCCCAAGGGGATTGCGGCCGGTCCCGTTGCGTGTCAGGCTGCATGGGCCGCTGACGATGCAATCGCCATGACCACCAGCCGAAAGAGCCGTTCCATGCTGACGATCGAGGCCTACCAGCGAAAAATCGACGAATGGGTCCGCACCCACGGGGTCCGCTATTTTTCCGAACTGACGAACACGGCCATCCTCATGGAGGAAGTGGGCGAAGTGGCCCGGATCATGGCGCGCGCCTACGGCGACCAAAGTTTCAAACACACCACCGCGCGTCCCGATTTGGCGGACGAACTGGCGGATGTGCTCTTCGTGGTGGGCTGCATCGCCAACCAGACCGGCATCGACCTCACCGCCGCCGTCGAGCGCAACCTCGAAAAGAAAACCCGGCGCGATGCCCAGCGCCACTGGAACAACCCCAAACTGACCGGC
>JASJBQ010000165.1 GCA_030066455.1 Desulfobacterales bacterium
CCTTCTACGGGGCATTGGGGCCGGACCCCGCGCAACAGACGCTTACGAACCTCGTCAGATCCGGAAGGAAGCAGCGATAAGTAAGGCTGGCTGTGTCGCGGGATTTCCGGCCTTCCGTTTTTTTAGGGCGGCATCGTCGAAGCCGTTCCGGCGTTCCCCCACCCGACCTGAGGCAATCGAAACCCTACTGTGTTTGTCAATGCAGCGCGGCCGCTTCCCTGGCACTTGCCCCCACCAACGCGCAAGCACCACTTGCTTACCAGGATCGACACGGTGGCGAACCGGTCGCCAACCACGTTCGGCCGCAGCCTGCCCACCCCCCCAAATCGGCCGGAAATCCGCACGGGTGGCGACTTGACAAGCGGACTTCGCGCATTAAATTTTAGGCATTATTAAAATTACAAATTATAATCTGCCGCTTCCCTCGGGAAGCGGCATTGTTTCGGACCAAATGACCATTCGACAGTTCAAACCCGTCATGATGCCGCAAGCGCGCCACCGTGGACGGTTATCACAAGATGGAGCTGAGGGATGACCGAAGAACACCGGATCGAGATTCAAACGGACGCGGAGACACCGACGGAGGAGGCCGCCGTCTCCGAAACCGCTTCCCCGGGTGCGGCGGATCATGCCCCTGAAACCGAGGCTGAAGAACAACCCCTTGAAGCAGTTACCCAAGCGGAGGTCGAGGCCGATGCACCGGAAGACCTCCAGGGCCAGCTCGAAAAAGCCCAGGGCGAAGCGCAGGGCCACTACGAGCGCTTTCTGCGCACCGCCGCCGAACTGGACAATTTTCGCAAGCGCAAAGAACGCGAGGTAAGCGATCTGCGCAAATATGCCAACCAGAATCTGCTTCGCGAGCTTCTCACTGTCGTCGATAACCTGGAACGCGCCATCGATGCCAACAGCGACCCCGGAAGCAAAGAGGGCCTGGTGGAGGGCGTGGACATGACCCTCAAAGAACTGCTCAAGATTTTCGAAAAATTCGGCGTCACGCCGATCGAGGCTGTCAATCAGCCCTTCGACCCCAATCTGCACGAGGCGGTCATGCAGGAAGAAGATGCGGATGTGGCCGAAAACACCGTCATTCGCGAACTTCAGAAAGGCTACCAGATTCACGATCGTCTTCTGCGGCCGGCTATGGTGGTCGTATCACGGTGACCATCTGATTTAACTACAAACAAACCAACATTTACCGAACCATTCGGAAAGCATTGCTTTGATTGCGCAAGGAGGATGAACACAATGGGCAAAATAATCGGAATCGATCTCGGCACCACCAATTCGTGTGTGGCCATCATGGAAGGCGGCGATGCCAAGGTCATTACCAACACGGAGGGCGGTCGCACCACGCCTTCGAGCGTGGCCGTCAATGACAGCGGCGAGCGTCTCGTGGGCCAGATCGCCAAACGCCAGGCCGTCACCAACCCGGAAAATACCGTGTTTGGCGTCAAGCGCCTGATCGGCCGCAAATTTGATTCCAAGGAAGTTCAAAGCGACGTCAAAATCCTGCCCTACAAGATGGAGAAGGCCGCCAACGGAGACGTACGCATTCTGCTCAAGGACAAACGCTACAGCCCGGCGGAAGTTTCCTCCTTTATTCTGGCCAACATCAAGAAAACGGCGGAAGAGTACCTGGGCGAGTCGGTGACGGATGCCGTTATCACGGTACCGGCCTATTTCAACGACAGCCAGCGCCAGGCCACCAAAGACGCCGGCAAGATTGCCGGCTTGAATGTTCAGCGCATCATCAACGAACCCACCGCCGCCTCCTTGGCCTATGGACTGGACAAGAAGAGCGAAGAAAAAATCGCGGTGTTCGATCTCGGGGGCGGCACCTTTGATATTTCGGTGCTCGAAATCGGTGAAGGCGTCTTTGAGGTCAAGGCCACCAACGGCGACACCCACCTGGGTGGTGAGGATTTCGACCTGCGCCTGATCGACTACCTGGCCGACGAATTCAAAAAAGATCAGGGGATTGACGTCCGCGCCGATAAAATGGCCCTCCAGCGGTTGAAGGAAGCGGCGGAAAAGGCCAAAATGGAGCTTTCCTCCTCGATGGAATCCGAGGTCAATCTGCCCTTCATCACCGCCGATGCCAGCGGGCCCAAACATATGAACATCAAAGTCACCCGGGCCAAATTGGAAGCCCTCGTGGCCGATCTGCTGGACAACCTCGAGGGTCCCTGCCGGCAGGCCATGAAGGATGCCGGCCTGTCCTCGGGTGAAATCAACGAAGTCATTCTTGTGGGCGGCATGACACGCATGCCGGCCGTGCAGGAGCGCGTCAAGAATATTTTCGGCAAGGAACCCAACAAGGGCGTCAACCCCGACGAGGTCGTGGCCCTGGGCGCCGCCATTCAGGGCGGCGTGTTGCAGGGTGACGTCAAGGACGTTCTGCTGCTGGACGTCACCCCGCTGTCGCTGGGCATCGAAACCCTGGGCGGGGTCATGACGCGGCTGATCGAAAAGAACACCACGATCCCGACCCGCAAAAGCCAGATTTTCTCGACCGCGGCCGACAACCAGCCGGCCGTGTCGATTCACGTCCTCCAGGGCGAGCGCGAAATGGCCGCGACCAACAAGACCCTGGGCCGCTTCGAGCTGGTCGGCATTCCGCCGGCCCCGCGCGGCGTCCCCCAGATCGAGGTGACCTTCGACATCGACGCCAACGGCATCGTGAGCGTTTCGGCCAAGGACATGGCCACCGGCAAGGAGCAGTCCATCAAGATCACGGCCTCCAGCGGCCTGTCGCAGGAAGAGATCGACGCCGCCATCAAGGAAGCCGAGCTGCATGCGGACGAAGACAAGAAGAAAAAGGATCTGGTCGAAGCCCGCAACCAGGCCGACGCCCTGATCTACTCCACCGAAAAGTCCCTGAAGGACTTGGGCGACAAGGTCGACCAGGCCACCCAGGACCAGATCAAGGAAGCCATCGAGCCCCTGCGCAAGGCCATGGAAGGCGACGACCCCGAAGAAATCAAGCGCCTCAGCGAAGCCCTGACCCAGGCCTCCCACAAGCTGGCCGAAGCCATGTACCAGCAGGCCTCCCAGGACGGCGGAACAGGGGCCGGCCCGGAAGCCGGAGCCGGGGACCAGCAGGCCGGCGGTCCGCCGCCCGATGACGACGTGGTCGACGCGGACTTCGAAGAGGTCAAGGACGACAAGAAGTAAGGTTCCGTATCATCCGGATATAGAGAAACCCTCAGCGTTTTGCGCGCTGAGGGTTTTTTGCGTCCGTGCCCATGACCATGGAAGGCGCGCGCGGCCTGAGGGGCGGCGGCGGTTCTACCGCGAGGATTTTGAAGGGTCGCCGTTCATGGCCCCTGTGGCCGTGAGCCGCGCGGTGTGCCACGGCAGCTCCCCACGGAACGCCTTCTCCCTGTGCGTGCATTCCTCCTGGCCGCAGATGGGGCAGTTGTCCGCATGGCAGGGATCCATGTGCACCAGGACGCTGGCAGCGCCTTCCACCTCGCGCAGGATGGCCCTCTCCAAATCATCGGCTTCGGCGTGCGCGGCCGCCAGGGACATCTGGCGCGGCAGGATCAGGTGCAGGTTCACATGGATGCGGGATCCCGCGCGCCATGCGCGCAGCTTGTGAATATCGAGCCACACGGGCCGCCGCCGATCGGCGATCACCGCGACAATCCGGTCGAGGACCTCAGGGTCGGCCCGGTCCATCAACCCCCAGTAGGATTGGCGCAGCAGCCGGAATCCGGTCATGAGGATGTTCACCCCCACGATACAGGCGGCCAGGCCGTCCATCCACAGCCAGCCCGTAAGCTTCACCAGCACCAGGCCGATGATGACCCCGAGGCTGGTGTAGACGTCGGTGAGCACGTGCCGGCCGTCGGCCTCGAGCGCCATCGAGCGGGTGCGCCGGCCGATCCGAATCAGGGCCAGCCCCAGAATCACGTTGACCGCGCTGGCCCCGGCAATGACCAGCATCCCGATGTTTAGATGCGGCAGCGGTTGGGGATCGATGAGGTGGGTCAGCCCGGCCTTGAATATCCCGATGGCCGCCAGTACGATCAACGCCCCCTCGAAACCGGCCGAAAAGAACTCGATTTTGCCGTGCCCATAGGGATGACTCTGGTCCGGGGGTTTGGCCGCCATGATGACGCTGACAATGGCAAACCCGCTGGCCACCACATTGATGATGGACTCCAGGGCATCGGAGAGAACAGCCGACGAGCCCGTCACCCGCCAGGCATAAAACTTGGCCGCCAGCAGCGCCGCCCCGACCACCACAGCGGTCGTGGCGGCCTGTATCCGCAGGCGTTGGTTAGCGCGTTCATCCATCAGCGAAGACGTCCTTTGAGCCTGGGCGGTTCCGCGGGGTCCGCCAGGGCCTCACGGAGGGCGTCCAGATTCCGAATCGCCGCCAGATGCGCGCGCAGGGCATCCAGGCGGCTGCTGACGCGCCGGCCCATCTTTTTTGCCGCGGCCAGGCGGCCCGCCTCGCGATGCACATAGACGGCCGCAGCCTGGATCAGGGTCTTGAGCACTTCGCGCCGCTCCTCCCGGGCTTCGTGCCAGTGGCTTTCGAGCAGTTCATGCACCTCGAAGAACAGTTTCCGGTTCCACAGCACGACCATCTCCGCCACCAGATCCGGAGCGCCGAACTTCCGGCGCTCCTCGAAAGCCGCCCGGTAATCCGCCAGCCGCCGATCGATGTAGGTTTGGTAGACAGGCTGCGCATGGCGGCGCCGCAGTTCGGCGGCCAGGGATTCATAATCCGTCCCGTCCTCTTGCCAGGCCGCCACGAAGGCTTCGGACAGGGCGTTGCGGATATCTCGCGAGGCCCGGTCGCGAAAGGGGTCGAATGCCTGTTCGGATAACGGCGAACTGGTGATCTTGGCTTTTTCTTTGCCCATGGTGAATCTTGCCGTCAGGACACCGTGTCCACCAGGGCCACACCCTCCTTTTCCCGGATGCGCGCGACGGTCACCTCGGGCAGCGTGGCCTTGGTCTTGGCTTTGTAGTCGTAGGATACGATCCGACCGTCGCCCTCGGCGGCCACCCGGCTGTGCCGGTGGCTGACGACCCGATGATGCATCAGGAAGCCGTCGGCCGCAAGTTCGGCCACCCGCGCGCCCGCCGCGACCGTATCCGGGTAGGTCAGCGGAAACTTGAAGCGGCAGCGCGTTTCCGCCAGGATGGGACCGAGGCCGGTAGCCGCCATGGTTTCCATGGTTCCCAGCGCTTCGAAATAGGCGATGCGCGCACTTTCAAAGTAGCGCAGGTAGACGGTGTTGTTGACGTGGCCGAAGGCGTCCATCTCGCCCCAGGCCACCGGAATCTGGATCACCGTCGGGTAGTCGGCCAGCAATTGCCGCCATGCGTGTTCGGTCATGATACGTGACATCTCCCGGGTTGAGCCGCCTGGCGCCGGCGGCGTATCGGTTTCAGGGCGGCCTTCAGGCGCCGGCGAAGGCGCCCGTCACTGTCGACGGCGGTCCATTTTGGCGACCACCAGGGTGACGTCGTCCTCCAGGGGGGTGCCCTCACGAAACGCTTTCAGCTCCGCCATGATACGGTCCCGGATCACACTGGCGGCGCTGGCGGCGTTGGTTTTGACCATGGCGCGCAAGCGCGCCTTGCCGAACATCTCACCGTGCGGGTTGAACGTCTCCCATATGCCGTCGGTGCCCAGCAGCACGATCGTTCCGTTGGCCAGGCCGCTACGCTGCTCGGTCGTGTAGTGTGCGCCCGCGTCGACCCCGAGCGGCAGCCCGGCCCCATCGAGCTCATCGAAGCGATCGTCCACAGGGTCGTAAAGGACCGCGGGATCATGCCCGGCGCGCACCCATTCGATCCCGTCATGGTCCGGATCGAAGCGCATGGCCAAAAGGGTCATGAATTGGCCGGAAGCGGCCACGTCCCGGTAGAGTTGGCGATTGACATCGGCCACGATGGCATCCAGGCCACCGGCCAGGAGGACGCGCTGACGCAGCGAGGCCCGCGCCGAGGCCATCAGCAGGGCGGCGGAAACGCCGTGGCCGGAAACGTCCCCGACGACCACGACCGGTTGGATGCCGCCACCATTATTGATCTCCAGAAAATCGTAATAGTCCCCCCCGGTTTCATCGCAGTAAAGGCTGGCCGCGGCCAGATCGATCCCGCTGAGGTCCGGCGGCCCGGGCGGCAGGAGGTTCTGCTGCACTTCACGCGCCAGCAGCATGGACAGGCGCAGACGATCGCGCTCCTTGAGCCCCGCGGTCATCTGGTTGATCACGTCACCCGTGTAGCCGATCTCGTCATTGGAGGTCACCCGGACGCGGCCGTCGAAGTCGCCCTCCCGCACCTTCTGCAAGATCTGGATCATATCCTTCAACGGCCGGGCCAGATTGCTGCTCACCAGAAAGCAGAGCCAGAGGCCCACGGCGATAAAAACGAAGGAATTGACCACCAGGAAGGTGCCCAGACGGTCCAGACTCACTGCCGGGTCCTCGCCGGCACTGCGGATCTGGAAATTGTAAAGGATCAGGGTGACAAAGGGCACCAGATTACAGGCCAGCAGCAGGGCGACCAGCCGGACGGCAATACTGACGTGCAAGGTTCGGGGCACCCCATAGAGCCGACCGTGTGGAAAAAAAAAGGGCACCATCACCCGTTGCAGAACATGCTCCAGGACAAAAAAGGCCACGGTGCAGGTAATCAGGCCGACGCTGAGGCTGCGGACCAGCGTGCGCTGGACCACATGCGCGGGTTCGCCCATGAAGTAGAACAGCAGGGCCCAGAAAACCGCCGCGAAAAGCCAAACGGTGCAGTTGAGCAGCACACCAAAAAAGGGCTCGTTCAAAACGCGCCGCTGGACTTGCCGGGGAACACCTGCGTCGGCCTGCCCGTGATAACACTGGTCCACGTAGCGTCGGATCGGCCCCTCGTAGATCAGGGTGGCGACGAAGGCGATGATGAACACGGTCGGCGTAAAGATGATCTCGATCAGGGTGGCGTAGGCCTGCCCGAACTCGGTTGAGAGGGTGCGCGTGGATCGCAGCAGGAGGGCGTTGACCCCCACGGCCCCGATGAGGTTTGAGACCAGGTTGGCCAACAGCATGCGGTTTTTCAGAATGAATCGTTTCCGTGGGGTCATGGCGTATGGATTCCAGGCCGCGGCGGCCGCGCCGCGCACCGGAGGAAACGCTGCCGGAAGCGGGGAGTTAGCCTTCGCCGGGCTGCAGGCTGATGATCAGCGGGATGACGTGCATTTGTCGGCCGGCTTCCTGGGTGGATTCAACCCGCCACTGGCCGCAACGGGCCTGGCTGTCCAGCATCTGGTCGATCCCCTTGATCACGGAAGGGATATCGATGATCGGATGGCGGCTGAAAACGTGGGGCAGGCCGTAGGTCAGACTGCAGGACAGGCACTTGCCCGGACGCTCCTTCAGTTGGAATTCGAAATGGAGTTCATCGTCCCGGCTCCCCGCATAGTGCAAAGCGATATCGTAGGCGCCCTCGCTGCTGTCACCCAGAAGCGCTTCAAAGAACCGGTCGGCCCGATCCGGAGGAAACATCGCCGTCAACTTGTCAGAAGTAAAAATAGGAGTAAACCGGTCTGCATCCATGCTTTCCTCCTCCAACCGCCCGACCTTGAAAAGCCGGTGCGCCCTGCCAATCAACGGATGTCCGCAAGCGCCTGTCCCTCGAAACAGGCCCCGCATTTACCTCCATCGTACTAACACACGCCTTCTAGGATGGCAAACCAGCCGCCGTTGTCAAGTCGCCGCGCAAATCGGGCGATAAGATCACCAGGCGCCAGGGTATCGCCATGCTTGACGCTGAGCAGCGTATTTCTTAACATCGGGAAGCAATTTCAACCCGGAACGGAAATTCTCGTGACCTTGATCCGCAGCCCCAAATTCGTACTGGGCGGCCTGCTTTGCACGCTCGTGTTCGCCGTTCTTCTGGGACAGCGCCTCGGACTGATCGGTCAGGGCGAAGGCCGGAACGCCGTGCCGGCCCGGACGGTATCGAAAGCGCTGATCGCGGGCGAACGCTGGATGAAAATCCTTCAGGACGAACGGCAGATCGGCTTTTCACATTCGCAGCTTTTCCCGGCGGCGGGGGGCTTCAACCTCAAAGAGCAACTTCGCATGCGCCTGAACACGATGGGGCTGGTTCAGGACCTGCATCTCGACTACGAAGCGCGCCTCGACGAAACCCTGGCCGTGGACGCTTTCAATTTCGACATGCGCTCCGGTCGTTTCAACGTCGCCATCGAGGGCCGGATGGAAGGCGAATGGCTGATCTGCCGGATCGAGAGCGGCGGCACGGCCGAAACCTCCCGGCTGCGCTTTGATGCGCCCCCTTTCCTGCCGGCGGCCATCTTTGCGGCCGTGGCCGCCGCCGGGCTCGAGCCCGGCCAGGTCCATCACTTCCCGATCTTCGACCCGGCCACCATGGCTCAGGGCGAAGTCCGCGTCACCGTCATCGGGCGCCGGCCGGTCGGGGCCGGTCCGGGCGGTCCGGATGCCCACCAGGTGGAGCTGGAATACAAGGGGCTTCGGCAGCAGGCCTGGATCGATGATGCCGGCGGCGTCCTGAAAGAAAAAGGATTGCTGGGGCTCGAGCAGATAAGATCCAATCGCGAAGAGGCCCTGAAACCCCTGACCGCCAGCCGCGACCTCACCCGTCTGGCCGCGGTCACGCCCGATCGCCCGGTAGAAAATGCCGGCCAGCTCAAACGGCTCAAGCTGCGGATCGGCGGTATCGAACCGGAGCGGCTGCCGACCTCCGGCTCGCGCCAGATGCGAAGCGGCAGCGTTCTTACGATCACGCGCGAACCACTGCCACCGGAGCAGGCGGACCCGGATCTAAGCGCCGATCTGAAGCCCTATCTGGCCCCGGCCCCCATGATCCAGTCCGACGCCCCCCGCATTCGGGCGCTCGCGGCCGAACTGGCGGCCGGCGCCGACACCCCGCTCAGTCAGATAAAAGCGATCATGGCCTGGATGGACGCCAATATCCAGAAACGCCCCGTGCTTTCCCTGCCCGATGCCCTCAATACGTTGGCGCAGCGCATGGGGGACTGCAACGAACACGCCGTGCTCCTGGCGGCCCTGGCCCGCGCCGCCGGTATCCCCGCACAGATCGAGGCCGGCCTGGTTTACCAGCGGGGCCGGTTTTACTACCATGCCTGGAATCGCGTCTATCTCGGCGGGTGGGTCACCGTGGATGCCCTCACGGGGCAGATGCCGGCCGATGTCACCCATATCCGTCTGGCCCGCGGCAGTCTGCCCGAGCAAATGGAGATCCTGCCCATGATCG
>JASJBQ010000166.1 GCA_030066455.1 Desulfobacterales bacterium
GTGCTGCAGGCCGGACAGGGGCAGAACCCGGCCCGCCAGGCCATGATCAAGGCCGGCCTGTGCAAGGAGACGCCGGCCATGACGATCAACAAGGTTTGCGGTTCGGGATTGAAGGCCATTGCCGTAGGGGCCACCGCCATCATGAGCGGACAGGCCGAGGTGATCGTCGCCGGCGGTCAGGAGAACATGAGTATGGTCCCCCTGGCGCTGCCCAAAGCCCGCTGGGGCCACCGAATGGAAGTCACCGGCATCGGAGATGTTTATGATCTGATGGTTTTCGACGGGCTTTACGAGATCTTCTACGGTTACCACATGGGGATCACCGCGGAAGCCATCGCCGCCAAATACGACATCAGCCGCCAGGAACAGGATGAACTCAGTGTGCTGAGCCATCAGCGGGCATTGCAGGGCATCAATGAGGGATGGTTCGCCGATGAAATCGTTCCGGTCGAGATCAAAACACGCAAAGAAACCATTGTCTTCGACAGGGATGAGCGCCCCATGGAAACCAGCGTGGAGAAGATGGCCAAACTGCGTCCGGTGTTCAAAAAGGACGGTTCCATCACGGCCGGCAATGCCTCCGGCATCAATGATGCCGCAGCGGCCGTTTTAATGATGAGTGCCGACAAGGCCAAGGATCTGGGACTGACCCCGCTGGTGGCCATCAAAGGATTCGCTTCCGGCGGGCTGGATCCGGCCTTTATGGGATTGGGTCCGGTGCCGGCCGTGCGCAAAGCGCTGAAGGCCAGCGGAAGAACGATTGGCGATATCGATCTGATCGAGTTGAACGAGGCCTTTGCCGCCCAGGCCATCGGCTGCATGCGCGAGCTCGACATCCCCTTCGACAAACCGAATCAGGTCGGCAGCGGTATCTCCCTCGGGCATCCGATCGGCTGCACCGGCGCCCGCCAGATGGTGACCGGCATGAATCATATGAAACGCAAGGGCCTGGAAAACGGAATGATCACCATGTGCATCGGCGGCGGTATGGGCATGGCCATGGTCGTGGAGCAGGTCTGAAATCACGCATCGGAATCGGGATCGACACCGTCCCATCTATTTCGCGACCATCCTGAAGACGCTGCGGCGATACCGATTCCGAACGCGACATCGATACCGATGCCCTGCGGAACATTTTATTGACAACCGCTATCTTTGGAGGCAGCCATGAGCGCGACCCAACCGTCCTCTTCCAATACCGAGGCCCCCTCAGGCCCATCTTTCCTTCCGCCACAGACCCCGTCTAAAGAAAAGCTGGTTTCCACCGCAGACGCGGTAAGGATCATTCGGGACGGTGACACCGTGGCCACCGGCGGTTTCGTTGGGATCGGCTTCCCGGAAGAAATCGCCGAAGCGCTCGAAGACCGGTTCCTTCAACACGGCCGGCCCCGAGACCTGACGCTAGTGTACGCGGGCGGCCAGGGTGACGGTGGCGAGCGCGGTTTGAACCATTTCGGCCACGAGGGGATGGTACGCAAAGTGATCGG
The DNA here is from genome assembly GCA_030066455.1 of Desulfobacterales bacterium. The sequence goes on from JASJBQ010000166.1 coordinate 1,488, forward strand.
CGGGCATTGGGGCCTGGTGCCCAAATTGCAGGAACTGGCGATCGCCAACAAGATCGAAGCCTACAATCTCCCCCAGGGGGTCATTTCCCACATGTTCCGGGATATCGCCGCGGCCAAGCCGCGCACCATCACGGCGGTGGGCATGGGCACCTTTGTCGATCCGCGCAACGGCGGCGGCAAGATCAATCCGTTGACGACCGAGGACCTTGTGGAAGTGGTCACTTTCGACGAACGGGAGTATCTGGCCTACAAGACGTTTCCGATCGACGTGGCCATCCTCCGGGGCACCACGGCCGACACCGACGGCAACATCACCATGGAAAAAGAGGCCCTGACCCTGGAGGTGCTGTCCATCGCCACGGCAGCCCGAAACTCGGGAGGGGTGGTCATCGTCCAGGTCGAGCGCATCGCCCGGCGCGGTACGCTGAACGCCCGGCAGGTCAAGATTCCCGGCATCATGGTGGATTGTGTGGTGGTCGCCCGGCCCGAGAAGCACTGGCAGACTTTCGGCGAGGTGTATAATCCCGCTTTCAGCGGTGAAGTCAAGGCCCCTGTAACGTCGACGACCCCCATGGCCATGAGTGATCGTAAAATCATTGCCCGCAGGGCGGCTTTCGAACTGCAGGCCAACAGTGTCGTCAATCTGGGCATCGGGATGCCGGAGGGCATTGCCGATGTCGCCAACGAGGAACAGGTGCTCGAATTGATCACCCTGACGGCCGAGCCGGGTGTCATCGGCGGTATTCCGGCCGGGGGTCTCAATTTCGGTGCAGGGACCAATACCGATGCCGTGATCGATCAACCCTACCAGTTCGACTTCTACGACGGCGGGGGGCTCGACATGGCCTTCCTGGGCCTGGCCCAGGCCGACAAGGACGGCAATCTCAACGTCAGCAAATTCGGGCCCAAACTGGCCGGCGCGGGCGGGTTCATCAATATCAGCCAGAATGCCAAGAAGGTGGTCTTTACCGGCACATTCACGGCCGGCGGATTGAAAGTGACGCTCGACGAGGGCCGGATGCAGATCCAGCAGGAAGGCAAGGTGAGGAAATTTGTCGATCAGGTCGAACACGTGACCTTCAGTGGCGCGTATGCCCGGCAAACAGGCCAAACCGTGCTCTACGTTACCGAGCGCTGTGTTTTTTCGCTAACGGAGGCCGGCCTGGAACTGGTCGAAATCGCCCCCGGTGTGGATCTGGAAAAAGATATTCTGGGGTTGATGGATTTTACGCCGGTCATCAATGCGTCCCCCCGCATGATGGATGCACGTATATTCCAATCGGCACCAATGGGTTTGAAAGACCAATTGCTGACCCTGAGGCTGGAAGACCGCCTGACCTACGATCCGCACGCCAACCTCTTTTTCGTCAACTTTGAAGGCTTTGCGGTCAATACCCCCGAACTGGTGGCGGACATCCGCGCCGCCGTGGAAAACGCGCTCAAACCCGCCGGCCGCAAAGTCGACACCATCGTCAACTACGACAATTTCAGCATCCTGCCGGAGTTGGTGAATGCATACAGCGATATGGTCAAATACCTGATGGACCATTACTATTCCGCTGTCACCCGCTACACCACCAGCACTTTCTTGCGGATGAAGCTCGGGGAGGCTTTGCAGCGTCGCAACCTGGCCCCCCACATTTACGAGAGCAGCGAGGAAGCCCGAAAAGCGCTGGAGGCCAAAGGATAGCTCAATCGCCAACCCATTATCTCCATACTTGATTAGGTGCAGTCGCAACCGTTGTCTCCAGCGGTCCACCATCGATCAATAAGTCCATTGCCCGACCATTACCAAACAGGTGGTTGAAGACGAAAAGGCAGGGACCCGTCGCAGCCAAACCATACGCAATATTCAAACCTCGACCGCCTTGGGCGCCAATGACATCTGCCTGTCAGGATTATGGTCATCCTGACCCGTGAAGAACCGTGCAGCGATGTGCGTCCTATGCTGGTATCGTCTTCGTCCGTCCGATGCGGTTGTAGAAGGGCGTCGGCTACCATTTGGAACCCAGACGCCAACATGTGGCCGAGATCGTCGAGGCGTTGGCGCGCATGCACGGTATGGATGTTTTCAACCATCGGCGACAACGGCACCCTGTGCTGGACCAGGGGCATTCCCTGTTTTCTCATCGTAGGTTTAGCTGGCCCGGTGGGTCGCCGCCCGTGAAATCCGAGCCTTTGGTGATCGTCCTGTTTTGATGGCGAACCACCCTACCCGAGGAGGTCCTTGATGCCTGAAGTCAGCGCTTTCGGTGCGGTCTGTGCCCTGGTTATCGCGATTGTCATGATTTTACGCAAGGTCCCTCCGGTTTTCGGCATGCTGGCCGGCGCCCTGATCGGTGGTCTGATCGGCGGCGTCGACCTGGTCAATGTGATCGGGCTGATGACTCAAGGTGCGCAGGGAATGATGCCGGCGGTGCTGCGCATCCTGGCGGCCGGGGTGCTGGCCGGGGTGCTGATGGAGTCGGGGGCCGCCTCCGCCATTGCCGGCGGCATCGTCAGATTGATCGGCAAGCAGCAGGCCTTGCTGGCCCTGGTGTTTGCCACCCTGATCCTCACGGCCGTGGGGGTCTTTGTCGACATTGCCGTGATCACGGTGGCCCCCATCGCCCTGGCCCTCGCCCGGGAGGCCGGGTATTCGCGCACCGCGATTCTAGTGGCCATGATGGGCGGCGGCACATGCGGCAACCTCATGAGCCCCAATCCCAACACGATCGCCGCCGCCGATGCCTTCAAGCTACCCTTGACCTCGGTGATGATGGCCGGCATTGTTCCGGCCACCGTCGGTATCGTGGTCACCTACCTGATTGCGCGAACGCTTAAAAACAAGGGCACGCAGGTGGAAAAAAGCGATATCCACGCGGTCGATGCCAGCCTGCTTCCCGGCACCTTCGCAGCCCTCACCGCCCCCCTGGTCACCATGACCCTTTTGGCGCTGAGACCCATCGCCGCCATCGCCATCGATCCGATGATTGCACTGCCGGCCGGCGGCATCGTCGGGGCCATCGTCATGGGACGCCTCAAGCACCTCAACGCCTATGCCGTCAGCGGACTCGGCAAGATGTCGGGGGTGGCCATCATGTTGATCGGCACCGGCACCCTGGCCGGTATCATTGCCAACTCCGGCCTGAGTGCGCTCATCATCAAAGCCCTCCAGGCATCGGGACTGCCGCCGTTTGTCCTGGCCCCTGTGAGCGGCGCCCTGATGTCGGCTGCGACCGCGTCCACCACAGCGGCAACGGTGGTGGCGAGCAACGTCTTTTCCGGCCCCATCCTGGAGCTTGGCGTCGCACCCATTGCCGGTGCGGCCATGATCCACAGCGGCGCCGTGGTCTTCGACACCATGCCCCACGGGAGTTTCTTCCATGCCACCGGCGGTGCCACCTTCATGCAGGTGAACGAGCGATTGAAAATACTGCCATACGAATTCCTGATCGGCTTCAGTCTGTCCTTTGTTTCCACCCTGGTATTCGGTGTTTTCAAACTGTTTCCGTAGGAGGTCGGTGATGATGCGAATAACCATTTACACCCTTCTCGTTCTGATTTGCGGCACCACCTTACCGAACTTCCAGGCACGGGCGCAGGACAATGCACTAGCCGAGTTGGCAACCGACCTGGTCCAGGTGGAAAACGACCAGTTTGTCATCGACAAGTATATGCGCTGCCAGATCAGCCTGCCGCTTAATTTGGGCGGCGGCGTTCCGTTCAATCGGTTCGGCATGCAAGTGCGCTTCAGCGCACCGTCCAGCGGTTTGATCAGTCGAGACAGATTTGTGGCGCTCTCCATGCGCATCTTTACCGAAGCCCAGATTCGAATGGCCGCCGACATACCCGGGTTGACGAACGAGCAGACCCTGCAGGCCATGCAATGCACGGAAGTGGCCAAGGGTGCGGATCCCAGGAAGGAATTCCTGTTAGACGTCAACTTGGTCCGGGAAGGCGTGGTGAGCACCATTGTCGACAATCGGGTGGGAACCAAGACGGTCACCAAGGAACCATGGCGGGCCGTGCTGCGCAGCCTGCCCTATAAAAACTGACGCCGTCTGATCGACACCCCATCAACGTGGACGCATCGCTTCCATCGGCATTCTGGTCGGGCGCTCCTTCAAATCGGAAACCGCATCAAAGTTTCCAGCCTGCCCTGCGGCAGAGCGGCCAAATCAATTCAACGCCGGAGACCAGGAGCGCTTGAATCGATCCGGTCGCTTTTTTTGCTGAACTGCTGAAATTCCACATCGCCGCTTGACATATGGGGTGGAAAAACTAATTATCTTCGCACACAATAGCGTGAAGCGACATCGACAACGATTGCAATTTAAATTACCAATCAGGCCTGCGGGGCCGGTAGGAATCGATTGCTTTTCAGACGGCGATGGCGTTTTAGCCTCTGTCTATTGAAATAAAGATTCCTTTCTTCATGTCGTTTTTTGAAGTTTTTTTAATGATCCAGCTTCAACATCAAAATTTTCTATGGACACGTCAACATCACTAGAGAAAACCCAACGGCAGGTCAAGAAGCTGAAGCAAGCTTTGCAGGATTGTCAGAAATCAGGACAAACACCGCAAGGCGATGATTCGAATTATCGCCGCTTGGTCGAAAACGCCAGCGAGGCCATTCTGATTGCGCAGAATGGTCGCTTCACATACGCCAATGCCCGGGCCGAGGAACTTTTCGGGTATTCCCGGGCCGCGTTGAGCGCCCAGCCTCTAACAGCCTTCATCCATCCCCATGATCGTGAGATGGTGCGACAGCAGCATGAACGGCGAATAGAAGGAGAAAACCTTCCCGCGCTTTATGCCTTCAGGATCGTCCATCAAAACGGATCGATCCTGTGGGTCGAATTGAAGGCCAAACTGTTCACCTGGCACCGCGAACCAGCCACCCTGTGTTTCATTTCCGACATCACGCAGCGGATCCGGACCGAACAAAAATATTACCGGGCCCTGGCCAGCCGTTTCGAAGGATTCTTACTGCTGGACAATGCGCGGATCATTACCGAAGTCAATCAGGCCCTGTTGAAAATTTCCGGTTACACGGCGGAGGATTTTATCGGCCACCCCGTGGACCGGTTCTATGACCATGCATCGGTCGACTTTTATTCTGCCAGTGCCGAACATTTCAGTTTCGAAGCCCTTTTCCGCGCCCGTGGCGGGAAGCAAATCCCCATGCTCTTCAGCCGCAGCACTTTGAAAGACGATAGCGACCAACCCACCGGCTATATGTACTTCCTGACCGATCTAACCGAGCTGAAAATCACGCAGGAAGCACTCAAACGGGCCGAACGGCGCTATCGCCTGATGTACCAGAACGCAGTCCAGGGCATGTTTCAAAGTCATCTGTCCGGCAAGCTGATACGAGCCAATCCGGCATTTGCCCGCATCCTCGGGTATACGTCCGTCGATGAGGTCCTGTCGCTCGAAGGAGGCGCCACGCAATTCTATTTCCACCTCGCCGACCGCGCCCGGATGATCCAAACCCTCCTGAAGAAGGGCTCTCTGGTGAACCACGAGTTGCGGCTCAAACGCAAGGACGGCCAGGCCGTTTGGATTCTGGCGAATATTCGCCTCATGCGCAATAGCAAGGGCGAAGCCATATTTGAAGGGATCCTGGTGGACAATACCCACCGAAAAAACCTGGAAAAAAAACTGAAAGACGATCGAAAGAAATTTAAGGAACTGGCGGTTCGCAACAATCTGACCGGACTCTACAACACGCGCTACCTGTATCAAAAGCTGGACCAGGTCATCGCAGCGAGCAAACGCGCCCGCAATCCGTTTTCACTGGTTTTCATGGACATGGACCACTTTAAGCACGTGGTTGACACCTATGGCCACCTCAACGGGAGCCTGGCCCTCAAAGAAGTGGCCGCAACCATCAAGAGCTGCCTCCAGCAACCTTGTTTCGGGGTGGCCTACGGCGGTGACGAATTTGTCGTCGTGCTGCCCGGGTTTGACAAGGCACGGGCCACTCGAAAACTGGAACAGATCCGCACTCGAATGAAGGCGACCACCTATCTTGCCGTCGCCGGGCACCAGGTCCGCCTGAGTGCCAGTTTTGGCATTGCCACCTTTCCCGAAGACAGCGACAACCGCGAAGGACTACTGGCCCTCGCCGATCAGGCCATGTTCCAGGTCAAACAGACCGGAAAAGGCGAAATCGGTGTTATCCAATCATAAATTTACCCCCCGGGCCTCATCGAAACGCATCGGCTTTTTGCATTTTGGGGTTGCGTGAGATATAAATTGTTATTTTGACTGACAATCAACGACTCACGCAACCGGCCTAGCGCATGCACCTGTTTTCTATCCTGCACGTCTTCGGCACCCTGTTCCTGGTTACGGGCATCTCCATGGTGCTGCCGATCATTTGTGCGCTGATCTATCCCGAAGGGGATTTGACCGCGCTTTTCGTATCCGCCGTACTGACCCTCTCGCTGGGCGCTCCGTTGTGGTGGTTTTTCCGCAAGCACCACGATCTGGCCATCCGCGACGGCATCTTTATCGCCGTATTCGGCTGGGTGGCAGTTTCCGCCCTAAGCGCCCTGCCCTTTATGATCCATGGTTCCATCCCGTCCTTCACCGACGCCTTTTTCGAGATGATGTCCGGCTACACCACCAGCGGGGCCACCATCCTGACGGACATCGAGGTCGTGCCCCACGGGCTTTTGTTCTGGCGCAGCGAGACGCACCTGCTGGGGGGCATGGGGTTTTTGACCCTCACCGTCATTTTCCTGCCCCACGGCGTGGGCGGGCAGCGCATCTTCCGGGCCGAGTCCTCGCCCGGGCAGGTCATCACCAAGGAAAAATTCCACTCCCGCAACCGTGACACCATGGTCCGGCTGTGGATCATCTATATGGTCTTGAACGCAACGCAGATCCTGCTCCTGTGGATTGGGGGCATGCCCCTGTTCGATTCCCTCTGCCACGCCTTCGGCACCGTCTCCACCTCCGGTTACTCCCCCTGGAACGCCAGCATCGGGCATTATGACAACGCCTATTTCGACTGGATCATCATCGTGTTCATGTTCCTGGGCGGGATGACCTTCGTTTTGTTCTACCAAATGGTCAAGGGCGACTGGCGGGCCCTGCGGATCAACACCGAGCTCCGCTGGTACGTGAGCTTCATGCTCTTGTTCTGCGGGGTGGTGTCGTGGATCCTGTGGCGGGAGAACACCTACGGTCTGGTGGATGCCATCCGTTTCGGAACCTTTCAGGTCACGAGCCTCTTGACCACCACCGGCTTCACCACGGCCGACTACGAGCAGTGGCCGCAGGCGGCCCAGATGTTCCTCTACGCGGTGTGCTTCATCGGGGCCTGCGCGGGTTCCACCACCAGCGGCATCAAGATCGTCCACTACGTGGTCCTGTGCAAGTTCATGGCGGCCGCCGTCAAGAGGATCTTCTTACAGCCCATGAGTGTGATCTCGGTGCGCCTGAACCAGCGCCCGGTGGACGACTCGATCATCCAGCTCTCGGTGTGCTACTTCATCGTCAATATCTTCATGGTGCTGGGTGGCGGCTGCGTCATGGTGCTCAGCGACGATATGGACTACCTCACCGCGATGAGCGCCGTGATCGCCACCCTGATGAACATCGGTCCGGGTTTCGGTGCCATCGGCCCTTCCGAAAACTATGCCTTCATCTCCGATTTCGGCAAGTGGTTTCTCGCCTTCAACATGCTCGTCGGCCGCCTGGAGATGTTCTCGGCGCTGGTGATATTCTACCCCTCCTTCTGGAAAAGATAAGCAGACGGCTCCCTAACAACCCCGATATCGGCGTTAT
>JASJBQ010000170.1 GCA_030066455.1 Desulfobacterales bacterium
AGACCCAAGTAATTAACAAGATCCAAAGGAGGCCTTTACCATGGCTACCCCCAAAGACAATGCAACCGGAAATCAGGATCCCTGGCAGGGCTTCAAGTCCGGCCGCTGGCAGACCGGGATCGACGTTAAGAATTTTATCCAGAAGAATTACACGCCCTACGAGGGCGACGCCGATTTTTTGGCCGGGGCCACCGAGCGCACCAAGGCGCTCTGGGCCAAGACGCTGGAACTGGTCAAGGAGGAGCACAAAAAAGGTGTCCTGGACGTGGCCAACCATGTGGGATCGAGCATTACGGCCCACGGCCCGGGCTACATCGACAAGGACAACGAGGTGATCGTGGGCCTGCAGACCGACGCGCCCCTGAAGCGGGCCATCTTTCCCTTTGGCGGGGCCCGCCTGGTGAAGAAATCGCTGGAGGCCTACGGCTTCGAAATGGATCCGCATATCGAAGAAATTTTCAAGCGTTACCGCAAGGACCACAACAACGGGGTCTTCGACGTTTACACCCCGGAAATCCGCAAGGCCCGCCACGCCGGGATCCTCACCGGCCTGCCGGATTCCTACGGGCGTGGGCGTATCATCGGCGATTACCGGCGGGTGGCCCTCTACGGGGTCGACCGCCTGATCGAGGATAAAAACGATCAAAAGGCGTCACTCGACCATGTCGCCATGAGCGAGGAGGTGATCCGCCTGCGCGAGGAACTTTCCGACCAGATGAAGTCGCTGAACGAACTCAAGCAGATGGCGGCATCCTACGGCTGCGACATTGCGCGTCCGGCCGAAACGGCACGGGAAGCCGTGCAGTGGACCTATTTCGGCTACCTGGGGGCCGTCAAGGAACAGGACGGAGCGGCCATGTCCTTCGGGCGCACCTCGACCTTCCTGGACATCTATTTCGGGCGCGACTTGGATGCCGGCCTGATCGACGAATCCGCGGCCCAGGAGATCATCGACCATCTGGTGATCAAGCTGCGCATCGTGCGTTTCCTGAGACCGCCCGAGTACAACGAACTTTTCTCGGGTGATCCCACCTGGGTGACCGAAACCATGGCCGGCATGGGGGTGGACGGCCGCACGCGGGTGACCAAGGGCTGTTTCCGCTACCTGCAGACCCTGATCAACCTGGGGCCGGCGCCCGAGCCCAATCTGACCGTGCTGTGGTCCAAGCAATTGCCGCGAGGGTTCAAGGACTTCTGCGCCCATGTGTCCATCGCGACCAGTTCCGTTCAATACGAGGCCGACGACGTGATGCGGTCCTACTGGGGGGACGACTACGGCATCGCCTGCTGTGTCTCGCCCATGCGCGTGGGCAAGCAGATGCAGTTTTTTGGCGCCCGGGTCAACATGGCCAAGGCCCTGCTTTACGCCATCAACGGCGGCCGGGATGAAAAGAGCGGGGAACAGGTCGCCCCGGAGTTCAAGCCCATTACCGCCGACGTGCTGGACTTCGAAGAAGTCAAAAACGCCTATGAAAATATGATGGATTGGCTGGCCCGGACCTATGTCAGCGCCCTGAACGTCATTCACTTCATGCACGACAAGTATGCCTACGAAAAAATCGAAATGGCCCTGCACGATCGCGACGTGTTCCGCACCATGGCCTGCGGGATCGCCGGCCTGTCCGTGGCGGCCGACAGCCTCTCGGCCATCAAGCATGCCAAGGTGCACGTGGTCCGCGACGAATCGGGACTGGCCGTGGATTTCAAGACCGAGGGGGATTTCCCCAATTTCGGCAATAACGACGACCGGGTGGACGACCTGGCCGTGTGGATCACAACGACTTTCATGGACATGATCCGGCAGAACCCCACCTACCGCAACGCCACCCACACCCAGTCGATCTTGACCATCACCTCCAACGTGGTCTACGGCCACAAGACCGGCAACACGCCGGACGGACGCCGCGACGGCGAGCCCTTCGCCCCCGGCGCCAACCCCATGCACGGGCGGGACACCAAGGGAGCGGTGGCCTCGCTGGCGTCGGTGGCCAAGCTGCCATATGAAGACGCCCAGGACGGCATCTCCAACACCTTCTCGATTGTGCCGGCCTCGCTGGGTCGCACCGAGCCGGACCGCATCAGCAATCTTACGAAGCTGCTGGACGGATACGGTGAACATGGTGGTCAGCATCTCAACGTCAACGTGATGAAGAAGGAGACGCTGCTCGACGCCATGGAGCATCCCGAAGAATACCCCCAGTTGACCATCCGCGTGTCCGGCTATGCTGTCAATTTCGTGCGCCTGACGCGTGAGCAGCAGCTCGACGTGATTCACCGCACCTTCCACGAAGGCTTTGGCGCGGCCTTATAAGGGCAGCAAGCCGTCCCCAGGGTCGAACTGGGTCGGCCCAGGAGCGGGGAGGGGGGAAGTAAAGTTAAAAGTGCCTAAAGTGTAAAGTGATCTAAAGTTGTTGTGGCGCTTTGCGCCGCCGATTAAAAAAGAAGTGACCGCAGGGAACACCTGAACTTCAGGCACTTATAACTTTAGCTCACTTTAGGCACTCAGAAGAATAAGTGCAAAGTGCCTAAAGTTTAAAGTGAACTAAAGTTGAGGTGGCGCTTTTGGCGCCGCCGATTTAGGAAGGCAGTGCCGCTGGCAGACCTCAACTTTAGGCACTCAGGTTGTAGTGAGAAGTGCCTAAAGTGTGAAGTGAGCTAAAGTCGATGTGGCGCATTCGCGCCGCCATTTTAGAAAAAGAACTGGCGCTTAGGGCCATAATTCCGGAGGGCGGTCGCGTATTAAATGGAAAACAGAGTCTTTGCGCACAAGATTGAATTGCGAACGCGTAAATTCGCTGTTTCCATAATACGGTTATCATCACGACTGCCAAAGACATCGGAAGGACAAGTTATAAGGAACCAGATAACCAAGGCCGGTACTTCGATAGGGGCCAACTATCGTGAAGCCAACAGGGCAAGGAGCAAAGCCGATTTCCGCAACAAGATAAAGATCTGTGAAAGCGAGGCCAGTGAGACGCAGTATTGGCTTGAGCTGATAAGCGATTTGAACTGGCTGCCTCGTAAAGAATTCGACACTGTATTTAAAGAGTGCAGTGAACTGCTTGCGCTTTTCACGTCGGTTGGACAAAAGACTCAATAAGGCTGCGCCGAAGATTAAAAAGGATGTGCCGCAGGCACTCCGGAACTTTAGGCACTTTAGCTCACTTTAGGCACTTATAACTTAAGAATACTTTAGCTCACTTTAGGCACTTAAACTATTTTCCACCCAATCACTTGAGGCCCAAGGTAAGCAGGGAATCCACCATGGAAGAAGACCAAAACAAAAAACCTCCCGCTTCCGTCAGCCAGCTTGCCGGCAGCCGCTATGATCTGCTGGACGCCAAAATCAAACCAGGCGCCGAGGATGAAGCCCTGCCGGAAGAGGACCCACAGGGGCAGGAGGGCTATATCCACTCCTTTGAAACCATGGGCACCGTGGACGGTCCGGGAATGCGGTTCATTCTCTTCCTGACCGGCTGCCCGCTGCGCTGCCAGTACTGCCACAACCCGGACACCTGGCACATCAAGAATGGCAAGCGGGTCATGGTGGAAGAGGTGATGGCCGAAATCGACAAATACGACGATTTCCTCATCGACTCCGGCGGCGGCGTCACCATCAGTGGAGGGGAGCCGCTCTTCCAACCCAAATTCCTGGCCGCGATCCTGCGGCGCTGTAAACAGCTCGGCCTGCACACGGCCGTGGACACATCCGGCTTTCTCGGCCGGCGGATGACGGACGCCATGCTGGCCGACACCGACCTGGTGCTTCTCGACATCAAATCGTCGGTTCCGGAAGTCTACAAGGCCGTCACCGGCGCACGCGTCGAGCCCACTCTGGAGTTCGCCCGGCGTCTCGACCAAGGCGGTACACCCGTCTGGATCCGTTACGTGCTGGTGCCGGGACTCACGGACGGGGTCGAAAACGTGGATGGTGTGGCGGATTTCCTGGCCACGCTGACCAACGTGGAACGGGTGGAGGTCCTGCCTTTTCACAAGATGGGGGAGCACAAGTGGGAGGCCATGAACCTCGATTACCAGCTCAAGGACACCGGTCCACCGTCCGAAGAGCTGATGCAGCGGGTTCAGGAGCAGTTTCGGCAGAGGGACCTCACGGTTTATTAGATCTGGCGTTCCGGCAGGAGTGGGTTCCAGGTTCTGGGTTCTAAGTTAGGGGTTCTAATTGGGATTCAGGTGTCAGTGTTCAGCTTTCCGGGTTCCTGACACCCGACACCTTGAACACTGAAAACGCTTAACGGGTTCCCACTTCAGGCTTCAAGGTGAACCGGACAGTAACCGCATTTATTAGCCCCGAACCCAGAACCTAGAACCTAGAACCCAGAACCTAATTATTTGCTTTTCGCACCAGTCTTTTTCGACCGTGGCGAATCAACCATTTGATCACAACTATCGGGAGGCCCCCATGGCAAAAAGTCTATACATCGCCGGCGTTGAACCAGGCAGCGGCAAGTCGACGACGGCGCTGGGCATTATGGCTCTAGCGACCCGCCGGGTGAGTCAAATCGCTTATTTTCGTCCCGTCATCCCTTCCAGGGACCGACCGGACAACAACATCGAACTGATTCGCAAGCGTTTTGGTCTTGCCGCTGCGCATGACGAGATGTACGCCTGCGACCGCGAGGATGCCCGCAAAATGGCGGCTGACGGGGCCATCGAGCAGTTGCTCAAGCGGATCGTCGCCCAGTTCAAACAACTGGAAAGCCAGAACCAGTTCGTGCTGTGCGAAGGTACCGACTTCGGCGGTATCTCGTCCGCGTTCGAATTCGAATTCAATGCCGAGATCGCCGTCAATCTGGGAAGCCCGGTGCTGCTGCTGATCAACGCACGCGGCAAGAGCGCCGACGAAATTACCAGCGTGGTCGATCTGGCCATCGAGGGCTACGAGACCAAGGGGTGCAGTATCGCCGCCACCATCGTCAACCGGGCCACCCCCGACCAGTGTGAGGCCCTGGCGGCGCGTTTTGCCGGCAGCACCGAGCGGACGGCGCCGGTGTTCGTACTCCCGGAAATCGACGTCCTGGGCAAACCCACGGTACGGGAGATCGCGGCGGCGCTCGAGGCCGAGATCATTCAGGGCACGAAGGAAGGGCTCTACCGCATGGTTAAGGATCTCAAGGTCGCGGCCATGACCTTTCCGCATTTTCTGGACCACGCGGCCGACGGGGATCTGGTGATCGTGCCGGGGGACCGGGCCGACGTGATTCTGGCCAGCATCGCGGCGGCGCTCTCGGAGTCCGCCCCCAACGCTGCCGGGCTCCTGCTGACCGGCAACCAGCCGCCCGCCCCCCAGGTCATGCGCCTGGCCGAGGGGCTGCAGGCCTCTGTGCCGATGCCGATCATCAGTGTAAACACCGACACTTTTACCACGGCCGTCAAGGCCAACGCCGTCCCCTCGGCTCTGAGTCCCGGGGACGACCGCAAGATCGCTGCTGCTTTGGGGGCGTTTGAAGCACATGTCGACCTGAAGCAACTCGAGAAGCGCATCCAGGTGGCGCGCTCCGAGCGGGTGACGCCGATCATGTTCGAGTACGCCCTCATCGCCCGGGCCAAATCCGATCGCCGGCATATCGTGTTGCCGGAAGGCGAAGAGGAACGCATCCTGCAAGCGGCGGAAATACTTTCGCAGCGCGGCGTAGCCGACCTCACCCTGCTGGGAAATCAGGAAACCATCCAGAAAAAGATCGGGCAGCTGGGCCTGCACCTGGAAGGAGTGAACATCATCGATCCGGCCACCGCCGAGCAGCGCAAAGCGTTTGCCGCCGCTTTCTACGAAATGCGCAAACACAAGGGCATGACCGAAGAGCTGGCCATGGACACGGTGGCCGACGTGAGCTATTTCGGCACGCTCATGGTCCAAACCGGCCAAGCCGACGGCATGGTGTCCGGCGCCGTGCACACCACGGGTGATACCATCCGGCCGGCCTTGCAGATTATCAAAACCTCGCCGGGCACCTCCCTGGTCTCCAGCGTCTTCATCATGTGCTTGGCCGATCGGGTGCTGGTCTATGGCGACTGCGCCGTAAACCCCAACCCCAATGCCGAGCAGCTGGCCGAGATTGCCGTCAGCTCGGCCGCCACGGCGCAGGCCTTCGGCGTCGCGCCGCGCGTGGCCATGTGTTCCTACTCCACCGGAGCGTCCGGCAAGGGCCAGGACGTCGACAAGGTACGCGAGGCCACCGAAATCGCCCGCGCGAAGGCGCCGGAACTCAAAATCGAGGGACCGATCCAGTACGATGCGGCCGTGGACGCCGGGGTGGCCAAGACCAAACTGCCCGACAGCGAGGTGGCCGGTCATGCCACGGTCTTCATATTCCCGGATCTCAATACCGGCAACAACCTCTACAAAGCGGTGCAGCGCTCGGCCAATGCCGTGGCCATCGGCCCGGTGCTCCAGGGGCTCAACAAACCGGTCAACGACCTGAGCCGCGGCTGCAAGATCACCGATATCTTCAATACCGTCGCTATCACGGCGGTGCAGGCGCAGGCGGGGAAGTAAAAGAAGTTTAAAGTGCCTAAAGTGTGAAGTGGAAGAAGTGTAAAGTGCCTAAAGTTAAAAGTGAGCTAAAGTTGAGGTGGCGTTTTGCGCCGCCGATTTGAAAAGGGAAGTGCCCGCAGGGCACACCACAACTTTAGGCACTTTAGTTCACTTTAGTCACTTCAAACTAAATAATGCTTTAGTTCACTTTAGGCACTCAGGAGGGGAAGTGTGAGTGCGCCGAAGGCAAGGTTTTAATGCTTTTCACTTCGGACGGGAATAAATGCTAAACGGATCCGCCGCCGGCATGCATTAGCAGAAAATAGGAGAACTTCCATGTTGTATTTGCAGTTTCTGTTCCTGATATTGATGCTCTACATCGGAAGTCGCTACGGCGGTATTGGCCTGGGGGTTATTTCAGGAATCGGGCTGTGCATCGAAGTCTTTTTTTTCAAAATGCCGCCGACGAGCCCACCTATTGTTGTAATGCTGATCATTATGGCGGTGGTCACATGCGCTTCCGTCCTGGAAGCGGCCGGCGGATTGAAGTATATGCTTCAGATTGCTGAACGCATTTTGAGATCGAGCCCCCGGATGATCACCCTGCTGGGGCCTTTGGTAACCTATACCATGACGCTGATGCTCGGGACAGGGCATGCCGTTTACGCAGTAATGCCTATTATTGGCGATGTGGCCCTAAAGAACAAGATAAGGCCGGAGCGACCGATGGCCGCCGCTTCTGTCGCCTCCCAATTAGGGATTACGGCAAGCCCCATTTCCGCCGCTGTGGTCTATTATCTTTCCCAACTGGGCGGTAAGTCCGATAAAATAACGCTCATGTCCATTCTGGCAGTAACAATTCCGGCAACTTTTTGCGGCATGTTGGCTATGGTGGCCTACAGCTGGCGTCGCGGCGTCGAGTTGGAAGATGATAAAGAATATCATCTCAGGCTTGAGGATCCGGAGACCCGACAACGGATTGAAAACACGACGGCGACCACAATGGACGTAGCGCTCCCCAAATCAGCCCGCAACTCCGTTCTGCTATTTTGCTTGGCGCTGGTCGTTATTGTTATCATTGCCATGTTTCCGGAAATTCGCACGATGGCCGAAGGGGACAAACCGATAAGCATGGGAGCGATTATCCAGATGATGATGCTGGCCTTCGGCGGTGTCATCCTAATCGCAACCAAGACCCATTCTTCCAAAGTTCCCGGGGGCATCGTTTTTAAATCCGGAATGGTGGCGGCGATTGCTATTTTCGGCATTGCCTGGATGAGCGATACCTACTTTCAGTATGCCATGCCGAGTTTTCAAGCCGGCATCAGTGATATGGTGCATGCAATGCCCTGGACGTTTGCGCTGGCCATGTTTGCGGTCTCGATTGTTATCAACAGTCAGGCGGCGACTTGCGTTATGATGCTCCCGGTAGGGTTGGGCCTGGGATTGGCCCCCCAACTCCTAATCGGTATTATGCCGGCATCATACGGCTACTTCTTTATTCCCAACTATCCTTCGGATATTGCGACCATTTCCTTCGATGTTTCCGGCACGACCAAGATCGGAAAATTTTATTTTAATCACAGTTTCATGGCGCCAGGGCTCGTAGCCGTACCGACAGCATGTTTAGTCGGATATGGTATCGCCAAAGTTATCCTATAGCTTCAGGATAGATCCGCCTTTTATCGGGAGGGCGTTAAAATTAGGACGGGGTGCACAAACAAAATCGAACCGACGTTCAATGAATTTAGCGAACGGCGTGCCGTTTCCACATCGATCGGGAAGAAAGTATGGATAAAGCGCCGCCGATCTATAAAAAGACAGTGCCATAGGCCCACCGGAACTTTAGGCACTCAGGAAGAAGTGCGAAGCCCCTAAAGTGTGAAGTGGAAGAAGTGCAAAGTGCCTTAAGTCAAAAGTGAGCTAAAGTTGAGGTGGCGCTTTGCGCCGCCGATTTGAAAAGGGAAGTGCCCGCAGGGCACACCACAACTTTAGGCACTTTAAACTTTAGCTCACTTTAGGCACTTAGAAAAAAAGTGTAAAGTGCCTAAAGTTAAAAGTGAGCTAAAGTTGAGGTGGCTTTTTGCGCCGCCGAAATTGAAAAGGGAAGTGCCCGCAGGGCACACCACAACTTTAGGCACTTTAGCTCACTTAAGGCACTTATAACTAAAAAAAACTTTAGCTCACTTGAGGCACTTATAACTTTTTCGTAGGAGCCAACCATGAAAATCCTGGTCATCAACTGCGGCAGTTCTTCCTTGAAGTACCAGCTTATCGACATGGACACCGAAACCGCCATGGCCTCGGGTCTGATCGAGCGCATCGGTGAACCCGAGGGCATTCTGACCCACAAGAGCCAGCCGGACACGGACAAGGAAACCAAAACCGTTCGGGAAGAGCCGATCCCTGATCACGAGGCCGGCCTGCGTTTGGCCCAGTCCGTGATGGCCGAATCCGAGACGGGAGGGGCGCCCGACATCAAGGCGGTGGGGCACCGCGTCGTGCACGGCGGCGAATCCTTCAATACCTCGGCGAAGATTACCCCTGAAGCCATGTTGGCCATCGAGAAGACCATCCCCCTGGCGCCGCTGCACAACCCGGCCAACCTCACGGGAATTCGGGTGGCGCAGGAACTCTTCCCGGATGCGCCGCAGGTGGCCGTCTTCGACACCGCCTTCCACCAGACCATGCCGCCCAAAGCCTACCATTATGCGCTGCCCTACGAATACTACGAAGAGATGGGCGTGCGGCGCTACGGCTTTCACGGCACTTCCCACAAGTTCGTGGCCGCCGAGGCCGCCGGCCTGCTCGGCCGTCCGCTGGATGAACTGAAACTGGTCACGGCCCATCTGGGCAGCGGGGCCAGCATCTGC
>JASJBQ010000171.1 GCA_030066455.1 Desulfobacterales bacterium
TACCGTTCAACTTCGTGATCGCAGCCGTCAGCGTCGTCTTGCCATGGTCAATGTGACCAATCGTTCCCACGTTCACATGCGGCTTCGTCCGCTCAAACTTTTGCTTCGCCATCTTCTCTTCCTCCCATGAAAACGCCTGAAAAGTTTGTCTGCTTCAATCAAGCACAAAAAAGACATACCGACGACGTACCAACCCGCTCGGTTGCCACAAAATCGAATGGAGCCCACGACCGGAATTGAACCGGTGAACCTCTTCCTTACCAAGGAAGCGCTCTACCGACTGAGCTACGTGGGCTCATTACGGATGCTTTATTCGTTTGCGTCGTTGAGGATACCAATCGGCATTCAATGTTTGGAGCGGGAGACGAGGCTCGAACTCGCGACATTCAGCTTGGAAGGCTGAAGCTCTACCAACTGAGCTACTCCCGCTCATTTTGCTCCGGAGTCGGATTGCGCCAAACGGGCGCTGCCCGGAACAGTGACATCAACGTGCAGGAGGCCACGCAGTTCAACTGATTCGCGCCCTAAACGAGAATCTCCTGCAAACGGCCTGCATTCAGGCTGGTGGTGGAGGGAGGATTTGAACCTCCGAAGGCATTGCCGACAGATTTACAGTCTGTTCCCTGTACCGCTCGGGAACCCCACCGCGCAACATGGAGCCAGCGGAGGGACTCGAACCCCCGACCCACTGATTACAAATCAGTAGCTCTACCAACTGAGCTACGCTGGCCCGTATGTCCTGGTATGACCGGTGGGCTGACGCCGCAGCGGTTATTGACGCCGGACCGCATAAAACAACGCCTTGTAATATCATTTTCAGCAAATAACAACATCTATATTTTTATAAATCAGGCTGAAATAATGTGATATCAATAATTATCAGCAAAATTAATGTAATTTCGGTTAAAATCTATGATTTTTGACATATTCCACCTAATTTAGAAGTGTCGATTCCTTTTTTTTCCCCTTGGGGGCATCAGATTTCAGGGCTCACGCGCGTCGGTCCCATGCGCCTGCGTCGATCCCGTCTGGATGCGTCGCTGCTTCGCGCTTGCTTTCTCGAATGTCTGCGGCAGGCTTACGTCAATCTTGCAGTTAAAGAATTGCCCGCCCCGGTCGATAACGATCACAGCCTAGCGGCCCCATCGATTCCGCTTCGTTTCGTTCGGCTTCAAACCGGTCTCCCGGGGTGCATCCGGCCGTGACGCTTGCAGGGGGCGGACTTTGAAAAGCGGTTTCTTCCAACTCACGTGCGAACTCTACTTCTGTCCACCGACCGCTTGGGTTTGGATAGACCTTGACAATCCAATGACGCAATGTATAACGACTAGAGAAACGACTGCCAATCGTATAATATAAGGTGCCCTTACCTTAGAAGGATGGTTAATTGTGAGAAGATCTGCCCTTGCTGTCACCCTTTTGATTGCGACAATCACACTCCTGCTCGGAGCCTGCGCGCCTTCGGCGATGAATACCAGAGATACGGCCTCGATGGCCCCCGCGCCCTCGAACAGCGCAGAGAACACACCGACAAGCCCCGTCGATATCGATGAAAACGTCTACCAGAACGGGAACGATGACGATATCGCGCTGATGGGGGCGGACGAACTGGCCGCCAAGGTCGATGCCGAAGCCGCCGACCGGCAAGCGGCCAAATCCCCCCAGAGACAGTTGGACGAAGCCCTTGAATTCTGCCGGGCCTCCCAGGAATACTGGCAGCGAGGAGAACTCGAAAAAGCCGTCGATTCTCTGGATCAGGCCTATGCCCTGATCCTCGAAGTCGAAGCCCAGGATGACTTCAAACTCATCCAGGAAAAGGAGGACCTGCGATTCATGATCTCCAAGCGCATCCTGGAGATCTATGCTTCGCGCAATATCGTGGTCAATGGCAACCATAATGCCATCCCCCTGGAAATGAACCGGCACGTTCAGGCGGAAATCAAGCGGTTTACCGTTGGGCCGGAGAAAACCTTTTTTCTCAAGTCCCTGAAGCGCTCCGGGCGCTATCGGCCCGAAATACTGAAGGCGCTCAGGGAGGCCGGACTCCCCGAGGAGCTTTCGTGGCTGCCGTTGATCGAGAGCGGCTTCAATGTCAAGGCACTCTCCCGCGCCCGGGCGCTGGGCTTATGGCAGTTCATCCCCTCGACCGGCTACAAATTCGGTCTCAAGCGCGACCAATTCATCGATGAGCGCATGGATCCCGAGAAGGCCACGACGGCGGCCATTGCCTATCTTAAGGAATTGCACAACATCTTTGGCGACTGGACCACGGTCCTGGCGGCGTACAACTGCGGCGAGGGTCGTGTATTACGGACCATTCGCACCCAGAATGTCAACTACCTCGACAACTTCTGGGATCTTTACGAACGCCTGCCGCGCGAGACCGCCCGCTACGTCCCCCGTTTTCTGGCGACCCTGCACATCCTGAATGCACCTGACAAATATGGCATCGATCTTGGCATCGTTGACCCGCCGCTGACCTATGAGACGGTCACCGTGGCCAAACAAGTCAGCCTTAGAGATGCGGCCCGCGCCATTGGCACCACCGAATTCGAACTGCGCCAGATCAACCCGGAGTTGCGCTACAAGATCTCCCCGCCGCGCAGCTATGAACTGAAGGTGCCCGTGGGCAAGGGTGATACCCTTCTGGCGCAGATCGACAGCATTAAGACCACCACGCTTCCGCGGCCAGCCTATGTCTACCACCGCGTCCGCTCCGGCGAGACCCTTTCGACCATCGCCCGGCGCTACCGCACGTCCGTCAGCCGCATCATGCGGGCCAACAACTTGCGCAGTTCGCACTATATCGTTGCCGGCAAGCGCCTGAAAATCCCTCAGCGCGGCTACACCCACGCCCGCCGCCCGGCCCGAAATAAAACGGTTCGCAAATCCGATCAGGCCCAATTCCATACGGTCGGCCGTGGCGATTCCCTTTGGAATATTGCCCGCCAGTACGGTACGACCACCGAGGCCATCCAGAAGCTGAACGGCCTTCGAGGCACCCGCCTGCACAAGGGCCAGGTGCTAAAAATATCGGAGGGCAAACCCTCAGCGCCGGTGAACACTGACCAACTCAAAACCTATCAGGTCAAAACGGGTGACAGCCCGTTTAAAATCGCCCAGCTGCACAAGATGAGCCTGGATCGCCTGCTTCAAATCAACCGGCTTTCCCACCGCAGCAAAATCTACCCGGGCCAAGAGCTTTACGTCGAATAGGCTTTCGCCGCCGGCACCCGACGGCAACCGATAAAAAACCTCGGCGGCAGAAATGCCGTCCGAGGTTTTTTTGCGTGTATCCGGTTGGGCGTCTTTACTTGCGCCAGAAAACAACCCCCATCAAAATCAAAATCAGGCCCAGACCGAAAAGGAGCAGATAGATGGGTGTCTCGAACAGCGTGTATAGCCAAGAATACTCCAGTGCCCAGTTGAAAGGCTCCGCCCCCAGAAGGTCGACCAGATTGACGTCCGCCCAGCTCACCTCCTGTTCCATGAAACTGCCCAGCGACTGAAAGCCCAGAATGATAATACCAATCAACCAGGCCAGCAGCCCGACCGCCGTATACTTGTTCATGGAATGCCTCCCGCTTAAACGCGCGTTTGTTCCATAGGGACCTTCATCGCTAACCGCGCGCATTTTATGTCGTATCGAATGGCTGTCCTGTGCGGTGCCGTCTTCAAATTATCCGAATTATCCGGTTTAAGCAAGGGTGCGGCGAACAAGTCATCTTTTTGGCGCTGGCGGGTCCCTCTGCCTGCATGCGACATCGCGCCGGTCGTCCTGCCTGCCGGGAGCCATCGCCTGGGCCCTGCGGCGGCCGCTTTAATGCGGCAGCAGTTTCCCGTCCGCGCGCACCCGCACCTTAAAGGCCCCGTCCAGATCCGTTCGCCAGATACGGCTGCCGATCGTGCGATAACGCGCCAGAACCTCCGGGTGGGGGAATCCAAAACGGTTCCGCCAGCCGCAGGAGATAACGACGTATTCCGGGCTCACGGCCCCTACGAAGGCATCGGAACTGGAGGAACGGCTGCCGTGATGGGGCACCAGCAGAACCGAACTTCTCAGGGCCGTGGGCATGGTCCGTCGCAGCTCCCGCTCGGCCGGCCGCTCGATATCCCCCGCCATGAGAATGGATTGCCCCTTGTAGCTGACCTGCAGAACGATCGAGTTGTTGTTCAGGTTGCGCCAGCCCTCCCGGTCTCGGCGACGGGCGTAATCGGCAGGGGGATTGATGATGCGCACGGTGGCCCCACCGATTTGGAACTCCCGGGCAAGCCCTTCAAAAGGCGGGTTGCGAAGCGCCGTGCCGGCAATCAGCCTGCGAAAACGCCGCGCGCTCTCACTCGCGACGCGGTCGTGATTCCAGATGAGGACACCGGGCTGGAAGTGCCGCACCACATGTACAAGGCCATTCATATGATCGCTGCTGGGATGGGACAATACCAGATAGTCCACCGACAGGATCTTGTGGCGCCGCAGAAATGGCGCCAGAACGCTGCGGCCCATGTCGAACACGCGATTGTCGGCATAGCCGCCGCCGTCCACCAGCATGGTGGCCCCACCAGGAAACTCCAGCAGGGCGGCGCTTCCCTGGCCCACGTCCAGCACGGTGAGGCGCAGATCGCGATGGCCGAAACGGTAATGGTACCAGTACCCGGCATCCGCCACCAGAACCATCAGGGCCGCCACCAGCAACCATTTGGCCCGGGGATCGGTACGCAGCGCGATAACGGCGGCGGCTACTGCGTAATAGCCCCCGATTTCAATTCCCGTGGGCTGAAATGTATCCAGGGCGGCCAGTTCAAACGCCGCCGCCCAACGACCGACCGCAATCACCCCGTCCAGGACGATTCCGCCCAACTGCAGGCACGCCGAGGCCCCCGTCACGCTGAAAGGCAGCAGGACCAGTGAAAACAGGCCCAGCGGCAGGGCGGTAAAGCCGATCAGTGGCACCGCAATCAGGTTCGACACCAGGCCAATAATCGAAAACTGATGAAAATAGTACATCAGTAGCGGCAGGGTGCCGGTCGTGGCGTAGAACGTCACCGAAAGAAAGACCAGCAGACGATAACTCCACTGGCGGTGTTGGGCGACAGGCGCGGTCTTTTGCCGCGGCCAGACGTGCCGCAGCCCCAAAACAATGGCGAGAACGGCGGCAAACGACAATTGAAAACCGACCGTAAACAGCATGGGCGGATGCCAAGTCAGAATCAGCAACGCGGCCAGGGCGATCAAGTTAAGGGTATCGCCCTGGCGCCGGACAAGATAGGCGCCCAATCCCAGCGATACCATGATGACCGCCCGCTGGGTCGAAGGCGCCATGCCTGCCACGACGCCATAGGCCACAATAAATGGAATGGTGGCGCAGACGGCCGTGGCATGCCCCCAGCCGGTTCGGAGAAAAAAGTCAAAACGGTGGAAGCCCCGCTTTAGAATCGCCAATAGGACAATGGCGATGATACCGACGTGCAGCCCGGAGATGGCAAGCAGGTGACCGATGCCGAGGCGGTTGAAAACCTCGCGCAGCGGCATGGAGATCGCCTGCCGGTCCCCGATGGTGAGCGCGCGCATCACCGCCTGGGCATCGCCTGAGAGTCCGGCAGTGATAAATTGCCGCCAATGCGACCGCACCGATTCCAGCCAAGGTTCTGCGCCGCCCTCCGCCGCAACCCATCGGAGCTGTGTTCCCCGCGACCAGGCGGTGGCAGCGATTCGCCGATAGGCCAGATAGCGCCGATAGTCGAAGCCCCCCGGATTGCGGAAGCTGCGGATGGAGCGCAACCGGCTCTTGAAGGCCAGGTGGTCGCCGACACGGATCTTGGGGGCATCGCCGTAGACGGTCAAACGCAATTTACCGGTGGCCGGCTGCATGGTGTCAGGTGCAAGGCCCAATCTTGCGACCTGCAAGACCAGCCGCAGGCGCCCATCCGGCGTCCGGCGGGGTGTCTGGTCGACCCGGCCGTCGATATGGTACCTGGCGCCATCCGTGAAATGGACGAGATGATGATCAGGATAATGGTTCGGCAACCAGGGCGCCAGGGCCAGAAAACCCAGCGCCACGAACAACAGTAGAGGGCCCCCGCGACTGTTGCGCCTGATGCCCAGCCGCCATCCCGTCCACATCGCAGCAGTGGCCGTTAAGGCCAGTGCCCACAGGTCGAAATCCGCGGTCAAGGATCGGCCGGCGATTCCCAGGGCAAAGGCCAACACGAGGGGCAGCAGGGGACGGTGGCAGGTCGGCGCGCTCCGGGTCCGGCGCAACCAATCAAGGAGGGAGGGGTTCATCGCAGCATTCATATTACCTGACGCGCCCCGCGGGGACAACAACGGTTTTGCGCCCAGTCGGCTGCGATCCCGCACCTCGGTATCATCGTCTGGAGGGGCTGAGGCGGGATGGGCCCGTGCGCCGCCCGCGATGGCCATGGGCCCGCGCGGGCAGCAACGCCAACCAACCGAAGGAACCCTTTGGGCGCCGGGTGGTCAGGCGGGCTGGCTGACGGGTGTCCTTCGTTGCGAGCGCCGGGCCGGTTCGCCTGGGCGCTCCCATGGGTGGCACGCATTGAATGCTGAAGCGGCCGTCCGGATGGCGCTCATTCCTTCTCTCGCCAGATGGATGCACCCAGCTGTTGCAGTTTGGCCTCGATGCGCTCGTAGCCGCGGTCAAGATGATAAACGCGGTGGACCTCCGTCACGCCCTCAGCCACCAGGCCGGCCAAGACCAGCGAAGCACTGGCGCGCAAGTCGCTGGCCATGACCGGCGCGCCGGATAGGGCGGCCCGGCCCCTGATGACGGCGGTATCCCCGGATACGACGATATCGGCCCCCAGCCGCTTGAGTTCACTGACATGGATAAAGCGGTTTTCGAAAATCGTCTCCGCAATGATACTCTGACCGTTGGCCACCGACATGAGCACCATGAACTGGGCCTGCATGTCGGTGGGAAAGCCGGGATAGGTCTGGGTGCGGATATCGAGACTTTCGATCGGACGATCGCCCTGGACACGAATACCTCCGGGGGTCTGATCGATGCGGGCCCCGGCCTGAACGAGCTTGTCGCATACGGCCCCGAGGTGTTCCCCCTCACAATCGGTCAGGGTGACATCACCGGCCGTCAGCGCGGCCGCCACCATAAAAGTACCGGCTTCGATGCGGTCGGGTATGATGGCCGCTTCCACTGCATCCAGATGATCGACGCCTTCGATTTTGACGACAGCGGTTCCCGCGCCCTCGATTCGCGCCCCCATACGATTCAACACCGCGGCCAAGGCCACCACCTCCGGCTCGCGCGCAGCATTGCGCAGCACAGTGACACCCTCCGCCAGCGCCGCCGCCATAAGCAGATTTTCGGTGCCGGTGACCGAAACGGTGTCAAAATAGATTTCAGCGCCCTTGAGCCGCTTGGCCCGCGCTTCCACGTAGCCGTGCTGAAGATCGATTTCGGCCCCCAGAAGCGCCAGGCCTTTCAAGTGCAGGTTGATGGGCCGCGCGCCGATGGCGCACCCGCCGGGCAGCGACACCCGCGCATGCTGAAGACGAGCCAGCAATGGTCCCAACACGAGGATCGACGCACGCATCTTGCGCACCAGATTGTACGGGGCCTCGCTGCTGGCCAAGCTGGCCGCACTGACCACCACTTCGTCGGCCCGGCGTTCGACACGGGCCCCGAGACTTTGCAGCAATTGGATGATACTGGTAATATCACGCAGATCCGGCACATTCGTGAACCGACACGTGCCGTCCGTGAGCAGGGATGCCGCCAGGATCGGCAGGGCCGCATTTTTGGCACCGCTGATGGCGACGGTTCCCTCCAGGCGCCGTCCGCCTTTGACTAGTATTTTGTCCATACCCTTTTACTCCGATGGTCAATGGGGCCCGGTAAGCACTCAAGTTGGGGAGCATGCCGATCATCCCACCCCCTCCGATCGCCGCCCGCCGCGTCGCTTCAAAAAAAACGCTTCCCCCCGTTGACGGGCAACAAGGAGAAGCGCTGAACAGCAGTTAGGGAAAGATCTAATGGTGGTGGCCGCCCTTGCCCTGGGCCGTATCGACGATCGATTTGATGATGATAAACGTCATACCGGCCCCCAGGATGCTCAGCGCGTACCAGAGCCCGCCCATGAAAACAATGTGGGACATATCCCAGATCCATTCAAAATTAAAGGGGAACATAAGCTTGCCTCCTTGAGGATCGCGGCGTTAGGCCTCCGCCGGCGTCATTCCCGGTTCTTCGGCGCCCGCCGTATCGTCGTCGGCGTCAACGGCCGCTTCTACAGCCGGCGGCGTCTCCGGTTCAATCGGGTTCAATTCGGCCTCATCCGGAAAGACCGGCAGATACCGGTAGGAAATCATGACCAGCATGACGCCGTAGGCTACGGGCAGAATGGTGGTGGCCACTTCCTGCCAACTGGGGATGTACATGACCCACTGATCGAACTGCATCACCGGCATCGCCATGACCTGAAGCACCATGACCCAGCGGTTCAGACTGACACCGATGACGCCCAGCGTAACGGCAATGAAAAGGCCGATGGGGTTCTGGCGAATTTTCGGGGAGATCAGCATCAGCGCCGGCAGCACCCCGCACACCAGGAGTTCGGCCGCAAGAATCCAGTAGCCGTAAAGGGGATTGTTGGAGTAGAAATCCTTGAGGGTGAAACCGAGGCCGGGGGCGGTGACATTGGCCCAGTAGAGGGTGTCGATGATCTTGGCGATGGTGTAGGTAAATATCATCCAGCCGGAAATTTTGGCCAGTAATTGGACGGCCGATTCCCGCACCAGTTTCTTAGCGGTGATCTTTTCCGTGATGCGCACGAGCCAGATGGTAAAGCAGGGCCCGTAGGCCGCCGCCGACCAGGTGAACAGGAAGAAGGTCCAGGGCCAGATGAAAAGATGCTCCCGGAATCCAAAGGGGCGACCGAACATGACACCGGGCACGCCGCCCAGGGAGCCCTGGTGAAAGAAGCTCAGGAAGGCCCCGGTGGCGGCGAACACCGCCATGTAGGTGTGCATGTTGTGACTTAGGTTGTGAAAAAAGGGCACCTTGTCGATCTGCCGGTTCTCCAGGATCAGGGGGATGTATTCGATGGTCAGCACCGCGAAATAGCAGGACAGGCAGAAGGCCACCTCGGTCAGCATGGAATGCACGTTGGCATGCCAGAAGATATACCAGGAGCGCAGGGGCTGGCCAACGTCGATGGCCAGAATCAGCAGGGCCGAACTGTAGCAGATGAATCCGATCAGGACGGCAAAATTGATGATATGCTTCAGATCGTCCTTGCCGAAGACGTACTTCATCAGTCCGGTGAAGAACGCGCCGCCGCCCAGTGCGATGACCGCCAGGTCGGCCCAGATCCAGAGCGCGA
>JASJBQ010000018.1 GCA_030066455.1 Desulfobacterales bacterium
CCCTTGTATTGCTTGGCCCAGGCCATGCCCTTGGCCTTGGAAATGCCCATGCCCAGGGAGCCGGTGTTGGCTTCCATGCCGGGGACGCTAAGGTCCGGGTGGCCGTGGGTGCCGCCAAGACGTCGCAGTTTGATGAAGCGATCCTTGGGGATCAGTCCCAAAGCGTAAAGCACGGCGTAATGTCCGGGGACATCGTGGCCTTTGGAAGAAAAGTAGATGTCGCGGTCGGGATGGTCGACACCGACGTCGACGACATTCATTTCATCGAAGTAAAGCAGGGTGACAATATCCAGGGAACTCAGGCTCGAACCCAGATGCCCGGAGCCCGCCCGTTTAACCGTGGCCAGGGCATTGGCCCGGCACATGTCGGCGATCAACCCCAGTCGGTCTGCGCGCGGCAGCGGTTGCGTGTTGATCCGTTCAAATTCGTCCACCGGTATCAGCCGGATTTCGTAGGTCTCCATGATCCTCTATCGTGCCTCCGTTTTGTAGGGCGCTTGGTCGATGTCGGGAAGCCGCGCCTCGCTTGTATTTACCAGGGTTTCCGCCAGCTGCCAGTCGTAGGGGCTGTTGACATCGAAACCTTCATAGTCCTCCGTCAGGAAGGGCATCACCACATTGCCGGCAATCGTGCGCTCCTCGAAAACAACGTGTGACCAAGCCATCTCCAAACTCGCATTCTGAACGTAGACTTCCGGCAGTGACGGATACTGGCTGCTGTGCCAGGGCTGCTCCGGCGGCCCCAGCGGCAGCAGCGGTGTCATCCGCTGCCCCCGAATGATCCACATCTTGCCGGGGTGTTGGCTGCATTTCTCGACCGCCCGCAGGGAATCCACGCCGTCTTGGGCCGAGAAGGCCTTCCAGGCGCGGCGGATGGTCGCGGGCAAACGAAAGGGGCTCGTGGGCCTTAGGATACTGAAGCCGTCATACGAACGGCCGGCATCCCTCAGGCGCTGCAACGTGTCGGCCACCCAGTCGATATCCGGCGAGGTATCGCCGGCAATCGCCTCCGGCCGCATGAAAGGGATCTCGGCCCCGTAATGGCCCGCGATATCGGCATAGCGTGGGCTGTCGGTCGAGACGATCACGTCGGCAAAGATACCGCTGCCGCGGGCGGCCGCAATGCTATAGGCGATGAGCGGATGGCCGGCCAGCGGGCGTATATTTTTATCCAGCACCCGCTTGGATCCGGATCGGGCCGGTATCAGCGCCACGATGGTCGGTTGGTTGCTCTGCCTGGCCGCTCCCGCTGTTCTCGATTGCGTCATTATTGGCGTCACCCATTAAAAAAGATTGCGGTTGGCAGGCTTTACCGCAATCCAAATCTGCCTTCGGTCCGGAAATCCTTATCGGAAAAAAAAATGCCGTGCTCTCAGGATTCCAGCGATCAATGCCTGCCGGACCACGAAATTAATGTTCAATCAGGTCGGGCTCGACACAAATATAGACATCCTTGAGATTCGAATAGACGTCGAGCGCCTCCGTGCCCGGCTCGCGGGACCCATTTCCGGATTGTTTGACCCCCCCGAAGGGCATGTGGGGCTCGCTGCCGTACGTGCCGGCATTGGCCACGGCCACGCCGGCCTGAACCTTCTGAATAAACTCCATCACCCGGTGGATGTTGCGCGAATGAATGCAGGCGGTCAGGCCGTAGGGCGAATCGTTGGCCATTTCAAGGGCTTCGTCGAAACCCTTGACGCGGTAGAGACAGGTAATGGGGCCGAAAACCTCCCGGGTGGATATACCCGCCCGGGGATCGACATTTTCAATCACGGTCGGCGCCATGTAAAAGCCGTCGGCATGATCAGGATCCATCATTCGCGACCCGCCGATAAGGATTTTAGCACCCTCGGTACCTGCCTGTTCGACGGCCGCAAGCATATTGTTCAACTGGGTCTCGTTGATCACCGGTCCGAGATCGTCCAGATCCGTCGGTCCCACCTTGAGTTTTTGGGTTGCGGCGACAAGTATCTCGCGGAACTGATCGTAGACCGCATCAAATATGATGATCCGGCTGCCGGCGGCACACCGTTGCCCGGCGTTGCTGAATGCGGATAGCAACACCCACTTGACGGCTTTGTCCAGATCGGCGTCGTCGCAGACCACGAGTGGATTCTTCCCCCCGAGCTCGAGCGAAACTTTGGCCAGACGGCGACCGGCGATCTCGGCGATCTGGCGGCCCACCTGACTGGAACCGGTAAAACTGATCACGGCCACGTCCGGATGCGCGACGAGCGGCGCCCCCGCCTCCTCGCCCAAGCCCTGCACAATATTCAGCACACCCGGGGGAAGACCGGCGTCGCGGGCCAGTTTGCCGAAATACCAGGCGGTTGCCGGTGTGTCCTCGGCAGCTTTCAAGACGGCGGTATTGCCGCAGACCAGGGCCGGGAAGACTTTCCAGGCCACGTTGGCGATGGGCGTGTTGGCCGCGATGATCAGACCGGCCACCCCCAGCGGGTGGCGCACGGTCATGGCATATTTATTGGGCACCGCACTGGTGGTCGTGCGACCGTAAAGGCGCCGGCC
The DNA here is from genome assembly GCA_030066455.1 of Desulfobacterales bacterium. The sequence goes on from JASJBQ010000018.1 coordinate 2,527, forward strand.
TTCGCCGGCCATGAACTCGGCCTGGGCGATGGCCCCTCCGGTCTCCCCCAGCGCCGCCGAAGGCGCCATTCCGGTCTCGGCGGCCACGATGGCGGCCATGGTCTCGGCGTTTTCACGCATGCTGCGGGCGATGGCCATCAATATGTCGCCCCGCTGCACCGGTGTCATGCCAGCCCATGCAGGATAGGCGTTCTTGGCGGAGGCCACGGCCTTTTCCACATCGGTCTGATTGGAGCCAACCGCCTGGCAGAGCATCTTGCCGGTTGCCGGCGACAAATTGTTGAAAAGGGCTCCGTCGGCCGCCCCTTTTTCGGCGCCATCGATCCAGTTCAGCACGATTTCGGGAAACAGGGTCGTATGCATTCGATTATTCCTAGTAAAATGTAAGCAGCCTGGTTACCAAGCCGTGAACCCGCCATCGACGACCAATTCGGTGCCGGTCACATAGGCCGATGCCTCCGACGCCAGAAAAAGCAGCGGCCCGCGCAGGTCATCCTCGGTGGCCATGCGCCCCATGGGCACCCGCGCACAGAATTTGCGTTTGAAATCATCGTCCTGCCCCCCCAGCACACCGCCGGGTGAAAGGGCGTTCACCCTGACACCGCTCGATGCCCACAGGGTTGCCAGGTAGCGGGTCAGATTGACGACGGCCGCCTTGGATGCGCCGTAGGCCGGTGGTTTCAGAAAGGGGGGATCACTTTGGATATGATCGTAAAATCGGCTGTCCGGGGCCACACTGGCATACAGCGAACCGATGTTGATGATCGAGCCGCGGCCGGCATCGACCATTGGCTGACCGAAAATCTGGGTCACCAGAAAAAGCCCAAGGGTGTTGACTTCGAATACCTTGCGATTGACCTCCAGCGGAATGTCTTCGAGTCGATAGCCGCCGCCGGGCTGGTCGGGTGGTTGGTCGATGCCGGCATTGTTGACCAGTATCGACGGGATACCGAAGGCTTCCCGGCAGTCGGCGCAGGCTTGCTCGAGTTCATGGCGATTGCAGACATCGGCCGCGATCAACCGCAAGCGATCTTCGCCATAGTGTTGCTGAAGCCGCTGAAACGCCTCACCGGGATTTGGTTCCGGGCGATCGAGCCCCAGGACGCAGGCGCCGGCATCAAGCAAGGCGCCGGTCCATATTGGACCGAGCTTACCCAAGGCACCGGTGACAACCGCCACCGTTCCATCGAGTCGGAAAAGCCCTTGCATCAAGATGCGGCTCCGGATGCCTTCTGGGCGCCGTTCAGAACATCGAATGTAATGTCGTCATCCACACCGACCGATTTGACCGTCGTCCGACCGATGACCTTGTCGATCTCATAGGGAGGCAATCCATCACCGGGGCATTTGATGGCCAGGTCTTCCATCTGGATGGCATGGCCCAGCGGCAGATCGCGCGCCGCAACAATTTTTTTGCCCATCTTGACCATCGGGTTGACTTCGCTCTCGTAAACCCGCTTGACCCCGTCGCCCAGGGCCACTTTGACGCGCTGGAGGTCCCTCACCATCTTGCGGAACCCGATCGGCTCCAGCGAAAAGGCGTGATCGGTGCCTTTCCAGGTGTGGTTCAGGGTGAAGTGCTTTTCGACGACGCGCGCCCCCAGCATATAGGCTGCCAGCGCCATGGCGATCCCATTGTCATGCGAAGACAAGCCGACCACACAGTTCGGGAAGCGTTCGCGGAATGTGGTGATGACATTCAGGTTGAGTTCTTCGAATGCGGCCGGGTAGCCGGCTGTGCACTGCAGGATGCACAATTGCGGGTTGATCGGCATGATGGCGTCGTGCGCACGACGCACATCCTCCATGGTGCCGCCGCCGGTGCTGAGGATCATGGGTTTCTGGAACCCGGCGATATGCGTGAGAAGCGGAATGTTTTTCAGATCGCCGGAAGCAATCTTGAAAGCGGGCATATCCATCTTGGCCAAAAAATCCGCACTGGAAAAATCAAAAGCGGTCGCGAACATGCTCAGCCCCAGTTCTTTGGCGTAGGCCATCAACTCGGTGTATTCGGGCCACTCGAACTCCAGAAACTCGCGGTGCTCGCCGTAGGTCTTGCCGTAGCTGTTGGGGTTCTCGTAGGGTTTGGCATAGGCATCGGCGGTGTAGAGTTTGCGGTTATCGCGCTTCTGAAGTTTGACCGCATCGGCACCGCTCTCCTTGGCGACCTTGAACATCTCCTTGGCCGTATCCAGGTTGCCCTGGTGATTGTGTCCGACTTCGGCAATGACGTAGCAGTCGCTGCTGTCTTGAATGCTCTTGCCTTCAATCGTAATTTCGCGCATGTATCATGTCTCCTTGATTATCCGTTGCCTTGGCGGGTCGGCCGTTTTCTTTCGGCGCCCCATTTTCTGCCTTAAAATGGCTTTTTCCTTGACCAGTATTCTGGGCCCTCTGACGCTATATACTTGCGGGTTGGCTCGCCACGGTTGTCACAACCTTCTCGGGAACCGCATCAACAGTATTGTCTGTGCCATCTAAGGGGTTCAGCCTTTTGAGAATTCCCCCCTCGAGGCGATAGGCGATATCGGCGGCCTCCAGCAACGCCTTCTGGTGAGAGATGGCAAAAATGGTAATCTCACCAGCAAGCTTTTTCATGGTTTGGCAAATGGCTTTTTCGGTTTCCGGATCGAGCGCCGTCGTCGCTTCATCCAAGATCAACAACTTGGGTTTGTTCACGAGGGCGCGTGCAATGGCAATGCGCTGGCGCTGTCCACCGGAGATTTTGCTGCCTCTTTCCCCCACGACGGTGTGGATACCCTCATCGAGTTTGGAGACGAAATCCCAGACGCCAGCAGCCTTGAGCGCGTTTTCGACGTCAGCTTCCGAGATGCCCTTGCTTCCCAGGGTGACGTTGATGAATACGCTGTCGTGCAGCAGTAAAGTCTCCTGCGGAACGTAGCCGATCATCTGCCGCCACTGGTTGATGTCAACCGTACCGAGAGGCAGGTCATCGATCCAGATTTCACCTTCCTGCGGACGGATAAGCCCGATCATCAAGTCAGCCAGTGTCGTCTTGCCGGCCCCGGAGGGCCCAATGACGGTGACGAATTTTCCCTGGGGCAGGTCCAAACAGAGATTGCGGAGGATCTCCTTCTCGTCGTACTTAAAGCCGATGTGATCCAGCCGGATGGCTTTGTTCAAATGCGGTTTTTCCCTTCCCGCAAAGGTCTCTTCTTTTTCCTCCGCTTCGCGCATCTTCTCCAACAGGGACCAGTAGGAGCTTTCCGTGAGGACAAACTTCTGGTATTCCTGCTGGACCTTGTGGACATTCTTCAGGACCCTTCGAATCAGGTAGATCATGGCTACAACGACCGGCAGCGCCATTTTCATTTGGATGACGGCCACGTAAAGTATGATCGCCACGAAGCCGATCATCAATGGTTCCTGCACGTTCGACAGAACCGCCTTGCTGGTGACGACTTCCTTCTGCAGACGTTTCAGACCCTTGGTTTGTCTTTTCAGCACGGTGAGGGTCGATGCTTCCCGGCCCATGGCCTTGAGCGGCTTGATCGAAACCAGGCTGTCCACCATCTGCGCATTGTAGGCCTGGGCAAGAACGACGTTATCCTTACCCGCCCGGCGTGCCTTTCTAACGAACGGTCCCAGGAGAAAGACGATCACAAGGCCAATGGCCAGGGCCATGAGGCTGGCCTGCCACGAAACCATAAGGGCGATACAGGTATAAAAGCCGGCTTCGATCATGTAGCTGAGCATGCGCGCGCTGTGGTCGAAAGCCATGGCCGTGTTAGTGCTCTCAAGGGCGACACCGGTCACCAGTTTACCGGTGGGCTGCCGCATAAAATGCTCCCAGCGCGTCCGGAAGAGGATTTTCAGATATTGGAGCCTGAGGTCGGTGGTGATACGTGCGGCGGTAAAGCCGATTTGGTTCTGGGCAAGGAGCACCAGAGCGCATTTCAGGGTCATGCACACAACGAACAATACCAGCAGGGTCGCGATCACGTTGGCGATACCGAAGGTCGTCAACATGTCCTGCAGATACATCAGGAGGGTTTGTTCCAATTCGGTTGCGTCCGGCCTGACCGCACCAAGACCTTTCTCATCCTGCCCCAGAATCAAGGCCAAGAGGGGGACAAACACCGAAATCCCGAAACCCTCCGACAAGCCGGCAAAAATCATGGCCATAACCATGAGCAGGCTGCGGTAGGGATAGCGACGCGCAAAAATAAAAAAAAGTTTCATACGATTAATTGAATGCTGGTTCCAAGTTTCAAGCCGTGGAGGACTGACCGGCCGGGTTGGATCCCAACTTGCGGGATTTACTTACCAACCCGCCAAAGCCAACCACTATGGCAACTGTGCCGGGGCAAATTGAATCCCCGTATCTAATCAGCGATGCTCCGGTTCTTGTTTCGACTTAGAAAAAGCGGCAATAATCGCATCCACCTGCTCCGTGGTGTGGCCAGCGCTCATGCTGCATCGCAGCAATGCGCTGCCGTCGGGCGTAGCCGGAGGGAGCACAAGGTTGACGTAAACACCGTTTTCAAGGAGGGTGCACCATTTGCGGACGGCCTCCTCCTTGTTTTCCAATCGGATGGCGATAATCGGGCTCGGCTCGGGGCTGAGCTCGAATCCCAGCGTTTTGAGTTGGTCATACAGATGGTGGGCATTCTCCCAGAGCTTGGCTTTCAGTTCCGGGTGCCGTCGCATGGTCGCCAGAGCCGTGCGGGTGGAGGCGATAATCGAGGGAGACGGTGAGGCAGTGAAGACATAGGGCCGATTCGCAAATCGAATGATATCCAGTTCCGGATGGTTGCTCGCGCAATACCCGCCGATGGCACCCAGGCTCTTGCTGAAGGTGCCGACGATGAAGTCCACATCCTTTTCAACACCCTCCTCTTCGGCCAACCCGCGGCCATTGGCCCCCAGGACCCCCAGCGAGTGGGCCTCATCGACAAGGAGATAGGCGCCATAACGTTTCTTGACCTCGGTAATTTCAGCCAACGGGGCCTGGTCGCCGAGCATGCTGTACATGCCCTCAACAATCACCAACGCGCTTGACGCCCGTTCGCCGAGCCGCCGCAGTCGCTTATCGAGATCGGCGGGATTGTTGTGACGAAAACGAATGATATCGGCGCCGCTGAGCTGGCAGCCGTCATAGATGCTGGCATGGCAGTCCGCGTCGATCATGATGACATCGTCTTTGCCTGCCAGTGTTGAAATCATCCCCAGATTGGCGACATATCCCGTTGAAAATACGATGACATTCCGACAATCAAAAAAGTCGGCCAAGTCCCGCTCCAACGCGATGTGGGCATTATAGGTGCCATTGGCCGCACGCGACCCGGTGGTCCCCGTGCCCTCGGTCTTGAGGGCATGGCAGGCTGCTTCCACACAATCCGGGTTAAAGGTCAGACCCAGATAGTTATTCGTTCCCGCCAGAATGGTGGGGCGCCCATTGACGATGGCCTCCGTGGGGGAAATAACCTTTTCCATCACCACGTTGACCGATTTCAGCCCGCATTCGGCAAGGGCCTGCCGCGTTGCCGCCAAGGTCTCAAATTTAGCGAAAAGCGTCATTTTCAGTTCTTCCCGGTCAGGCGCTCGAGTTGCAGCGCCAAATCCTTGATGGTCCTTACGTCCGCCAGCACGTTGAGGGGGATCGATATGTCGAAATGATCCTCGACATCCTCAATCAGATTCATGACCTTGAGGGAATCAAACTCGAGATCGGAGATCAGGTCCGTATTTTCGTCGATATCCAAGTCGTGTGCCACGATTTCCTTAATCGCCACGATGACTTGGGAAACAATTTGCTCATATGTCGGCATGCGGTGTCCCTGTGGTCTGTCTGTTCGGGTTATCGGTGATAAACCCCATAAAAACAAGCGTTTTTTTAATTCCCTGCTCCAAATTGACGCTGGGTTGCCAGCCGATTTGGGCTGCAATCGATGTATTGTCGCAGGTCCAATCCGGGTGTGTGAGTTCCCGAACTTTCCCGGGCGTCAGCATCGGCGCGTAGCCAAAGGTCCTGGCTCCCAGCAAATTGACCGCGGCCGCAGCGAAAACCGCCAGAGATGGCAGCCTGAGGCTGCGAATCGGCCGGCCCGCCACCTTGGCGACCATCTGTACGACGTCGCCCCAGGCGTAGCCGCCGGGGCGGCCGTCATGCAATTCAAAAATGGCGCCGGGCCATCGCTTGTGCTCGATGAGGGTGACAATCGCTTGGACCAAGTCGTCGACATAGAGCATCGAAAACCTCGATGTCCGTGAGGACGTCTGGGGTGCCATCCCCTTGCACATCAACCTGAAAAGCGGTGCGATTTCGCGATCGCCCGGTCCGTACACCGCAGGGGGCCGCAGGGCGGACCATTGCAGCTGGTTGCCCTGGGACGCGAGCATTTCCTCGCCCTGGCGTTTGCTGGCTGCGTGGTGCGACAATTGAGGCTCGCGAGCAGCCAGCGAAGACAACAATAAAAAGCGTGGCGAGGGGTGCATTCGCTTCGCTGCACGCACCATTCGCGCCACGCCTTCGGTGTTTACCCGTTTAAACTGTCGCCATTCGGCCCCGCGCACAGCACCTGCGCAGTGCACGACCGTATCGGTCCTTTTTAGTAGCCGCTTCAGGCTCTCAGGATCATCGAGTTGTCCCGGAACCCAGCGGATGTTTGCCCCTGCGGTTCGTGCCGAAGCACTGGATTGGCGGTAAAGCGCACGCACATGGTTTCCGTCGGAAGCCAACCGTTTCAGCAGTGCACCGCCAATAAAGCCAGTGGCTCCCGTCAGAGCGATAACTCTGGGCATGGTGGTCTAGTGAAAAACCCCCTCCGCTAACGATGCCCGACCGCCGCGCTGATGATTCGGTGCTGGTAATTGCAGGCTGCAAGATCGATGGCTGGCGTTTCGGTCTGGCCTTTGGCGACGCGTTCGAGGAAATCGCGTTTGGCCCCTGAGCGGGAAAGCTTCCCGGAGGTCGTGCGCGGCAAGGTGTTGCGCGGAACAAGCTCGATGAAACAATCAATGCCAAGTTCGTTGCAAACCATCCCTTGCAGGTTTTCGACCAGCATGGCCCGCTTCTCCGGAGCTGACAGCCGGCACTCGATGACCAGAACCGCCTTGTCTTCACCATCATCGCCACTGACCGAAAAGGCCGAAGCGTCCCCCGAGCGCACCTCTGGCTGGCTTTCAGCGAGGTACTCGAGATCCTGCGGCCAGATGTTACGGCCGTTGATAATAATAAGGTCTTTTTGCCGGCCGGTGATGATCACACTCTCATCGGCGATGTAGGCCAGATCGCCCGTATTGAGCCATCCATCCGGCGACAAAACCTCCCCCGAAAGCTCGACTTCGCCGAAGTAGCCCGACATCACGCTCGGCCCCTTGACATAGAGGGTTCCAACATGGCGATCGGGTAAGGTATTGCCTTTTTTATCGCGCACTTCGACGACGTGGCCGGGCAAGGCAAATCCGCACTTGACGAATTCCTTGGCATCCGCGGCACGATTGGCCGGTTTCAAGGCCGGGAAAGCCCTCTGGGTCACGGCCAGGGTTTCAGCTTCGACTTCATCGACCTGGATGCCCTGCCCCAGCGGAGAAAAGCTTACGGCCAGGGAACATTCGGCCATGCCGTAACAGGCCAGAAAGGCACCGGGATTGAAGCCGCTGGATGCCAGCGTCTCGGAAAAGGCCAGAAGCGGTTGCGCCCGTATGGTTTCGGCTCCGACGCCAGCCACGCGCCAGGAACTCAAATCGTACTTGCTGAGATCGTTTTCCCGCAGCCGCTGCATACAGAGCTCAAACCCGAAAGGCGGACTGAATGAAATCGTGGCCTTGTTTTTCGTAATCAGTGCCAACCACAACCGGGGTCGCATGGCAAAGTCGCGGGTCCGCAGGTAGTCCACCGAAACCTGGGCGGCCATGGGGGAGAGCACCAGCCCCACCAACCCCATGTCATGATAGTAGGGCAGCCATGAAATCGCCCGGTCACCCGGGCGAATTTTCACACCGTTGCGTACGATATGCCCCAGGTTGTTCATGACCGTTCGGTTGGTGATCATGACGCCGCGCGGGAATTGCGTGCTTCCGGAAGTGTATTGAAGATAGGCCAACTCGTCTGGACCGGACGGCATCACTTCACTGCCGCTCGCCGGGAGTGACCTCAGCGACTGCACCGACCCGATGTAGGACAGTGGCAGTTCTTCCGCCGCTTCACGCAGAAAAGACAAATATACTTCCGGAGCAATAGCCACCGAAGCGCGGCAACTCATCAAGAGCCGTTTCAACTGAGCTACGTAAGTGGCGTGGCCGCCCAGACGCAACGATGCCGGCAGCGGAACGGGAACCATCCCCGCGTACTGGCAGGCGTAGAACATCTGCAAAAAGCCTGGATCGGTATCAGCCACCAGCGCCACACGCGAACCACGTTCGATCTTCAGCCCTTGTAAGCGCTTGGCGATCGCAACGGCGTCTGCTCTGAGTTGGGCGTAGGGAAGTACAAAATCAAGCTGCCCTTTGCCGTTATAGAAGTTATACCCTGTCTCTCCTTGGGCAGCGTAATCCAGGGCTTCTGTTAAAGTTGAAAAGTCGCCGTATCTCAGCTGTAACCCGTTTTTAGTAGGTGTCGCCTCCAACATTAATCAACTTTTCCTTTTCGTTTTCTTGGCTAGAATCGATAATCGGTGCCGATCGCCTGATTGCTATCGAAGCACTCTCAGGCGCAACGCGTAACTCTTCGCTTGCACCGCAGCGATAATGCAAGATTAACAGTCAATATTTTTATCGAATATTCTTTGTATTGTCAAATACAAGCGCTTATCTATCATCGGCAAAGCCGAGGGAACCTTTAGCCACGGGTCGTGCCGATGGCAAAATTGGGGCACTTGGTAAACCAAATTTGTGGTAAATGCAAGGGTTTATTAAAAAAAAGGAAAATAAGCTTGAAAACGACCTAAACCTGTGAAAAGGTTAGCGGTTATTTATTCTTGAAGTGGTGTATCTATACGGGCGTGGCTGGCCGGCGACCCATCAAACAAGGGGGGCGGGGCGATGGCGGGAATCGAGATAAAAGCAGTTGAAGATCGTGGTCTGCAGCAATGTTTCCTCAAATTGCCCAGCCGTATTTATCGCGCTGACCCGGCCTGGGTGCCCCCTCTCCTCTTTGAGCGCAAACAATTTCTATCACCCCACAATCCTTACTTCGAACATGCGCGCTACAAAGCCTGGATCGCCTATCGCAACGGCGACCCTGTCGGCCGCGTCAGCGCGCAAATCGACCAATTGCATCTTGACCGCTACCGGGACGACACTGGCTTCTATGGCTTGCTTGAGGCGGAAGACGATCCGTCGATATTCGAAGCCCTTTTCGGAGCGGTCGAATCCTGGCTGCGCGGACATGGAATGCGACGGGTACGCGGCCCCTTCAATCTCTCCATCAATCACGAGTGTGGAATGCTTGTTGACGGTTTCCAAACCCCGCCGATGGTTATGATGGGGCATGCGCGTCCTTATTATACCCAACGCATCGAACAGCAGGGCTACCGGGGTGAAGTCGATCTTCTGGCTTACCTGGCGCCGACCGACTTTACTTTCACGCCGGCAATGCAAAACATTGTCCGGCGCTATGAAAACACCATCTCCGTGCGCGCTTTTCAATTCAACAATTTGGATACAGACCTGGCGATTCTCAAAGACATCTACGAAGACGCCTGGTCACAGAACTGGGGGTATCTTCCCTTTACAAACAAAGAGCTCAAGCACCTGGGCCGCGACCTCAAACAATTCGTGCCGGAAGAGTTTGTGGCCTTCGCCGAGATCGACGGCCAGCCGCAGGGATTTATCACCGTATTCCCCAACCTCTACGAAGCCATGCGCGACCTGCGAGGACGCTTGCTGCCCTTTGGCTGGCTTAAACTTTTGTGGCGACTCAAAACCGGTGCCATCAAAACCTTGCGCGTCCCTCTGATGGGGGTGCGCCAGAAGTACCATGACAGCCTGACAGGGGCTGCGCTGGCCCTCAGCCTGGTCGCGCATGTCCAGCAGGTGGCTCTCAAACGCGCCTACGAACATGTCGAAATGTCATGGATCCTGGAAGACAACAAGGGCATGCGCAACATGATCGAAAATATCGGTGGGGACGCCTACAAACGGTATCGTATCTTTACCAAATCCCTCTGAGCATCGCTATAGGCGCCTTGCCGACCAATTAGATGAAGGACGCTGCACTCATGCCGGCCCAATCTACCATGTTCACGGCGATCGTACTGGCGGCTGACCGCGGCCATTCCGATCCCGTCGCCCGGGCGGCCGGAGCCAGCTGCAAAGCCATGGCCCCGGTCGGTGGGACACCGATGCTGGTTCGCGTGCTCGAGGCCTTGCACGCCGCCGATAGCGTGACATCCGTTATCCTGTGTGGCCCCCCCCGCGCGGTTATCGACCATGACAACCGCCTGCAGCAGATTCTGAAATTCTATCGACCTCAGTGGCGGCCCAGCGGGTCGTCGCCGAGCACAAGCACCGCCATGGCCCTCGAAACGCTGGCCGTGGATACACCCGTTCTGCTCACGACCGCGGACCACGCCCTGCTGACCCCGGCCATGGTGGATCATTTTTGCCACCAGGCCCGCCGTGCATCCGCCGACGTCCTGGTGGCCCTGGCCGCCTATAGAGACGTTATGGATGCCTACCCCGGGATGCGGCGCACGGCCACCCGTTTCCAGGATGGGCCTTTCTGCGGGTGCAACCTGTTTGCCATCCTCAACGCCCGCGGCCGCCGGGCCGCCGATTTCTGGCGCCAGGTCGAAGCCGAACGCAAGAAACCGTGGAAGATGATCCAAAAGCTCGGGTGGCTGATGGTTCTGAAGTACCTGGCGGGTCGGTTGACCCTCGCGGAAGGCCTTGAACGCGCTTCGGAAATGATCGGCCTAAAGGCCGATGCCGTGCTGATGCCTTTCCCGGAGGCGGCCGTTGATGTCGACACGCCCGCCGATTGGTCTTTTGTCGAGCGCCTTGTACGCAATTCTGGTTGATGACCGACGGTCAACGTTATGATCGTAATACTGATACCAACCCGGATACGCGCGGTTATAATCAAGGAACGATAGCGGAATATGTCGGTATTACACGCGAAACCTTTCTGAAGCCTGAACGCCACGCAAGCGCGCCAATCACGCGCCTGCCGAACCGACCATGATCATTCGTCGCTATATCATCTCCGAGATCACCAAACCGGCAGCCAACATCCTTTTCCTGATGGTGGCGATATTTGCCAGCTATACGGCCATCACCTACCTGACGGATGCGGTCGGTGGGTTGATGACGCCCGCTCAGGTCGGCACATTGATCGGCCTGCGTGTCGGGATGGCCCTTGAAATCCTACTCCCCGTAACGCTGTATCTATCCGTCATGATTGCCCTGGGACGGCTTTACAAGGATTCGGAAATGACCGCGCTGGCAGCCTGTGGCCTTGGAACCAGCGGGGTCGTTTGGCCGGTGATGATGTTGTCCCTGCCGGTGGCGCTGATGGCCGGTGGTGCTTCCCTGTATATCCGCTCAGCCGCCTACACGCAGATCTATAAACTGCGCACGCAAGCCCGGGCCGATTTCTCCATCGGCCAGCTTGAATCCGACCGTTTTCTCGAGATTGCCGACGGCCGCTATACTTTTTTCAGCGAGGAAATCGACTACCGACGAAATGTCGCCTACAAGGTGTTCCTGCGTGAAAAAAAGGACGATGCCTGGGTCGTCATTCAAGCCGAGGAGATGGCCGCCGGCGGGCGCAACAAAATGGGCTACCCGGTCATGATCCTGCGCAACGGCAATCTGGTGGAATTTCCATCATCCGGCAAGGGAGCGAATATCATCCGCTTCGAGAAAGCCCACTACCCCATTCTGTCGGACGTGGGAAGGTCGGAGCGCTATCGACGCAAAGCCGCCGCGACCGCCCACCTGCTTCAATCCGACCGTCTGGAAGACATCGCCGAATTGCAGTGGCGGCTTTCGACGCCCCTGTCGACGCTTCTGCTGGCGCTGCTCGGCATCCCTCTGAGCCGCACCAATCCAAGGCGCGGCAAGTATGCCAAGCTGGGAACGGCGCTGATCATCTTCGCCGTTTATTACCAGATGTTCACCATCGCCAAAACCAACGTGGAAAATGGCACCGTTGCGCCCGAGATCGGTATCTGGTGGGTTCCCGCCCTGCTGCTGGCGTTCGTACTGGTCATGCTGTGGCGCACGGGAAGACTGAGGCCCTGACGGTGAGATTCAGACGCATCAACAAAATCGATTTCCACATCGGCCGCAACACCCTTCAGGGCGTCTTTCTGGTGCTGGCGGGTCTGCTGTTTCTGTTCGGATTCCTGGAACTGCTCTCGCAGTTGAACGATGTCGGCAAGGGTCAGTTCCGCCTGGCGGACGCCTTCGTCTACGTCGCTCTCACCCTGCCCCGGCAGGCGGTCATTCTGATGCCCATCAGTGCTCTTCTGGGGTGTACGGTTTCGCTCGGCATGATGGCCGACCACAATGAACTGACCGCCATGCAGGCCGCCGGCATATCGGTCCGACGCATCGGCCTCTCCGTGGCGACCGCCAGCATCCTGCTCATGCTGATTTCCGTATTCGTGGCCGAATTTATCGCCCCACCGCTGGACCAGCACGCCCGCCTGCGGCGCTCCCAGGCGCGCTATGGAAAAACGGTCCTGGTGTCCAAAAGCGGTTTCTGGATGCGCCAGGAACGTTTTTTTATCCACGTGGCCGGCTCCTTTTCGGAGAAACAGGCGGCGGACATCGAGCTGTATGAACTCGATCCGGAAGGTCAGATCAGCCGTTTCCTGCACGCCCGCACAGCGACGCTTCAGGATGACCGCACCTGGCTGCTGGAGGACGTCTCTCAGCAGCGTATCGAAGGCGGGGTCATTCAAACGCAGGCGCTCGAAAATTACCGCCTGAACCATTTTCTCACACCCAGCCAGATGCAGATCTTCAAACTTCCCCCCGACAGCCTCTCGATCAGCGACCTGTGGGCCTATATCCGCAGCCTGAAGGCGCGCAATCTGAACGCTGAGAACTATGACCTTGCCTTGTGGCAGAAAATAACGCAGCCGGTGACCACCGCATCGATGGTGCTCCTGGCGTTGACCTTCATTTTCGGCCCGGTGCGCATGCGCTCGGCAGGCAAGCGTATCGCCACCGGTATGATCGTCGGCATCCTGTTTTATCTGCTGAACCAGGTTTTTGGCCACATGGGGCTATTGTTCAATATCCCCCCGCTGCTGACCACCCTGATGCCCGTCGGCCTGATTCTGCTCTATGCGCTTCGGCAGTTGGGCCGTACGTTCTGATCGATCGCCATCCGGAAGCCGGAAACGCGACGCTTGCAACGCATCCGCCTTCGATCGACATCGGTATTGGCTGTTATTCCGTAATATTGGGAGGTGTTCGCCCGAGGGTCCATTGCGAGCAGACCGGCGCTTGAGAACCCCTGGCGTCATGGTTGGGCCGTAAATCCTGGACATTGATGCGCCAGCCACCGCTTTGGGTGCCGATCGAAAAAATGCGCAGGCATGCTTTCTTGTCCGGATCGGCGTAGTCGGCGGTCGCGGACGGCAATCCGATGACCGGGATCGGTGCCACTGGACCGTCCACACTTTCCCGGGAATGGCGGTGCGTGTGCCCGTGCAGCACCAGCTCGGCCCCATAGCGGCTTAAAACGCCCCGCAGACGATCGGCGTCGCGAAGACTTTTACGCGCCTTGACCTGGCCTCTGATGATGGGGTGATGAACGAGAACAACGCGAAAAAGGCGCTTCCGGCCGGTTCGCTCCAAGACGGCTGCAAGGCGCCGGCATTGCGCTGCACCCAGCCGACCGGCGGCTGAAAACGGTAGCGTGGGCAAAGCCGAAGACAAACCGATCAGGGCGACACCGTTTTGCTCACGAACACGGGGGTAAGCTCCGGGATCTGAGCCGGATTCAGGCTCTCCCCGGCCCCGATCGGCCGCCAGGTAGTCGCCCCAGGCACGCCCAAGGGATTCGCTCGAAGCGGCCACGAGGGCGTCGTGGTTCCCGGGAATGACAAAAACACGTTCCGGTGAACCGATCCGCTCCAAAACCCCCCTGGCACGTAAAAGCTCGCGAGGCAGGCCCATGTGGGTCAAGTCGCCTGTCACCACGACGTGGTCCGGTGTACCGGAAGGAAGACATGCAAGCAGACGGGTAAGCATCTCCGGCGGGTTGGTACGGCCGCGTCGCAGTCGCCAGGACAGGTAGCTCAGGAAGCGTTTGTTGGTAAAAAACCGCCAGGACGCGCCGGTGGAATGGAAGATATGAAAATCCGTCAGATGCACCAAATGAAAATCGGCTTGCGGCATGGGCGACCTATATCGGCGTCGTAGCGTCCTTTAGCGTGTGCGGGGCAAAGCGGCAGGCTTTACAAAGCGGTGTTGGGCTTATATATACCACCTTGCTTGACGGATGCAACCAAACCGCCCGTCAAATAAGATGCTCCGGTCTTCAAACGATCGACGGAGCTTAAGCCAAAAACACATTTGGAGATTTCATGCCCCACGAGCAAAACCACGGCATCGGAGATGCCGACGAATCATTAATGCCCAATCATCACCTGTCGGCCGCGGCGAAGGTTCCGGCGGCCGGACGCTGGCGAATGGGTGTGATCAGCAACCCCACCAGCGGCAGCAATCGACAAAAATTCTCCCAGATACGCCGCTATATCGACGACCAGGGGAACTTGCCGCACAAGATCGTCACCAATGCCGGCGATGTCGTCCGCGCCGTAGAGGAACTGGCCCGCCAGGAGGTCAACCTGATTGTTGTCAATGCCGGCGACGGCACCATCCATGCGGTCCTCACGACGCTTTTTCACCAACGCCCCTACCAGACATTGCCGCTCCTGGCCCTTCTGCGTGGTGGCACCACGAATATGACCCCCAAAGACCTGGGCCTGCGGGGCTCTCGCATCCAGTCGCTCGCGCGTATCCGGTCCTGGTCGCGATCGGGGGGCAGCGAGGGTTTTATCGTCCGACGCCCGATTTTGAGACTCCAGCACCCGACCATCCGTCTCCCCCTCTACGGTCTCTTTTTCGGCGCGGCCAGCATTTCCAAAGGCATTCATCTATTTCACAAGCGCATTCACGGAACGGGACTGGAAGGCAATCCAGCCAACGCCCTTATTCTGGCCCGCTTTCTAATGGCCATCGCCGCGCGCGACCTCGACGAACTGGGTGCCGCGCGGGCGACCATCACCGTCGACGGCAACACACTGCCCGCCGAGCACTTCATATTGATTCTGACCTACACGCTGGAGCGTCTGATATTCGGCATGCAGCCCCATTGGGGCACGGAAGACGGCGTGCTGCGTCTTACGGCCGCCGCCGCCACCTCGCGGCACTTTCTGCGTGTCATGGCGGCCATGTGCCAGGGCCGGCGTTCGCGGCTGGCCATCCCCCCCAATGGCTTCTACAGCCATAACGCCCATGAGGTGCGAATGGTTTTGAATGGCAGTTTTACGCTGGACGGTGAGCTTTTCGAGGTCGATGCCCACCAGGGAGAATTGGTGCTGGATGCCGGTGGGCAGGCTGCCTTTCTTCAGCTGAGTCGCTAGACATGTCGGACACACTTGCGGACATCATCGGGCAGAAGGTCAGCCAGCCCGTCTATCCGGCCATTCAGGCGTTGACCGACCAGATTCGCGCGAAGATCCCGAATGCCGCCGCCATTCTCTTCTATGGCTCCTGTCTGCGCTCCGGGCAGGATATCGGGGGCATGGCCGATCTTTACGTACTCGTGGACGCGTATCGGCATTCGGGGCAAAACCGTTTCTGGGCGGCCATGAATGCCCTGCTGCCACCCAATGTCTTCTACCTCGAAATCCCCTTTGAAGATCGACGCGTGAGGGCCAAGTATGCGGTTCTCTCCCTGAGCGACTTCGAGCAAGGGGTGTCGATGCGGTGGTTTCATTCCTATATCTGGGGCCGATTCGCCCAGCCCATCGCCATCGCCTATGCACGCAGCCGGGCCGACAGGGAACGGGTCATCACGGCCCTGGAGAAAGCCGTCACAACCTTCATGCGGCGGGCCCTGCCATGCACCCGGGCACCGTTTGCGGCCCGGGATCTGTGGTTCAAGGCCCTTTCCTTGAGTTACCGGTCGGAGTTAAGGGCCGAAAAGCCGGACAAACTCGCCAAACTCGTCGCCCTGTACGACGCCTACTACGAGCTTATAACGCGTGCCGCCATTGCCGCCCTTCCCTATGATGTCGCCATCGAAGAAGATGGCGCGAAGCGACGCTATAACCCCCGGGTTTCAAAAAACCTGCGTTTCAGGGCGCGCCAGATCTGGCGCCTGCGATTTTTTCAGGGCAAGGTCTTGTCGATCCTGCGGTTGTTGAAAGGTGCGTTTACCTTCTCGGGGGGCATCGCCTACGTGCAGTGGAAGATCGAGCGTCACACCGGGGTCAGGGCCGACGTCCCTGCCCATCTGGAGCGTTTTCCGATCATCGCCGTCGGTGTTCTGGCCTGGCGCACCTACCGGCAGGGCGGGTTTCGCTAATCCCGCCGCCGGAGGCCGGGTTCAGCGTTGGTCGGCGGATTTGAACGTCTCCCCGGCCTGAGCCTCATCCCCGAACCGAAATCAATCCCCCGCCGTAAGACTTCATTGCTTTTTGACGTCGATAAACGCGAAATAGACAAAGGTGGCAGCAAAGGCCAAGCCCAGAACGGCTGACCAAAAGGTCGAGATCTTGATCAGCTTTTCGGATTGGTAACCAAAGATACACATCCAGGATCCCAGAAACAGGCAAACGGCCATAAGGGTTTTCAATACCGCGTTCATTTTGACCTCCGGGCAATGTTGTACCCCATCTGTTTAACGCTCCGATCCGTTTAGGTCAATCACATCTGGCGCAACGTTTGCCGTCATTTCATTCTCCGCGGCGGTGCGATCATCCATCCCCGCGTTTCGATGCCGTCTCCGGTTTTACCTCGACTGAAGCCTGTGCATCGCACAGGCAGGGCGCTTTATGCCACCCAGCCGCCAGATTCTCGCCGCATCCCGATGAACCCTTCACCATGTCCGTGCCCTCGGCAACATCGCTATATTTATTGCATGCAAGCATGTAAGATTGCATGTTTTAAATTATTATGTTTATATTTATTTAATTTTTATAATAAAAATATATTAATTTTATTATTGATTTAATTTTTTATGTATATTAAGAATTCTTACATGTCGAAGAAGACCTTTTCAACCCGTGTTGCCGAAGACCGCATCAAGGCCCTCAAGCATCTTGCCGTCGATGTGGATAAATCCCTCGGCGTCTTGCTCGAGGAGGCCATAACGGATCTCGTGAAGAAATACGAAAAGAAAGGAATTCGATCATGAATGACCGGTTCTCACCCCTGTGCGCCGGCAGGTTGAGCGATGCGGACTTCTCTTCATTCGCAGACGGGACTGCTTCCCGGGGAAAGTGGGACGAGAAACGTTCATTTCCGCGCTACCCCCTTGAAGAACCGGTCATTCTTGAAACCGACGAGGGCGAAATGATCGGTGCCGTGGTCATCAACTACGGACGCCACGGACTGTATTTTGAATCGTATCTGGAAATGAAACGGGGCAGTGTTCTCAAAATCCGGAACGAATCGTCCCTTTCGGTGCCCTGCCAGGGCGGGTGTCGCGCACAGGTGCGCTGGACGCGCCGGGTCGGACACCAAAAAGCCGATTACCGCTATGGTGCGGGTGTTGAGTACTGCTGAAACGATGTCCACGCGTCAGTTTGGGAGAGGTGGGCGTCAAACGGTCGCCCTCGTAATAACTCGGTACAACACAGCGGCAAAGGTGTTGGGCGCATGAAAGTGAGGGCAGCAAAACGCAGTGGCCGGTTCATTTTATCCTTTTTCCCCCAACCGAATGGAGGCAGACAAATGCCAACCGAAAAGGAAGTGATTTCTACCGAGCAGGGTATCGAATGCATCCAAACCATCTGTCTGAGTGAAAAATCGACGGAATGCATGTGCCCCAAATGCGGCGCCAAGCACCGCGTCAAAATGGCATGGACCGGTCGGGGCAAGCCGCGCAAGTTCTGCCCGATTTGCAAGCACTACTCGTCCTCGATCAACGACGCCGAGCCGTGCAGCGTGAGTTCGATCTCGGCGCAGCCCTGAGGATTCGTTTCCGGACGAAACGGCCTCTGGCCGTCCGGAAAAAGCCAGACACGATCTTAGCCGGCGTCCAGGCACCTGAAGCCGCTGTCAGGTGCCTCCCGTCCGCCGGTGCCCTCGGTGAGTGGAGATCTAAACCACCGGCACCATCCGTTGTCGCCGCTCAGCGGACGAATTGGCACCTAACGTGCATGGCGCCGCATAGAAGCGCAAACGTACGCGGAAAGTCCTCCCGTCCCCTCCCCCGGCACACACCGCTGCCTGAAAACCAACAGCCTACATGGAAACTGGAGCCTGCCGTGCGTAGGCGGCGGCACGATTTGTCCTGGCCTCTGGCCAGAACGTCGTCATTTGTGAAGGGGGAGGTATTGCAACGGATAATGGCGGCCGTTCGGTTCAGCTGACCAGGATTTTCTGCGCCATTCCCCTGCCGATAACCAACTGTCCGCCTTTGAGCCCCAGAATAAAGGGGCCGCCGGGAGCGTTGCGCTTGACTTCGACTTCAACCCCGGGAATGAGCCCCAGGGCGGCGAGATGCGAACAGAAGGCCCGACCGCCGGTGACGGATACGAGGCGCACTTTGCGGCCGGAGCCGGCCATGGCAAGCGGTATCTGGTGTGAATGCATGCTGAACTTTCGCCATCGTTGGATAGAAACGTTTTTGGATGGCCTAACTCATTATGGCAGCCTGAACCGGAAGTCAAGTGAAATTTGGTATTCCTAACATTTTTTTTTGTCAGCGATATCAATGGGTAAAAAACAGAATGACCGATGCCGCCCGATACCGTCTCCAGGTGATCAGCGTTCAGCGGCGCTCCAGCCGGGCCACGGATTCGACGTGCCAGGTATGCGGGAACATATCCACGGGCTGAACTTCGGCCACCCGATAGGCGCTCTTGAGCACGGCAAGGTCACGGGCCAGAGTGGCCGGATTGCAGGATACATAGACGATACGCCGCGGGCCCATGGCCGTCACCTGCGCCACGACGTCCTTATGCATCCCGTCGCGCGGCGGATCGATGATCATGACATCCGGTGTCTTGAGCTCCGACAGGAGGCCGCGGACGTCGCCGCACCAAAAACGGCAGTTGTCGATGCCGTTCAGCGTGCTGTTCCGGCGAGCGTCCTCGACGGCGCTCGCCACGATTTCGATCCCGTCGATCTGACGCGCCGCATCCGCCATGAAGATCGCTATCGTTCCGGTACCGCAGTAAAGATCGAGCACGCGCTCCGATCCGCTCAACCGGGCGTAATTCTTGGCGATAGCGTAAAGTCGCCGGGCTGAACGGGTGTTGGTCTGAAAAAATGAATTGGCGGATATTTCGAACATATACGGTCCGATGCCATCCCGCAGACAACGCTCGCCGGCCAGCGCAACCTCGTATTCACCGAAGGCGATGGCGGCCTTGCGGGAGGTGACATTGTTCACCACGCTCACCACCTCGGGGTGTTT
>JASJBQ010000172.1 GCA_030066455.1 Desulfobacterales bacterium
GATGAAGATTGCCGAGAATGCCACCGACTACTCGATCAATAACACCGCCCGGCACGTGCTCTGGCTGCCGGTCGATTCCGAGATGAAATTCCGCGGCAAGCCGGCGATCGACACGTTGTATGCACGCCTGGGAGACGGTCTGGCGGCGGTCACCGTGCTTGTGGCGGTGCATGTCTTTGCGATGAGCGTCCGGTCTTTTTTGATTTTCAACGTAGCGCTGGTTGTCGGCTGGCTCATTTTCACCCTGATGATGGTTCACGAGCATCGCCAGGCGTCGAAGGCTGCCAACAACCACGCCAAAGGCGCGTGACCGGCGTTTACGCGTGGCGACCGTTTTCTTTGCAAGCAAATTATGGCATATCGCCCATCGGCTTGAGGGGACGCCCTCCAGGGCGGGACGCCGTTTCGAGGCGCATAGGCCATACTCACCCTACCGGGAACGGTAAGACGATATGGGATCAATGACATCTTGGGCCATCGCGTGCGGAAATGCCCTCCGCCGTTTTCTGCTCGCTCTGCCCGGGTGGGTGCGCCGCGAGTTCGTCTGGGTCCTGTTGCTGGTCCCCGTGGCGCTCGCCGTGCTGGTCTATCGTCTCTCCGCGGCCAATTTCCAGGGTTGGGCGGACAGCGATGTTTTCAAACCCCTCATGGAAATCGTGCACCCCGCGTTGCTTCTGGGATTTCTCCTCCTTTCGCTTTTGCGCCTGCTGACGACCCGCGATCGTGCCTTTATATTTTTAGCGGTCCTGAGCGCATTCGTGCTGGGGCGCGAGCTCATGGGGCAGGGCTCGACGCCCATTCTCCTGGCAGGTCTGGCCGGTTTGATCGTGTATGCGGACAGGCATCCGGACCGCGTGGCCTCTTTGCGGACGGCACGGTGGGCCCTTAATTTTATGGCCATGTGTTTCGTCTGCTACCTGATATCCCAGTTGCTCGACCGGGGAGTGGTCAAACGCATCGGCTGGTTGATTCTCTGGGATAGCTCATGGAAACCGCCTTATGCCTCCAACCTTGAAGAAGCGCTTGAGTCGCTGGGCGGATTCTTCCTGTTGTTGACCCCCCTGGCCATTCGAGGACGCCCGAGACGCTAGCCCCCCGACAGAGGCTCTACGTGCTGCCGGCCTGCTGAGGAGACGCTTGGTGCCAACCGGCTTTCCTTCAGATCGGGTCCCCGATCGTGGCAGCGGCGGGCAGGAGATACTGGCGCCGGTCACCGGAATGGACGACGACGTCCTCGATCCTGTCGCCCTTGAGTACGCGCAGGGGGATAGGGGTACCGGCCGTTCCCAGTGCCCAGACTTTACGGTAAAAATCCGCCTGGCCACCGACGGGCTGGTCCTTGACGGACAGGATGATATCCCCGGGTTTGAGCCCGGCGGCCGCCGACGGCCCCTGCTCCGCCACCCGTGTGATGAACACCCGCCCCTGAACCTCCTCGCTGTGAATGCCCATCCACGGCTGGGGCGGCCTTTGCGCCGCACCGCTAGCGATGAGATCGATCAGGATCGGCTTGAGCAGATCGATGGGAACGAACATGTTGCAGGGGACCCATCCGGCCGACGGCACGTGAAAACGGGTCAGGATCGATCCCACACCGATCAGCCGGCCTTCGTCGTCCACCAGGGCGGCGCCCCCGTAGTCCGGATGGGCCGGAGCCACGTAAAGCGAATCCTCCAGGAGGTATTCCCAGTAACCCACAAAGGCATCGCGTGACATCACCCGGGCCGGTCCCTGCGCGGCCTCGCCGGCCGTCACGATCCGAACGGCATCGGCCACCTTGATTGCCGACGATTCGCCTAATTCCAGCGGGGTGACCTCAAGGGGCGGCACCGATCGCAGCAGCCCGAACCCGCTGGCATGATCGTAGCCCACGTAATGGGCGGCGACCTTCCGGCCGCCGCCGGTCGTGATTTCGATGCGGGAGGCCTCCAGGATCAGATAGCCGATGGTGAGGATATGGCCCTGACGGTCGATCACAATCCCGTTGCCTTCCCGTTCGGTTCCCAGACTGCCGGCCGTCCGGGCCTTGGCAGGGATGGTGGCGTTCAGGCGTACGACGGCGTCTGACAGGGTGTCACCTAGACTCGGTGCGACCCACAGAGAGACAACCAGGAATACAGCCAGGCAATTCAGAGGGAGGGCTTGCATTTCGATACCTCCGCGGTGGACGGTTAAGCCTTTACATTTTGAGGAGGGAAGGACGGCTGTGGTTGGTATCAATGCCGCCGGTCAATCGTTTCGCAATACGGCTTTACAATAGAATGAGGGGTCAGGAAGCCCCTGTCAACCGGCTCGGGGTGAGATGCAGGGTGGTCTGCCCGCTTTAGGCGGCCCGTGGGTAGATGGTGCCCCCGCGGGCCTTGCGCGCGCTTTTTTCGAGGATGACCTGGATGCGCGCATCCTTTTCCAGCCACAGGTCGTTGACCCATTCCTGAAACACCGGACGGAATTCAGGATCGCCGAAATAGTCCCCGGCGGGTACGCGGCGAATGGGGATTTCACGCACGTGGACGTGGACTTCTTCCAGACGGCCGCAGAGCAGGTCCCAGAAACGGGGGGCCCCCTGAGGGTAGACGATGGTGACGTCCAGGACGCTGGTCATCTGGGCGCCCATGGTTTGGAGCACCAGGGCGATGCCCCCGCTTTTGGGACGCAACAGGTGACGGTAGGGGGACTGCTGGGCCTGGCTTTTGGTCGTGGTGTAGCGTGTGCCCTCCACGAAGTTCATGATGGAGACCGGCAGCTGGCAGAACTTGGCGCAGGCCTTGCGCGTGATCTCGATATCGTGCCCGCGCAGGTGGGGTTTGCGGGCCAGGGTCTGGCGCGAGTAGCGTTTGACAAAGGGGAAATCTAGGGCCCACCAGGCGAGCCCCAGCACGGGCATCCAGATCAGCTCTTTCTTGATGAAGAATTTCAGAAAGGGAATCCGCCGGTGGAAGATGTTCTGAAGCACGAGGATGTCCACCCAGGACTGGTGGTTGGAGATCACCAGGTACCAGTTGCCGGCCCGCAGGGCTTCGATGCCGCGGGCCCGGATCCGTGTGCGGCTGATCAGGCGCATGTTGAAGTTGTTGACCGCAATCCAGCGCACGGCGATGAAGTTCAGCACGGCGCTGCAACGGCAGCGGAAACCGGCGGCCGGCACGATCAGCTTGAGGATCGCGGCGGCAAACAGAAACACGCACCAGAAGAGCGTGTTCAACGTGTAGACGCTCAGGGCCAACAGGCCGCGCAGGGTGGCAAGGATGGTATTCGTGGGCATGATGGCTTCCCCGTCGGACAGGGCCCGGCTATGTCGACTGCGCCGACATGTCGATACCGTGCCGATTGAGCTCTGATGCAAAAGGGACGAACAGGCCCCGGATGCGCCGGGCGATCGTTTCGTAATGGTAGACCACATCATCGCGAAAATCCACATGGATTTTTTCGATGCACCCCTGGGCCTCGGCGATGGCGGCGGCGCTCCAGCGCCAGGCCGCAGCGATGGGCTCGACCCCGTTGGACGCCAGCTCCGGGTTGTGCTCGAAAGCCTTGAGTATGATGCGGAGCTGGTCATAGACCCGGTCCAGGTGGGACGTGGTCCGCTCGTACTTGAGCATCTCACGGGTGATGACATAAAATTGGCCAGATTGCCGCCGTAGAGCGTGGCCAGCACCCGGCGATATCCGCGACGGAGATTATCGGCCCCCATGCGGGGTCTGAAATTGGTCGTAAAACTGTGGGTGTTGTTGCCCGAGGCGGCTTGCAGAATTCGCCCCTCCGTCCGCAGGCGTTCGAAAAGGCGGGTGCCGGGCAGGGCCGTCAGCAGCCCGACCATGGCCTGGGGGATGCCGGCCTGCTGGATGAAGCGGACCTGGCGCACGAAGATGTCCGTACCGTCGCTGTCAAAGCCGACGATGAAACCACCCATCACCTCCAGCCCGGCCCGTTGAATGACGGCGATCGCATCCGCCGGGTCGGCTTTCAGGTTGTGATGCTTGCCGGTTTCGGCCAGGGCCCGGGTGGACGGGGTCTCGATACCGATGAAGACTTCATTGAAGCCGGCCCGGTGCATGCCCTCCAGCAGCTGCACATCGGCGGCCAGATCGATGCTGGCCTCGACCTCGCCCTGCAAAAGGTAATCGGCACCGGCAAGGTCTTCCGGTGTGGCCGTGGCCAACGCCCCGCCCACCACCACCGGCACGGACCGGCGGCGGGCGGCGGCGATGATCGCCGCGACACCGGTCTGCTGGATGCGCATGGCCGAAACAAAGACCATGTCGGCCCAGTCAAGATCCCCGTCGTCGAGCGTCTCGAAATTGAGGTCCACCAGGCGCAGATCGATTTCCTCGGGCAGCATGGCGGCCACCGTAACGAGGCCCAGCGGCGGCATGGCGCTTTTTCGCCGGATGAGCCTCAGGGCGTATTTGAAGCTCCAGTAGGTATCCGGCGGTATCGCCGGGTAGACCAGGAGAATATGACAGGGCCAAGCGGAACCGGGCATTCTTCCACCTTGCAGGGTCATGATCCAGTGGCTGTTTCGGGACGATAATAGAGACGGCGGCAGGGCCATGACAAGCCTGAATGATTGTTTTTACATTTTTTTTACCCGGTCCGCAAATTTCCGGGCCGCCGCGTTACGGCCCGCTTGCAGGGGGCTGGCGGCCGCATTCCGGCGTTGACTCGCCTGGGCGATTGGTTTTAACTGAAGCCCATGCGACCCACGACCTGGTTTTTTCACCCCATCGTCATTTTTATTTTCTCGATCGTCGCCCTGGCGCTATCCCTGTTCCTGTTTATCTACTGGTACATCGAGATCAGCAGCGGCCTGCAGGTCCTGGCCCAACGCATCGACATGGACGCCGCCAAGGTGCTGGCCCCGCAAACCTGGGTCGTGATCGTCGTGCTCTCGATTTTGGTGGGCATCATCCTGATGGGAATCTTCACCATTTTCGTCTACAATCAGAAAACCTGGCAACTTTATCGTCTGCAGCGTCAGTTCATCAACAATTTCACCCACGAACTCAAAACACCGGTCACCTCGTTGCAGCTCTTTCTGGAAACCTTCAAGAAGTACAACCTGCCCCGCCGGGACCAGGAAAAATACATCAACTACATGCTGGCCGACATCGGCCGGCTATCGGACAACATCAGCCGCATTCTCAACCTGGCGCGCCTGGAGAGCAAGAGTTACCAGGCGGAGTTCAAACACCGCGACCTGGTGGCGGTCATCGAGAAATGCCACCGCGCGCATGCCGGACTCTTCGATGGCTGCCGCATTGTGGTGCACAAGCCCGATGCCGAGCGGTTCGTCTATCCGGTCGACCGGCCGCTGTTTGAAATGCTCGTGATGAACCTGCTGGTCAACGCCATCAAATATAACGAATCCGAGAGGCCGCAGGTCGACATCCGCTTTGCGATCCGGCACCGCCACCTGAGGATCGACTTCATCGACAACGGCATCGGCATCGATCGCCGGGAAAGCCGCAAGATTTTCAAACGCTTCTACCAGGCCGGCCGTCCTGGCGGTAACCCGCCGCGCGGCAGCGGCTTGGGGCTCAACCTCGTACAGCACATCGCACGGCTTCACCAGGGCCGGGTGGAGGCCGCCGGCCGCAGCGATGCGCGGGGATCGGTTTTCAGCCTCGTGCTGCCGGCCAAACGGCTCTACGGGAATCCGACGGGGGAATCACCATGAGCGCAAGCAAGCGCATCCTGATCGTGGAGGACGACAAGCATATCGCCGAGGGTATCAAACTCAACCTGGGGCTACTGGGGTACGACGTGGCCATTGCCGGCGACGGGATGGCCGGCTTGGAGCAATGGCGCCAGTGGCGACCGGACCTGATCGTTTTGGATATCATGCTGCCGGGAATCGACGGCTTTTCGGTGCTCCAGCGCATCCGCCTGGAAGACGAGCGCATCCCCATCCTGATCCTGTCCGCCCGGGCCGAACCGGATGACCGCATCCAGGGGCTGGCCGGCGGAGTGGACGACTACCTGACCAAGCCGTTCAATCTGGAAGAATTTCAACTGCGCATCCAACGGCTGCTGCGGCGCGCGGGTTGGAACCGAGACGGGGAAGGAGCGGCCGCGGGGGAGTCCGCGCGGGTGCCCCGGATCGTGGAATTCGGCCGCAACCGGATCGACTTCGGCGCGGCCCACGCCAGCGGGGTGAATCGCACCATCAAGCTGACCGACCAGGAGATGAAACTGCTCAAACTGTTCGTGGCCAACCGGGGCAAAGTGCTCTCGCGCGAGAAAATCCTCGAAATCGGCTGGGGCTACACCGGCCGCATGACCACCCGCACGGTGGACAATTTCATTGTCCGCTTCCGCAAATATTTCGAGGAAGATCCCAAGCGCCCGCAGTTTTTCAAGAGCGTCCGATCCGTAGGCTACATCTTCGACCACGAAACGGATGCCTAAAACGACCAATATCGGCGTGACACGGCGATTTGAATCGCTGCGGCGTACAGCCGTACGCCTCGCCCTTCAAACCACCGCAAGCCTTGATCTTGGCCGTTTTAGGCATCCGTTTTGAGTATCGATGTCTAGCATCCTACCGGGAACCCAGCAGGCTACTAAACAAGACCGATAACTTGGGGACGACTCATTCCTCGGACTGCGCAAGCCGTCTCTCGACCTGTTTACGCATCCGTTTAGATGTTAGCTGGATAGCATCTTCTCTGGAGCCGACAGGCTGCTTATCAGGCCAGATAGCGTGGGATTGCTGCGTTCCTCCACACCGCATCGCATGTGGTTGCGCCACGATCCTTAAAGCCCGGAAGCCGTAGATTTTGGTTTCGGGCAAGGCCGCAACGACCTGACGCCCGCAGGCGTAGCCTTGCTACGTCGAGGACCGGCAGGGAGCGAGAACGCCGCCCGAGGCCAAAAGATGCTGTTCCAATGGGACAATTGTTAGTAGAGGCAGATAAACAGCTTCCCCATCGGCGTCAATTCACCCGGAGCGGCCGGGCTTTCGGTCTGTGCCGGTGCGGCCGGCGGGTTGCCCTGAATGAAGTTGACCATTTCCCAGGCTACCCGGTCCTCGCTCACGCCGGTCAGGGTCTCTGGGCCGGGGGGCAGCGCGTCCCAAGATTCGAAATCCACCATGGTGGGGTAGACCCGGCCGCGCACGGACGGTGCGCCGGAAAGGGCCGCGGCGATCATGGTCTCCGGGTAGGGGTCGCCGCTGAAGGGGTCGTCGTTGCCCCCGGAGAGAACCAGGGTCGGTACGGTGACATCGAAAAGGTCCATGCCCATCAGGCCTTCCGGACAGAGGTGCAGCAGAGTCCGCTGCTCGGGGCACTGGGTAATGCCGCCGGCGATGATCAGGCCATCCACTTCACGGCCCAGGCGAATCGCGGCATTGGTGGCCGAAAAGGCGCCCATGCGGATACCGGCCAGCCAGACCGGGATGCTCTCCCGGGAGCGCACCCAGGCCACGATTTCACGCACGTCGCGGGCGTGGTCGGCACTGATCCTGAAGATCCCGCTGCCGTGCCAGCCGTTCAGCCCCAGATGGGAGTTGTGATCGAAAGGCGTGTCCGGCAGGATGACCATGATGTCCTGCTTGATCAGGCTGGCCATCAGACCGGTGGGAATGTCCCCGTCACGGCCGATGGCCGGCTGGTTGAAGACGTGGGTGAGTTCCAGGCGGCCGCTGCCGTCCGGAAACAGAACGACGGCTGCCGCCGGATCGTCCGGCCGGAAGACCAACAGCCGGTTGCGGATGCCGTCCCGGGTCTCGATCTGGATCAGTCGGGGGTTTGCCATGGCAGACGGCGACCATGCGGCGGTCAGACCGCATAAAAAGACAATCAACAGACCCAGGCGCACGATTTGGCGTTGCATGGCACTCTCCCGTACATGATGTGGGACCGTATCGATCCGGGATAGAATATAATAGGCACTGACGGCGCGCGCTGTCCAATGAAAAATGCATCCTCCCGTCCCCGTGTCGGCGGACCCGGCGACACCCGTCGCCGATTCGAATGGGCCGCAGGCGCCAGATTGCGATTGACCTCAAACCGGGGCTTCTCTATAGTAGCTGACAACCTGCCGCCAGGGCTTGCGCTTTGCGCCGGCAGGCCAATTCCCTGAATCGCCGTCACTTCCGTCTACAAGTCCCTGGTGTCAACCGCCGTTCCAAACTGCTGCGGAGGCATGCCGTGAGAACCCATAATAACAAGTTGCCCCTGTAAGGCCCGCGCCGATCCCATCGCGACCGGCACGGGCTTTTGGTTGTGATCCACCCGTCAACCCGGAGGCGGCTGCGGTGGCAGTGCCGGCCGCGGTCGAAGGCGTGACCCGCCGATATCGCCCAACCAGCCAGGAGTGGTCTATGCAATACGTCATCATCGGAAACGGCATAGCCGGGGTGAATGCGGCCGAGGCGATCCGCCGCATGGACCCGGACGGCCGCATTGTCATGATCGGCGATGAAACGCTTACGCCTTACTGCCGTCCCATGATCAGCATGGTGCTTGAAGGCCGCGTGCCCTATGGCAAACTGCCCATTCGACCGGCCTCCTTCTACGACGATTGGAAGGTCGCGCCCATCCTCGGAAACCGCGTGACGGGTCTGGACGTGGATGCCGGCCGCGTGGACGTGAACGGTAAAAGCGTGCCCTACGACAGACTCCTGATCGCCAGCGGGGCCGATCCGCGGCCCATTCGGGCGGAGGGGCTCGGGCTGGGCAACATCTCCTACATGCGCACCGAAGCCCATGTGCGCCGCATGCTGGACGCCCTGGATGGAGGGGCCCGGCGAGCCCTGGTGCTGGGGGGCGGGTTGGTGGGGTTCAAGGCGGCCTACGGCCTGATGTGCCGGGGACTCGCCGTGACCATGCTCATCCGCTCGGGCTATCCGCTGTCCATGCAGGTGGATGCCTTTGCCGGCGGTATGATCCTGGATACACTGACGGCCCATGGACTGGATGTGCGCGTCGACATCGCGGCCGAGGTCTTCGAGGGCCAGGAAACCGTGACGGCGGCCCGGCTTTCGGACGGCAGCCGGCTGGACTGCGACCTGGTGGTGATCGGCAAGGGCGTGCTGCCGGCCCTGGACTTCGTGCCCCGCGACCGGATCGCGGTTGACCTGGGCCTGGTGGTGGATCAATTCCTGCAAACCAGCGCACCGCATGTCTATGCCGCGGGGGATGCGGCCGAATCCATTGACGTGGCCCGCCAAACCCGTTGGGTGAATGCCATCTGGCCGGAGGCCGCCGCCCAGGGACGGGTGGCCGGGATCAATATGGCCGGGCGCCCGGTGCCCTACGAGCGCAGCCTGAGCCGCAACGTCATCCGCATCTTCGATCTGGACGTGATGACCGCCGGGGTCGTCGACC
>JASJBQ010000168.1 GCA_030066455.1 Desulfobacterales bacterium
CGAAGACCAGGTAGGGTCTTCCGGGGCCTTCGGGGCGATCCCCGTGTTTACCGGCACCCTGATGATCTCGGCGATTGCCATGTTCGTGGCCGTGCCCATCGGCCTGATGTCGGCCATCTATCTGTCGGAGTACGCCAACCGCAAGTTCCGGGCCGTCGTCAAGCCGCTGATGGAAATCCTGGCGGGGATTCCGACCGTGGTCTACGGATTCTTTGCCGCGCTGATCGTCGCCCCGGTGATTCGGGATGCCGGCATCGGCATCGGGCTGGATGTCTCCTCGGAAAGCGCCCTGGCCGCGGGCCTGGTCATGGGGGTCATGATCATCCCCTTCGTGTCTTCGCTTTCCGACGACGTCATCAACGCGGTGCCCCAGGAGCTGCGCGACGGCTCCTACGGTCTGGGCGCCACCCAGTCGGAGACGATCCGGCAGGTCGTCTTACCGGCGGCCCTGCCGGGCATCGTCGGCGGGGTTTTGCTGGCCATCTCACGGGCCATCGGCGAAACCATGATCGTGGTCATGGCCGCCGGCCTCGCCGCCAATCTGACCGCGAACCCACTCAAGACCGTCACCACGGTCACCGTCCAGATCGTCACCCTGCTGGTGGGCGACCAGGAGTTCGACAGCCCCAAAACGCTGGCCGCCTTTGCCCTGGGCCTGATCCTGTTTATCGTCACCCTGATGCTGAACGTGATCGCCCTTCACGTGGTGCGTAAATACCGGGAGCAGTATGAATAACCACCGCAGCCATTCACCCGGTAGCGTCGACACCCGCCGCTCCATCGACATCGTCCATGCGGGGCTGGCGCGCCGCTATCGGGCCGAAAAACGTTTCCGCCTCTACGGGGTTGCAGCCATCGTCGCCAGTCTGGTGTTCCTCTCCATCCTGTTCATCAGCATTTTCGCCAAAGGCTACCCCGCCTTTCAGCAAACCTACCTGCAGCTCGAGGTTTTCTTCGACCCTGAAATACTGGCCCGCGACGCCCTGACGACGGCGGATTATCCCGGTCTGGTGAAGCAGTCGCTGCGGCGCATGTTTCCCGAGGTCGGGGGTCGTCGGGACAAACGCATGCTTTACGGCATGGTCAGCAGCGGGGCGGCATTTCAGTTGCGCAACATGGTGCTCGACAACCCCGAGGTGATCGGACAAACCCTCTCCCTCTGGGTTCCGGCCGACGATGATGTCGACATGTTCGCCAAAGGCCACATTTCGCGGGAGGTGCCGGAGGGCGAACGCCGTATCAAGGACAAGCAACTTGCCTGGCTCGATCGTCTGGCCGGGGAAGCGCGTATCGAGAAACGCTTCAACCGCATTCTGTTTTCCGCCGGGGATTCGCGCGAGCCGGAACTGGCCGGCATCTGGGGGGCGGTGATGGGATCGTTTTACACGCTTTTGGTGACCCTGATCCTGTCGTTTCCCATCGGGATTGCGGCCGCGGTCTACCTCGAGGAATTCGCACCCAAGAACAGATGGACCGATCTCATCGAGGTCAACATCAACAACCTGGCCGCCGTGCCTTCGATCGTTTTCGGCCTGTTGGGGCTGGCGGTCTTTTTAAACTTTTTCGGTTTGCCGCGCTCGGCCCCCCTCGTCGGGGGGCTTGTACTGACGCTCATGACCCTGCCGACCATTATCATCGCCAGTCGGGCTTCGCTGCAATCGGTGCCGCCGTCAATCCGCGAAGCCGCGCTGGGTATCGGGGCTTCCCGGATGCAGATGGTGGCCCACCACGTCCTGCCCTTGGCCATGCCCGGCATCCTGACGGGAACCATCATCGGCATGGCCCGGGCGCTGGGGGAATCCGCGCCGCTGCTCATGATCGGCATGGTGGCCTTCATCGTGGATATTCCCGGCGGCTTTACCGATCCGTCCACGGTCCTGCCGGTACAGATCTTTCTCTGGGCCGACAGCCCGGAACGGGCTTTCGTGGAAAGAACATCGGCCGCCACACTGGTGCTCCTGGCCTTTTTGATCGTCATGAACGCCACCGCGGTCTATTTGCGCAAACGTTTCGAACGTCGCTGGTAGCCGTGGCGACGCTCGGCTGGAATTGGTTTGCATATTGCGGCCGGCCACCAAGGCCGCGCCCGATTTTCAATCGGTTCAACAACCCAAATGATTCAAGGAGAAAGAAATGCTTAAGCGAACCGTTATCGTACTGACCGCCATCGCCTTTCTGGCAACCGCCGGTGTGGTCGCGGCCGGCTCGGCCCGTGACTACATCAGCATCGTGGGTTCGTCCACGGTCTACCCCTTCGCCACGGTGGTTGCCGAGCAGTTCGGCAAAACCACGAGCTTCAAGACCCCCAAGATCGAGTCCACCGGTTCCGGCGGCGGACTGAAGCTTTTCTGCGCCGGCGTCGGGGTCGAGCACCCGGATGTCACCAATGCCTCGCGCCGGATCAAAAAATCCGAATACGACAAATGCATGGCCAACGGCGTCGACGGCATCATCGAAGTCAAGATCGGCTACGACGGCATCGTGATCGCCAACGCCAAGAAGACGGCTCCGATGAAACTGACCCGCAAGGACCTCTACCTGGCGCTGGCCAAGGACGTGCCGGATCCCAGCGGCGCGGAAAAGTTGATCCCCAACCCCTACAAGACCTGGAAAGACGTCAACCCGGCCCTTCCGGCCAACAAGATCGAGGTGCTGGGTCCGCCGCCCACCTCCGGCACCCGCGACGCCTTCGTCGAACTGGCCATGGAAGCCGGTGCCAAGAAGTTTGACTGGATCAAGGCCATGAAGAAACAGGACAAGAAAAAGTATAAAGCCATCTGCCACACGGTTCGTGAGGACGGCGCCTATGTCGAGGCCGGTGAAAACGACAACCTGATCGTCCAGAAACTGAATGCCAACCCCAAGGCCCTCGGTATTTTCGGATTCAGCTTCCTCGATCAGAACAGCGACATTATCCAGGGTTCTTTCATCGACGGCGTGCCGCCGACCTTCGAGGCGATTGCCGACGGTTCCTACCCGGTCTCCCGTCCGCTGTACTTCTATGTCAAGCAAGCCCACGTCGAGGTCATACCGGGAATGAAGGAATATCTGGCCGAGTTTTCGGCCGAAAAAGCCTGGGGCCCGGACGGCTACCTGGCGGACAAAGGCATGATCCCCATGCCCAATGACGAACGCAAACAGTTTGCCTCGGATGTCAAGAACATGAAAAGTCTGGTCCTGAAATAAGCACGAAGGCCATTGCGGCCATGCGGGCCGGCATCGACGGCAGCTTGACGCCGGCCCGCTTTCACACCACATTGAGCTGGATTTCAATACCGGGACGCATTGCCCGGAGGACGCAAGACACATAAAGGATTGTTGTCGCCACGGCGGACGCCGGCAGCACGCCTGGAGCGCTTCCCGAAACGGCCGCCCCGGTTTTGAATGACGGTTCGCAAAAAGGACGGCGCGATTAACGGATGGGCCATCGATTCGAAGCGATATGGAAGCCCAATTGGTACCTAAAGACGATCCCAGCGATAACAGGGCCCCGGCGGCCGAACCGGCGAGCGTGGAAGACAAACAGACCGGACGCATTCTCTACAGCCGCGATTCCCGCAAGACCGTGGGCGAGGCCTTCATTGACGACCCGCGTATGAGCTGTCGGAATGTCGACGTCTACTACGCCGACAAGCACGCCATCATCGATGTGTCGCTCGATATCGGACGCAACCAGGTCATCGCCATGATCGGGCCTTCCGGATGCGGCAAATCGACCTTTCTGCGCTGCCTCAACCGCATGAACGACACCATCGACATCTGCCGCGTGACCGGCAAGATTCTGCTGGACGGAGCCGATATCTACGACCGCCACATCGATGTCGTGCCCCTGCGGGCCAGGGTCGGTATGGTGTTCCAGAAACCCAACCCCTTTCCCAAATCGATCTACGACAACGTGGCCTACGGCCCCCGGATCCACGGTCTGGTCCAGAACAAAGCGGATACGGACGAACTCGTGGAGACCTCGCTGCGCAAGGCCGGCCTGTGGGAGGAGGTCAAGGACCGCCTGGCGCAGCCCGGCACAGGGCTTTCCGGCGGCCAGCAGCAGCGCCTGTGCATCGCCCGCACCATCGCCGTGAGTCCCGAGGTCATCCTCATGGATGAACCCTGCTCGGCCCTCGACCCCATTGCCACCGCGATCATCGAAGATCTGATCGACGAGCTCAAACAGCAGTATTCCATCGCCATCGTCACCCATTCCATGCAGCAAGCCTCCCGCGTATCCCAGCGCACGGCCTATTTTCATCTGGGCGATCTGATCGAAGTGGGCGAAACCGCCCAGATCTTCACCAACCCCCGCCACCAGCTGACCCAAGACTACATCACCGGACGATTCGGCTAAACGCCGCCCCGATTCGCGTTGGCCCGGCCCTGAATTGATCCGCTCCGAGAGGGCCTGCCGATGTGGTGCGGAGCGAGCCGAAGCTTGCATCACAGGGTATCGGGCAATAATTGCCGCGCAGCACATCCATCAATCTCCGTCGCCTTGACAATTAGAAATCTGCGCCTATAGTTCACAATATGAACAAAACGGGCAGAAATAACGATACCATTTCTGATCACCAGATTGACCAATTCCAAAATCTTATTTTCAAGCTCTACCAGTGCTGCCAGGATCGCATTCAGCGACAGTCCGAGCAATTCGATCTGCCGGATGCCGAGTTGCGCTGCCTCCGCCTTTTCGGACACGAACGCTATCTGACGCCCAAGGGCATTGCCCATCGCATGGGCGTCGTTAAAAGCCGCATCACCCGATTGATCGAGGGGTTGGCTAAAAAAGGCTACATTCTGCGGTTCAAGGACCCCGAGGATTCTCGAATCACCCTTCTGCGCCTGACACCGCAGGGACAGACCCAGCTGGACCGAATCAACGGGCACCTTAAAACGGCGAACCGGAAAGTGCTCTCCCGGATGAGCGAGGAGCAGCGTGAAGCGCTGCTTGTACATCTCGAGGTATTGCGCTCATCGATGGAGGTGGTTGAGCAAGGATGATTCCGGACGTTGCCGACAGCATTCCGAAACCAATGAATTGGGTCAACTTTGTTCATACTATGAAGTTTTGACGGGTATCAATAACCAATAGGAGGATGCCATGCAGCAGGTCGAGGAGAAATTCGATGCCCTCCAGGCACAACTGGAAGGCCTGCAGAACCGGTCGGCGCAAAACAAACTGGCCATGGTCGTTTTCAGTGGCGACCTGGACAAGGTCCTGGCCGCCCTGGTGATCGCCACGGGTGCCGTCGCCATGGGCATGGAGACGGTGCTCTTTTTCACCTTCTGGGGCACACCGGTGCTGCGCGACAAGAACAAAACCGTTGGCGGCAAGGATATTATGGGCAACATGTTCGGGGCCATGCTGCCCAAGGGGGCCGGCGACGTCAAACTTTCCCAGATGAACATGGGCGGTATGGGGACCGCCATGATGAAATCCCTGATGAAAAAGAAAAACGTGGCGTCCCTCGATGAGATGTTCTCTCTGGCCGAGGAACTGGGTGTGCGTATCGTAATCTGTGAAATGTCCATGGACCTCATGGGATTCAAGCGCGAAGAGATGATCGCCTACAAAAACCTCGAATTCGGCGGTGTGGCCAAATTCCTGGAAGAGGCCGGCAGCAGCAAGGTTCAGCTCTTTATCTAGTCGTAGACAAACACAACCACCCTATCAAACGAGGAGATGGCAGATGAGCGACGACGTCAAAATCAGCAAGACATTCGACCTGCAGGGACTGGCCTGCCCCATGCCGGTGGTCAAGATCAGCAAAGGCATCAAGGAAGTCGAGATCGGCGAGGTGATCGAAGCCCTGACGACGGACCCCGGCTCTTTGACCGACATCCCGGCCTGGGGCCGCACCACCGGTCATGAAATCATCGAATCCAGGCAGGATGGCGACATCATCCGGTTTTTTATTCGGCGGACATCCTGAAACAATTTTCTTCGTTAACCTTAAAATCTTTGGAGACAAGTCAATGGCAATCGAATCCTTTACCGCCCGAGATCTTTTCGACGGGCTGACCCGTCGCGAGGATTTTCTATTGCTGGATGTGCGCAACGATGTCGAATTCGGCCGTTTCAAGATCGAGGGACCCTATCCTTTCGACATGCTCAACGTGCCCTATATGGAATTCATCGAAATGGAGGAGGAAAGCGTCGCCAAGGTACCCCGTGGGAAAAAGGTGCGCATCGTCTGCGCCAAGGAGGGCTCGTCCAAATATGTGGGTGAAATCTTAGCCCAGCACGGCTACGCCGACGTCGCCCACATGAAGGTCGGCATCAAGGCCTGGGGCAACCTCCTCGCCCCCACCCGCGTGGCCGCGGAAGATGGCTACGAATTGGTCCAGTTCAGACGTCCAGGCAAGGCCTCATGCAGCTACGGGCTTGTTTACGGCCAGGAAATGATGGTCTTCGACCCGGCCAAGGACATCGCGTTCTATCTTGATTTCGCCCAGGCCCGCGGCTGCACCATCACCAAAACCTTCGAGACCCACCGCCAGGCCGACTATATTTCGGGCAGCGATGGTTTGCGCCAAAGCGCCGCCGTCGAAATCGTGGCGCCGGAGGACGATTTTCAGGGGGCCAAGTTCCCTTACACTCCCGCCAGACACGGCGAAGTCCACCGGTTCCGCAGCGGGGGGCCCGAAGTGGAGGTGATCCACACCCCCGGCCACACCCCCGGCAGCACCTGCTACCGCATCGACGGTAAATATCTGGTGACCGGGGATACGGTCTTCATCCAGTCCATCGGGCGACCCGACCTGGGAGGCATGGCCGAGGCCTGGTCGGAACAACTCTTTAAGACGATGACCGAAATCCTACTCAAGCTCGACGATGACACCATCATTTTGCCAGGCCACTACATGGACTGGGAAGAAGCCGATGACAACCTGATCTTCGCCGCCCCGATGACGGCGATCAAAAAACGCAATGCCGCGATCTACACCATTGACAATGCCTCGGATTTTTATGCCTTCATTCAGGCCAACATGCGTCCCCAGCCCGAAGAGTATGCCAAGATCCGCGAAATCAACGCTGGTCTGGTGGCGGTGGACGCCGAGGAGCAGGAAATCATGGATATCGGCAAGAACGAATGCGCCGCGAGCATGCACACGGCGGCCTGAGACCGCCGAGCGTCCGCGTCGTATGAACAAATGAAATCGTCCAGAAAGGGAGCACACCATGCATCTGCCTGCCAACAAAACCAAGCTGGTCTGCACGATCGGTCCGGCTTCGGAGTCGATCGAAGTGCTGACCAAAATGATTCGGGCCGGGATGAACATCGCCCGGGTCAACTTTTCCCACGGCGATTTCGACAGCCACCGGAACGTGGTGTCCAATATCCGCGCCGCCGCCGAGCAGGCGGGACGGCGGGTGGCCATCATGGGCGACCTGCCGGGCCCCAAGATGCGTCTCGGGGAATTCGCGGAAGAGCCGGTCGAACTCAAAACCGGACAACAGTTCACCCTGTCCGCCGAGAGCTTCACGGGCGACGAGAAGCGCGTTTCCATGAGCTTCCCGCGTCTGCCCGACGTCGTCAAGCCGGGAGACACCCTTTTTCTGAACGACGGCTACATCGAAATCGAGGTGGAAGCGGTGGAAGGCCGGGAGGTGCACTGCCGGGTGGTGGTGGAGGGCGAACTGCGCTCCCGCAAAGGGCTCAACCTGCCGGATATCGATCTTGGCATCAGCGCCTTCACCGACCGCGACCACGAATGTCTCCGCTTTGCCGCTGAAGTGGGTCTGGATGCGGTCAGCCAGTCCTTCGTCGAAACGGCCAGTGACATCGCATCGGTGCGGGAAGCCGCCGCGGCCATCGATTACACCCCCTTCATCATTGCCAAAATCGAGCGTTCACGCGCCAGGGACAACCTGGCGGCCATCCTCGATGCGGCCGACGGGATCATGGTCGCCCGCGGTGATCTGGGGGTCGAAATCCCCATCGAAGAGATCGCCATGGCCCAGAAGCAAATCATCCACATGGCCAATCTTCGAGGCAAGCCGGTGATCACCGCCACCCAGATGCTCGAGTCCATGACCGCCAACCGGCGCCCGACCCGGGCCGAATCCACCGACGTGGCCAACGCCATCCTGGACGGGACCGACGGCGTCATGCTCTCGGGCGAATCCGCCATGGGCCGCTATCCCGTCGACGCGGTGGCCATGCTGGCCCGAATTGCCGCCGCCGCCGAATCCCGCCGCCCGAGCCATGGGGTGCGCGCGACCCTGCGGGAATACGATCGTCGGGGCGAATCCAACGCCCGGGAGCTCATCACCCGGAGTGTCGAAACCATCGTCCAACGGGTTTCTCCGGCCCTGGTGCTGGTGCCGAGCCTGAGCGGCGCCACCGCCCGCAATATCACCCGCTACCGGCTGCCGGCCTGGATCGCCGTGGTCACCGAAGACCGGAAGGTCAGTCAGGATCTCATCTTCTCCTACGGCATCCTCCCGATCCACGATTCGGACCCGGCAGACGACTGGAACGAGTATGCCCGCCGCCTGCTGGCCGAGCACGCCATCGAGGGCAATTTCGTCTTGCTGGCCACGGGCCCGTCACCCCGCAACCCGAAGGCCAACAACCGGATCGAACTGATCGACCTGCGCCAATCGTGACCTGAAGGCTGCAGGACGAATCGCCGGATGCCGATCCCGGGGAGTTGACAGGCGATGGCCCGGCTTTGTAGAACGCAACAAGCACCGCTTCGCGCTCGAATATCCGCGGGCGGCCCCGTAATCCGACTCCACGCGCCGGTCTGCCCCGATGGCCAGCGGCGCACACTACCCTGAGGAGTGTCCGCGATGCGCCACCTGATCCATCCCCTGGTCCTGCTCCTGATCCTTCTGGCGACGCCATCCCTGCCGTCGGCACGCATCTATATCTGGACGGATGCGGAAGGCGTGAAGCACTACTCCCAGGAACCACCGCCCGAGGACGCCACCGAAGTCATGGAGAAAGACGAAGTGCACTACGACGCTTCGGCCGACGCCAAAAGCCATCGGGCGGGATCCGCAACCGCCGCAGGGGCACAGCGCGGGGCAGGAGACGGGCAAACCCGCATCGTCATGGAGGGCAACATCCTCCAGGTGCCGGTCACCCTCGTTTACGCGGGAAAGGAAGTCGCCACCATGCTCGTGCTCGATACCGGTGCCTCGTCCACCGTGCTGACGGTCCCGCTGGCCGAGCGCCTGGGCGTTGAACCGGAGATCAACACCCAGGTAAAAGTGGCCGGGGGCACGATGCTCGACGCCCAGTCCGTGACCCTTGATTCCCTGAGCGTGGGACCGCACACGCGCCGGAATATGCGTGTCCTGATCCTCCGCCATCAGGGGGCCCGCCCCAAACTCCACGGCGCATTGGGTTTGAATTTTCTGCGGCATTACCCCTACAGCATCGACATGCAGAAAATGGTCATCAACTGGGAAGCCGGGACGGCGGCTTCGGCTCCCTGACAACCGGACCTTCGGCG
>JASJBQ010000169.1 GCA_030066455.1 Desulfobacterales bacterium
GTGGTCTTGCCGGCGCCGTTGGGGCCCAGCAATCCCATGATCTCGCCCTTTGGAATTTCCAGGCTGATATGGTCCACTGCACAGAGTTCGTTGTAAAATTTCGTAAGCTCCTCGACCTGTATCATTCCGTTCTCCTCATCCCCATGAGCATGCGCCCAGGGTTCGGCAGGGGGTTGTCGCTGAACGAATCCGACATTTTATGGTTTGGCGCCGAAAAGTCAAGCTGATGTGCGCGTGATGGTCGCCTCGGCTTCGGCGATCGGTCTTGGAGGCGGTTTTCTGCGGCGCGGAGGCGGATGGGGATGGTTGAGGATGGATGGGTCCAGGAACCCTAAAGGTGCTTTACGGCCGGTTCAGCGGATCAGTTTCATTTTAAGGATGGTATCCCATTCGCGCAGCAGGCGTTTGCGGTTGGCCTTCACCCAGTCTTCGCCGTTCATCCGTACCAGGTCGCCGATGCGGGTACAGAGGGCCTCGAGTTCGGTCGGGGAGCCGCCGACGGATTCTTTTTCCAGGATTTCGAGGACCTTTTCCAGATGCATCATGGACCGGCCTTCAGCGCGCGGCTGGGATTCAGCGCGTTGCTGTGCGGCGAGGGGTCATTCCCCGCCTGTATGGGCTAAGGCGCGCGACGGCGGTCGAGGGCGGTTTGAATTTCAGCCAGCCTGGCGTTGGTCTCATCGAGACTTTGCTGTATTTGCCGCATCAGGTGGAGGACCCGCTCGTTTTTCTCGGCCAATGTGGCCGGTGATTCGGCGCCGATGCCAATCTGGCGGGAAATGTCATCGAGGCGGATGCCCAGCGTGATAATGAAATAGAGCAGCAGGATGAAGGCGTATTCGTCCCGGCGCCAGTGCAGAAAGAGGAAACCGAAGGTGATCAGTACGATGAAGACGCCGCTGGTCACGACGTATGGGTGTTCCGCCAGAAATTTTTTCATTTCGCATCCCGTTCCGCAGTTTGGATAAGGGTACGATATGCAAATTGGCCCCAAATTGCAATCTTGCGCTGCACCGCCGGGGCGCTATGGCCTCATGGCTGACCGACAATCAGGCCGCAGGAAACAATGACCCCCACCGGCACAGCCGGAGTGGCAATTCCGTGAATCGGTATTAATTTTTTGCGGACGAGGCGTTTATTGATGCCATTTGTCATGCTTGCGGCCAACCGTCGACCAAGAGGCAACATCTTCAAGCGGTGCGACCCGGGGCGGAATTCGTGGACATGCTGCGGCCAATCGCGCCACCCGATCGGGAGGTCCTTCGGATCACGATGCCGACGCCAAGCATCACGTGAGATACCAGTGCCCAAACGACCTTATATAAAAGAAGGTACCTCAATGTTAGGATTGGGGTTTATGGCAAGGCGTGAGGGGGACTAACCTTTAAACTACAATCGGCGAGGAATCCCGCAATGCGGAGAACGCCGCCAGGGGCGCTTAGATGATTAGTGAGATAGGTTCTAGCAACGATGGGGGTTATTGTCTTTCTCTCGATCCTCCTTGGCTGTATCGGCGCAGTCGCCCCTCGCATTGATTGACCACCGCCTCTACGCCGAAGATGATCTCAAGCCGCGCTTGGCGCAGCAGCGCTTCCAACTCAAGGTGGATCACCTGGACGACGACGGGTCGTTGAATGGGCGCTGAGACGCAAGCGGCTCCCCGTTCACGGGGACCAGGGCGAAGGAGTCTGTATGACCAGCTACGACTACGACATCGGCATCATCGGCGGCGGGGCCGCCGGGCTGACCGTGGCCTCGGGCGCGGCGCAGCTGGGCGCCAAGACACTCCTGGTGGAAAAGGAGCCGGCCCTCGGCGGCGACTGCCTGCATTTCGGCTGCGTGCCCAGCAAGACCCTGATTCGATCGGCCCATGTCTATCACGACATGGGAAACGCCGAGACCTACGGCCTGCCGGCGATCGATCGGCCGCCGGTGGAATTCAGCCGGGTGGCCGACCGCATCCGCGCCGTGGTGGATCATATCCAGGTGCACGACTCGGTGGAGCGCTTCTGCGGCTTGGGCGTGAAGGTCTGTTTCGGGGAGGCGCGCTTCACGGATGAGCACGCCATCGAACTCGACGGCGGGGCGATCTCGGCCCGCACCTGGGTGATCGCCACCGGGTCCTCGCCCATCGTGCCCCCCATCGAGGGTCTGGCCCAGGTGGACTACCTCACGAACCGCGAAATTTTTTATATGGATCGCCTGCCGGAGTCGATGCTCATTCTGGGCGGCGGCCCCATCGGGATTGAAATGGCCCAGGCTTTCAATCGTTTCGGTACGGCGGTCACGGTAATCGACATGGCGCCCCAGATTCTGGGCAAGGAAGACAGGGACATGGCCGAAGCGGTCATGGCGGCGCTCACGGCCGAGGGCGTGGATTTCCAACTGAACAGCACGGTGGCCGCGGTGCGGGAGACCAACGGTCGCAAGCGGGTGATTTTCAAGGATGCGGACGGGCAGGAGCGGTCCGCTGAGGCCGAAGCGCTGCTGGTGGCCATCGGCCGGAGCGCCAATGTCGAAGGACTGGGGCTGGATGCCATCGGGGTCGCCTACACCCCTGCCGGTATCGAGGTGGACGCGCGCCTGCGCACTCGCCAGAAGCATATCTACGCGGCCGGCGACATCAACGGGGGCTACCAGTTCACCCACGCGGCCGGCTACGAAGGGGGCATCGTGGTCAGCAATGCCGTTTTCCGGCTGCCGCGCAAGGCGGACTACACGCATCTGCCCTGGTGCACCTACACCGATCCCGAGCTCGCCAGCATCGGCATGAACGAGAAGGCGGCCCAGGCGGCCGGCATCGACTACCAGATCTGGTCCGAGCCCTTTGGCAGCAACGACCGCAGCCGGGCCGAGGGGCAGACCCGCGGGCAGGTCAAGATGCTGCTGGACAAGAAGGAGAAGCCCTTGGGGGTGCAGATCCTGGGGCCCCATGCCGGGGAGCTGCTCAACGAATGGGTGGCCATCTTCAACGGCAAGGTCAAATTGTCGACCCTGGCGGGGGCCGTGCATCCCTACCCGACCATCGGCGAGATCAACAAACGGGTGGCCGGCAATTTCTTTGCCCCCAAGATCTTCTCGGAAAAGGTCAAGAAAGGCCTCAAACTCTTCTTCAACCTCAAGGGGCGCGCCTGCGGGAGCGAACAGGAAAAGTGCCTCCAGGATGACTGCACCCCGGCGGAGTAAACCCTGAACGTGCCGTGCGAAGTGCGGCGCCGGGCCGCTTGCGGACCGGGGACGGAGCCCGCAACACCGAACGCGGAGGAACCAGCAAGCATGAATGCCAATGCCGCCAACAGCGCTCCCGATCGTCGCAAGGCCGCCGTGAAGGCCATCTTTTTCATCATGTTCATCCTGGGGGCCATCGCACTGGTGCGTTATTCGCCCATCAAGAACTATCTCACGGCCGAGGCTCTGCAGGCCTTTCTGAATACGGCCGGTTTTTGGGCGCCGGTCGTATTCATTTTCGTATACACCGCCGGCGTCTGCCTGTTCATCCCGGGGACGCTGCTGACCGGCCTGGGGGCGGCCATTTTCGGGGCCTACTGGGGATTCGTCTACGTCTGGATCGGCGCCATGGCGGGGGCCAGCCTGGCGTTTCTGATCGGGCGCACCCTGGG
This sequence comes from Desulfobacterales bacterium, assembly GCA_030066455.1. Next base: position 3,621 of record JASJBQ010000169.1, read on the forward strand.
ACGCGATTTCGCTGCGACGCTGATCGGCGACAAGCTGCAGAAATACGACCAGGCCATCCAGCGCAACGGTTTCGCCACCGTTTTGTACCTGCGCCTGGTCTACTTCCCCTTCACGCCCATGAACTTCGGCATGGGGCTGACCAGTGTCCGCTTCGGTGATTACTTCTGGGGGACCGGGCTGGGCATCCTGGTGGGGACATTCATCTTTACCTTTTTTATCGGCACGCTTAAAGACGTCTGGGCTTCCGGCGACTGGGCCCAGCTCGTATCGTTCAAGGTTTTCTTCTCGATCGGGCTGTTTGTCTTCTCGTTTTTCATTCCCAGGATTATCAAAAAGGTTCGAGGGGAAGTATAAGCGGGGGGTCTGGCGACACCCGGCAATCACGTGGATGGCTGGCCGCCTTGACAATCGGTGCGACGGCGGGCTATCACAACGGCCACCGACCATCACCCGGTGCCCCGGGTTCAGCCCCATCCTGTCCAGACCAACTTCTAGCGCGCAACGGAGGAATTACAATGGTTTATCGGTACGGCGGAAAACCCCATCGGCTGGGTGGATGGGCGGTTGTGCTCCTGGTTGTGCTGCTGGCCTCCGTCAGTACGGCGGCGGAAAAACCATGGGAACAGGTTCTGGCCGAGGCCCGCGGCCAGACCGTGGACTGGTTCATGTGGGGCGGCTCCCCGGCCGTCAATAAATACGTGCACGGCTATGTGATCCCGCGGGTACGGGATCTCTACGGGATCGAACTGCGCCAGGGGCCGGTCAAGGATATCGCCGAGGTCGTCGGCAAACTGGTGATCGAAAAACAGGCCGGGAAAACCAGCGGCGGTCATGTCGACCTGATGTGGATCAACGGCGAGAATTTCAGGACCTGCAAGAAAAACGGGCTGCTCTTCGGACCCTTTGCCCAACGCCTGCCCAACCAGCGCTTCGTCGACTGGAGTCGCCCCACGGTGGCCAACGATTTCGGCGAGCCGGTCGAGGGCCTCGAATCCCCCTGGGGCAGCGCCCAGGTCGTGATGATCTACGATCAGGCCCGCATCACCGATCCGCCCCGCAGCATCGGCGGCCTATTGGAATGGATTCGCCGCAACCCCGGGCGCTTTGCCTACCCGGCCCCGCCGGATTTCACCGGATCCGTTTTTGTACGTCACGTCTTCTACCATCTGAACGGGGATATCGGTCGTTGGCAGGGCAGCTACAGCCGCGACGACCTCCAGGCGGCGGCCGATCGCACCTACCGGGTCCTGCGCGATCTGGCCCCGAGCCTCTGGCGCGGCGGCGGGACCTACCCCGAGTCGCCGGTGCGCATGAACGCTCTGTTCGTAGACGGTGAAATCGACTTCGCTTTTTCCTACCACCCGGCGGAAGCTTCGCGGAACATCCTGGACGGACTCTTCCCGGATACGGTGCGCACGTATGTCTTCGAAGAGGGCACGATTGCCAATACGCATTTCGTGGCCATTCCCTTCAACGCCGCCGCCAGCGCCGGGGCCATGGTGGTGGCCGATTTTCTCCTCTCACCCGAAGCCCAGCTCGTAAAGGCCGATCCCGTTATTTGGGGCGACTTCCCGGCCATCGATTCCGGCCGGCTGCCGCCTGAATGGCAGACGCGCTTCGCGACGCGGCCGCGCGGGCCGGCCACTCTGACGGAGGCCGAACTGCAGGCCCATCAGCTGCCGGAACCACCCTCCGAGGTCCTGGTTCACCTCGAAAAGGGCTGGGAGCGGCACGTCCTGAAAGGGCGCTGATCATGGCCCCGCAAGATGCCGGCCGCGACGCCCGCACCCGCCGCGGGCCCGGGGGGATGCCCCTGGCGCTTATGCTGCTGCCGGCCCTAGCCGTCGTGGTCGTGCTCTTCGGCGGCGGTCTGCTGCTGGGTGTCCTGCAGGCGCTCGGCTATCTGCCCGGTGCCGGGTTGACCCGTCTCAGCGGGGTGCATTTCGTCCGGGTCCTGAGCGATCCCGATTTCTTTCTGAGCTTCGGTATGACACTTTACGTATCCGTCGTCTCCACCCTTCTGGCGGCCGGGTTCAGCATCATCGCCGCCCTCGTGCTCGACCGGATGGCCGCCCGTTATCGCCCGGTCCACTTCGTCTTCCAGCTTCCCCTGACCGTGCCGCACCTGGTGATTGCCGTGGCGGTGATGTTCATGCTTGCCCCGGCCGGTCTCCTGGCGCGCACGGCCGTGGCCGTCGGGCTGATCCAGACCCCGGCCGATTTTCCGCTCATGGTCAATGATCGCTGGTCGATCGGGATTATTGTGACATACGTCTGGAAGGAAATTCCGTTCATCACCCTGATGTTGCTGGCCGTCCTGCGAAACGCGGGGCGGGACCTGGTCGATGTGGGGCGCACCCTCAAGGCAAGCGCCTGGCAGCGTTTCCGCCACATCACCCTGCCGACCATCTTCCCGGCCCTGGGGGCGGCTTCGCTGATCGTCTTCGCCTATACTTTCGGTGCCTTCGAGGTGCCTTACCTGCTGGGCCGCACCTACCCCATGACGCTGCCGGTGAGGGCTTATAAGCACTACAGCGACATCGATCTCATGGCGCGGCCCGAGGGCATCGCCACCGGCTTGCTGATCGCCCTGGTGGTGGCGGTTGCGGTGGTGACGGCCCAGGCCCTGACGCGTGCGGCCCGCCGGAGAGGGATCGTCCTATGAAGCGGCCGGGGCGTTTTCTGGCGGTGGCGACGATCCTGGCGACCGTGGGGCTGCCCTTTGCCACCCTGGGCGTCTGGTCGCTGGCGGACCGCTGGTTCTTCCCCGGGCTGCTGCCCCAGGACTGGGGGCTGCGGGCCTGGTCCTATGTCTTTACCACAGCGGGGGGACAGGTGGTGAACGCCCTGTGGCAGAGTGTTGCCGTGGCCGCCGTGACGGCCGTGGCCGCCGTCATCGTGGCACTGCCTGCGGCCCGGGCGCTGGGGCTCTATGATTTCCGCGGCAAGGACGGATTGTCCGTTCTCTTGACCCTGCCGATCATCGTCCCGCCCCTGAGCGTCGCCATGGGGCTGCACCTGTGGTTTATCCGCATGGGGCTGGCCGAGACCTTTGTCGGGGTGGTGGCCGTCCACCTGACTTTCTGCCTGCCCTACGCCGTGTTCGTGCTCTGGGGCGTTTTCTCCAACTACAACCCGGACTTCGAATCCCAGGCCCGTTCGCTGGGCGCCTCGCGCCCGGCGGTCTGGCTGCGGGTGATGCTGCCGATGATCATGCCGGGGGTCGTCGTGGCCGGGTTGTTCGCCTTCCTGCTCTCCTGGAGCCAGTACCTGAGCACCCTGATCATCGGGGGCGGCCGGCTGATCACCCTGCCGGTACTGCTGTTCGCGCTCATGGGCAGCGGCGACCGTCCGGTGGCCGCGGCGGTCAGCATCGTTTTCGTGCTGCCGGCCTTCGTGGCGCTGCTCTTCAGCGCACGCCATTTAGGGGGGCGGAGTTTGGCGGGGGTGCGCTGATGGGATCGCTCGTCATTCAGGATCTCACCATCCATTACGACCGTCAGGCCGTGGTGCAGGATTTCAACCTCGCCATCGGGGAAGGGGAGATGGCCGCGCTGCTGGGGCCCAGCGGGGCCGGCAAGACCACGATCCTCAAGGTGGTGGCCGGGCTGCTGGCACCCACCCGCGGCGCCATTCGCATCGACGGAAAAAAAGTGAACGCGCTCCCGCCGGAAAAGCGCGATGTGGTCATGGTTTTCCAGAAGCCGCTGCTCTTTCCCTTCATGAATGTCGCCCAGAACATCGCTTTTGGTCTCAAAATGCGCAGGGACAGGCTTGAGCGGCGCGACGCCGCGGTCGCACGGATTTTGAAGCTGACCCGCCTGGAGGACCTGGGCGGGCGCAAGGTGCACGCGCTTTCCGGCGGCCAGCAGCAGCGGGTGGCCCTGGCACGGGCACTGGTGCTGGAACCAGCGGTCTTGCTCATGGACGAACCACTTTCGAATCTGGACGCCAATCTGCGCCAGGAGATGCGGGAGCTCATCTTGTCGATCCAGTCGGCATTGAAGATCACCACCCTGTTCGTGACCCACGATCAGTCCGAGGCCCTCATGATGGCCCAGCGCGTGGCCCTTCTGCTGGGGGGGCGCCTGCGCCAGGCGGGCACGCCCCGGGACCTGTTCCACCGGCCGGCCGACCCCGAGGTGGCGCGCTTTTTCGGCGGCGGCAATTTTTTTGAGGGCCGTTTGCACGCTGGGGTTTTCGAGTGTGAATTTGGCCGCCTGCCGGTGGCGGCCGCCACCGGCAACGGGCACGTCCGGACGGCTACGATTCGTCCGGAAGACATTCAGCTGACGTTGGATGCGGCCGGGCCGCCCGAAGGCCTAACCGGAACAGTGGTCCGCACCCGTTTCGAAGGCACGGCCACGCGGGCCTGGATCGACTGCGACGCCCATGAGCTGGTGGTGCTGACGGCCGCGGGTGAACTGACCCCCGGGCAGACGGTGCGGCTGCGGTTTCCGCCGGAGAAGATCCGGGTCTTTCCGGAAGCGAAGGCTTTGGAATGATTGACGGGATGCAAAGGTTGCCGCATGATCGATGCGCGTATTTCACACCTCTCGAATCCCGTCATTGTTTTCAACCCCGCGGCGTCGGCGATGGGCGGAATCAGAATCAAAACGTGAATTCCTGGCCCCTTGACCCCTCGAAGCCCATGTTCCAGACACATCAGAAACGCATCGGCGGGGAGCCTTGCGGAGACCGCCCATGACGGACGCCATGCAGGCGATGCAGGCGCGGGTCGAGCGCTACCTGGCCCGGCATGACTGGGCCGACGTGCCGATGATGACCGGGCGGGAATTTACGGTGTCGCCGCTGGCGGGCGGCGAGTACAACCTCAATTTTCTCCTGACGGCCGGCAATGAAAAGCGTGTCTTCCGGGTCAATATCGACACCCAGATCGGGCGCCAAGACCAGGTGCTCTACGAATATAAGGCGCTTCAACTCCTGGCCGGCAGCGGTGTCACACCGCAGCCTTACTTCGTCGACGATTCGCGGCGTGAAATCGACCGCGGGGTGTCCATCATGGAATTTCTGCCCGGCCGGCCGCTGAACTACGCCGTCGACCGCGGTCCGGCCGCCGATCTCTTCGCACGCATTCACCAGGTACCGGTGGACGAGGCGCAAAACCACCTGATTCGCGAGGACGCGCCCCTGGATCTGATCTACCGGGAGTGCGCCGGCCTGCTGCAGAAGTATTTCGAATCCGACCTGGCCGATCCCGACATCCGCAGCTTTCTGCGCGAAGTGATCGACTGGGCCCGTGCGGCCCGCCACCGGGAGCGCTTCTACCAGCAAGATCCCTGGCCCTGCATCGTCAATACCGAAGTCAATGCCGGCAACTTCATCGTCAACCCCGAACGGGGCTGCATCCACCTGATCGACTGGGAAATGCCACGCTGGGGAGATCCCTCCCAGGACATCTGCCATTTCTGCTCGCCGCTCACCACCCTGTGGAAGACCAACTACCGCATGACGGCGGCGGACAAAAGCGATTTTATTGCGCGCTACGCTGCGGGGATCGAGGATCGCCATCTGCGCGCTACGCTGCCCGAGCGGATTCGTCTACGGGATCCATTTGTCTATCTGCGGGGCATCTCCTGGTCGGCCATGGGGTGGGTGGCCTACCAGACCGAATTCAGCGGCATGAGAAACCCGGATACCTGGGAGACCCTGAAACGCTACATGCAGATCGACTTCATGCGCCCGCTGTTTACCCCCTTCATGCAGGCCTGAAACGGAGGCTGGTCTTGCTAGCCCTGGAAAGATTGATCCTCTTCACCCGCTACCCCGAGGCCGGTGTCAC
>JASJBQ010000174.1 GCA_030066455.1 Desulfobacterales bacterium
GCTGAAGCGTAACGCCGATATCGGACTTTTTACGAGACCGTCAGAAAACGAACCAAAAGAAACCGCCGTGTCCCGCTTTGTCCTGCGCGTCGCCACGTCGTGCGGCACGCGCGGAAACTCGCTGCGCTCAAACAGTCCGCGCGTTTTTCCCGCCCGCCATGTCGATGCTCGGCGCGGGACAAAGGTGAAAAACCTAAAACCCAAAAAGATTAATACGCCCCCCTCCGGGGGGCTACCTGAGGCTTCAAGCGTTTAGCGCGTCGATTGTCCGTGAGCTAATGCTCCGGGCCTCATCGATTCCAATGAGGAGGTAAGCCATGCATGGCTGGATGGGAAAGATCCTGCGGGTCGACCTGACCCGGGGCACATTGCACGCGGAGCCGCTCGATCCCCAGGTGGCCAAGGATTTCATTGGCGGGCGCGGTCTCGGGATTCACATCCTGCGCCGGGAAATGGATCCCCTCTGCGATCCCCTCTCGGCAGAGAACCTCATGGTCATGGCCACCGGCCCGCTGACCGGCACCGGCGCCCCCACCGGGGCGCGCTATATGATCACGACGAAATCGCCGCTGACCGGGGCGATCACCTGTTCGAACGCTGGCGGCCGTTTCCCCACCGAGCTCAAGCGGGCCGGGTTCGATGCCCTCGTCTTCTCGGGGAAAGCCGATCACCCCGTCTATGTGTGGATCGACGCGGGGCGCGCCGAGCTGCGCGATGCGTCCCATCTCTGGGGCCGGACGACCCATGACACCACGGATCGGGTGCGATCCGAGACCGATGCCCAAGCCCGGGTCGCCTGCATCGGCCCGGCCGGTGAACGCCTGGTTCGATTTGCGGCGGTGATGAACGACAAGGACCGCGCCGCTGGACGCTCCGGGGTGGGGGCCGTCATGGGCAGCAAAAACCTCAAGGCCGTGGTCGTGCGCGGCACCGGCAAGGTGCCGCTGGCCGATCCGGAAGGCTTCAAAGCCTTGAACCAGGAAATTCTGGCCCGCTTCAAGGCCGCTGCCAAGGAAACCCCGCTGGGGCTCACCATCAACGGCACGGCCGGGGTGGTCGTCACCACCCAGCACCTCGGGGTGCTCCCCACCAAGAACTGGCAGCAGGGCACCTTTGCGGGCTGGGAGCAAATTCACGGCGAGACCCTGACCGCCAAATACCTCGTGCGCAACAAGGCCTGCTACGCCTGCCCCATCGGCTGCGGGCGCATCACCCGGGTGGAGGATCCGGTGTTCGGCGGGGAAGGGGAGGGGCCCGAATACGAGACCATCTACGCGCTGGGCAGCAACTGCATGGTGGACAATCTGGCGGCCGTCATCAAGGCCAACTACATCTGCAACGAGCAGGGGCTCGACACGATCACCATGGGGGCCACGATCGCCTGCGCCATGGAACTGGTCGAGAGGGGATACCTCGCGGAAGAGACGGTCGGGCGGCCGCTCGCCTGGGGTGACGGTGAAGCCCTGGTGGCGCTGACCCGCATGACGGCCGCCCGCGAAGGCTTCGGCCACCGCCTGGCCGAGGGCAGCTTCCGTCTCGCTGACAGCTGCGGGCATCCCGAGCTGGCCATGGTGGCCAAAAAACAGGAATTCCCCGGTTACGAGCCCCGCGGGGCCCAGGCTATGGGGCTGGCCTACGCCACCTCGCCCATCGGCGGCTCGCACATGCGCGGCGATCCGGCCTATTTCGAGCTCTTCGGCATTCCCGAGCCCGTGGACCCCCTTGAATGGAAGGGCAAGGCCAAGATCACCAAGGCCTTCCAGGATCTCTCCGCCGTCATCGACGCAGCCGGGCTGTGCATCTTCTTCGCCGTGCGCAACCTGGCGGGCAAACAGCTCGACGTGCCGCCCACCGGCATCCGGGAATACCTCAACGCGGCCACCGGCGCGGCGTACACCCTGGAGGAGCTGATCCGGGCCGGGGAGCGGATCATCACGGCCGAGCGCCAGTTCCTGAACCGGGCCGGATTCTCCCGCCGCGACGACACCCTGCCCGCGCGGCTCACCGCCGAGCCGCTGCCGGACGGTCCGGCCAAGGGGATGGTCTGTCACCTGGAGGAAATGCTGGACGACTACTACCGGGAGCAGAACTGGTCCGCCGACGGTGTGCCCACCGCCGATCGCCTGGCCGAACTCGGGCTGGAGGAGGATTCCGATTGATCGTCCGGGTCAAATGTTTCACGGGCATGCGGCGCTTCGCACCCGACGGTCGCATCGACTTCGACATCGAACTCGATGCCGGGGCGCAGGTGGCGCATCTGCTCGAGCGGCTGGGGGTTCCGGTCGCGACCGATGTCATCGCCGCCGTGAACGGCCAGCGCGCGGAGCGGGAGGCCCTGCTTCGGGAAGGCGATGCGGTCGTCCTGTTCACACCGATGGAAGGCGGTTGACCGGCCGTTGTCGCCGCGCTGCCGCCCGCGAGGATCCGGCCATCTTGCGCTTCATCGATGCTGCGGCCGGAAGCGCTGCGAATCGATCCCCTTGGCGATGCCGGGATGCCATGCAACGATCCTTCCGGCAGTTGCCTGGCTGCCGGGAATGCGCTAAGCAGTGAGTGTCGGCCGTGGCTCGCGCCGGCAATGATCTGAAACGGGCGTCCGGCCTTGCGACGTCCCCCTGAACCCGGTGTGCGGTAAGGCGGTCGAATCTCTTCCATGGCGAACACGGCGGATGCATCCCATGCGGCCCCACCCGGGCCCAAACGGCTTAGCGGCTACCGCTGGGTCGTTTTTTCACTTTTGGCGTTTGGCTACCTGCTGGTCTATTTCCACCGGCTCTGCCCGGCGGTGGTGGCCCTGGACATGCAGGCGGATCTCAAGACCAGCGGCGCTTTGCTGGGTTTTCTGGCGGCCGCCTATTTCTATCCCTACGCCCTGATGCAGCTCCCCTCGGGTCTGCTTTCGGATTCCTGGGGGCCGCGCAAGACGATCACCGTCTTCTTCGCCCTGGCCGGCGTGGCTTCCATTTTTCTGGGGCTGGTGGACTCCCCGGGGCTTGCGATCACGGCCCGGACGCTGGTGGGTCTGGGGGTGGCCATGCTATTCGTGCCCACCATGAAGGTCATCACCAACTGGTTTCCCGCGGAAGTCTTCGCCCGCATGGCCGGCATCCTCATGGCGGTGGGGGGCTTGGGGGCCTACACGGCCTCGCGGCCGCTGGCCTGGCTGAGCGACCTGATCGGCTGGCGGGGGAGCTTTATGGCCATCGGGGCTGCGACCCTGACGGCGGCATTGGCCATCTGGCTCATGGTGCGCAACACACCGCAGGATATGGGCCTGCCGGCGGTCCATCCGGAAGCATCCGGCAAAGCCGGCAACCCACCCCGAATGGGGTTGGTCCGCGGCGTGCAGATGGTGCTCGCCGAGAGGGCGTTCTGGGTGCTGGCCATCTGGTTCTTCTGCACCTGCAGCATCTTTTTCAGCTTTGGCGGGTTGTGGGGCGGGCCCTACCTGATCCAGGTCTATGGGCTCAGCAAGGCCGAGGCGGGCAATGTGCTGAGCATGCTGGCCCTGGCCATGATCGTGGGCAGCCCCCTTCTGAGCTGGCTGTCGGATGCCGTCTGGCGCTCCCGCAAGAAGGTCATCGTGCTCTCTGCGGTCATCACGCTGGGCCTCTCGCTTCCCCTGGCTTTCTTCACCGCCGGCATGAACCAACCGGTTCTCTATCTCCTCTGTTTTCTGCTGGGGATGTTCAGCAGCGCCGTCGTCGTGGTGGCCTTCACCGCGGCCAAAGAGCTTTTTCCGGTGGAAATCGCCGGTACTTCGGTGGGGCTGGTGAACCTGTTTCCATTCCTTGGCGGGGCGGTGGCGCCGCCGGTATTGGGTGCCATTCTCGAGGGCCAGCCGGCGCTTGCCGGCGGCTATTCGGCCGCGGCCTATTCCCGGGCCTTCATGCTGTATGTCTTCTTAGCCATTATCGCCCTGGTGGCGGCGCTTTTCATCCGGGAGACCTTACAACCGGCTTCCGACACGTCCGCGAGTAAGAACATCGATTCGCACTAAGTCCATGCGCCTCGGGTACGAAACCATCATGTAATTACCGGGTTTGCCGATTGTAAAGCGGCCTGCAGGAATATCCGGTCAGCGGGTGTTGCCGTGACCCGTAAAAAGAAAAAGTGAAAAGCAAACGCGGCGTTTCCGGTTGGCAAGAAACGCCGCGTTTATTTCCAGTCGATGATTTCCGCGGGCACACGAAGCGCCGTCCATTGACGGCGGAAGTCCCCCGGTGTTCATCCGCTCAGCCGTCAGCTCAGGCTGCAGAGAACGGCAAAGCCTTTTGGGCCGGTGATCAGTCGAGTTCGAAGCGGTCCAGGTTCATGACCTTGTTCCACGCCGCCACGAAGTCGTGCAGGAACTTCTCCTGGCCGTCCTCACAGCCGTAGACTTCCGCGATGGCCCGGAGCTGGGAGTTCGAACCGAAGATGAGATCGACCCGTGTTCCGGTCCACTTGAGTTCGCCCGTTGCACGATCACGGCCCTCGAACACATCCTCGTCATCCGGGGTGGCCGTCCACACCGTCCCCATGTCGAGCAAATTGACGAAGAAGTCATTGGTGAGCGTCTCGGGACGCTGGGTGAAGACGCCGTGCGGGGACGGCCCGCAGTTGGCGTTCAAGACGCGCATGCCGCCCACCAGAACCGTCATCTCCGGAGCGGTCAGCGTCAGCAGTTGCGCCCGATCGACCAGCATTTCCTCGGCCGAGACGGCGTACTTTTTCTTCTGGTAGTTGCGGAACCCGTCGGCCTTTGGTTCGAGCACGTGGAACGACGTCACGTCGGTTTGCGCTTCCGAAGCATCCGTGCGTCCCGGTGCGAAGGGAACGGTCACGGCGTGACCGGCGTTTTTGGCGGCCTGCTCGATTCCGGCACAGCCACCCAGCACGATCAGATCGGCCAGCGACACCTTTTTGCCGCCGGACTGCGCGTTGTTGAACGCCTCCTGGATGCCTTCCAGGGTTTGCAGCACCTCCTTCAGCCGTGACGGCTGGTTGACTTCCCAGTCGATTTGCGGCGCCAGACGAATGCGCGCGCCGTTTGCCCCGCCGCGTTTGTCCGAGCCGCGGAACGTGGAGGCCGACGCCCAGGCCGTCGATACCAGCTGGGCCACGGGCAGTCCCGAGGCCAGGATCTGCCCCTTGAGGGCGGCGATGTCCGTTTCGTCGATCAGTGCATGATCGACGGCGGGCACCGGGTCCTGCCAAATGAGTTCTTCTTCCGGGACCTCGGGGCCGAGATAACGCACGCGGGGGCCCATGTCGCGGTGGGTCAGTTTGAACCACGCCCGGGCGAAGGCGTCCGCGAATTCCTCGGGGTTCTCCAGGTAGCGCCGTGCAATCGGCGCGTAGATCGGGTCGAATTTCAGCGAGAGATCCGCCGTGGTCATCATCGGCCGATGCTTTTGGGACGGATCGTGCGCGTCGACGATCATGTCCGCGTCGTCCACGTCCTTGGCCAGCCACTGGTTGGCGCCCGCCGGGCTCTTGACCAGCTCCCACTCGTATTTGAACAGCACTTTCAGGTAGCCCATGTCCCACTGGGTCGGGTTCGGCTTCCAGGCGCCCTCGATGCCGCTGCTGATGGTGTCGCCGCCCTTGCCGCTGCCGAAGCTGCTCTTCCAGCCGAGGCCCTGTTCCTCGATGGGGGCGCCTTCGGGTTCGGGACCGACCAGCGCGGCATCGCCGGCACCGTGGCATTTGCCGAAAGTATGCCCGCCGGCCACCAGCGCGACGGTTTCCTCGTCGTTCATGGCCATGCGTGCGAAGGTCTCGCGAACGTCGCGACCGGAAGCGACCGGATCAGGGTTGCCGTCCGGTCCTTCCGGATTCACGTAAATCAGGCCCATCTGCACGGCCGCCAGGGGGTTCTCCAGATCACGCTCGCCGCTGTAGCGGCTGTGGGGCTTGTCGCTCGTCGCCAGCCATTCATCTTCGGCCCCCCAGTAGATGTCCTCCTCCGGCTCCCAGATGTCCTCGCGCCCGCCGCCGAAGCCGAAGGTCGGCAACCCCATCGATTCGATGGCGCAGTTGCCCGCGAGAATCATAAGGTCGGCCCACGAGATTTGGCGGCCGTATTTCTGTTTGATCGGCCAGAGCAGGCGTCGCGCCTTGTCGAGGTTCACGTTGTCCGGCCAGCTGTTCAGCGGCGCCAAGCGCTGGTTGCCGGTTCCTCCCCCGCCGCGGCCGTCGCCCATGCGGTAGGTGCCGGCGCTGTGCCAGGCCATGCGGATGAAGAGCCCTCCGTAATGGCCGTAATCCGCGGGCCACCAGTCCTGGGAGTCGGTCATCAGCGCATAGAGGTCGTTTTTTAGCGCCTGTAAATCGAGTTTCTTGAATTCCTCGGCATAGTTGAACGACTCGCCCATGGGATCGACCAGGCTGGAGTGTTGATGAAGAATTCTGAGATTCAGTTGACTTGGCCACCAGTCCCGGTTCGACATGCCACCGCCGGCAATGCGGCTGAATGTTCTACCCGTTACCGGGCACTTGCTTTCATCGGTCATAACGCTACCTCCTTTCAACGTGTCATATCAGGCACCAGGTTTTTAAGAATATAATGCCTAAATGCCCAAATGGTTAAAAACCATCAAAAATGAATGATTGGTCTCCAGCTATAAACGGTGCTTCCTGTTAACTGCTTGAAATAGATTGGGATCAAATTATCAACCGACTATTATTTAATAATGATTATCGTTTAGAAATGAAAAAAATTTTAGCCGTTGCGCGATTGGCAGTCACGGCACGTGCCGAAAAAATCGACCCGGTGATTTTGGATATTAAAACCGGTTTCCTTGATCACCTCTCGCGTCAGGTCCTTGAGACTGCCCAAATCCGGGTCGATGATCTTTTTGCATTCCGTGCATACGACGTGGGGGTGAGGATAGGGCTTGTTGCCGTCGTAACGATTGCTCCCATCCGGGAATCCCAGTTCCAGTACCTCGTTGAGTTGCTTCAATAGGCTGACCGTTTTGTAGATCGTAGCGATGCTGGTGGTTGGAAATTCGGCCCTGACGGTTTCATAAATCCCTTCGACACTGGGATGCCCCTCACTGACGGCCAACACTTTCAGCACGGCCAGCCTTTGAGGGGTGATTCGAAATTCATGCTCCCTGAGCTTTCCCAGCATCTGATTTAATCGTGTTTCAGGATTGGCCGAATCAGTTCGTGTTTTCATCGCGTTTTCGTGCCATTAATGAGATGAGGTTAATCAATAATTGTTATTAATTAATAGGTACTCTTCATTGCCAGGTCAAGTCATCGCTGGCAGGAATGAGGCCGCGGGTCGATTCATGGAAGCCGATCGAGCAGGAATCCTGTTGGGGATGACGGCGGAGGCCATCAGGTCGAGGTGCAGGTCCCGGACAGCCTAACGCTCGTCCACCAGACCTTGGGCCGCAGAACAGCATTTGTGAGTTTGCGTGATCGTAACCGGACCGGAGCAATCACTTCGTCAACCCTATCGTTCAGCGGCCGCCCGGTGACCTGGGCTGAACTCCAGGAGCGGCTGCCGGTCGCGTGGCGGTTATTCTTCAGGATGGCCCGGCGGCCACTCGCCTCGGGCTTCGAGCACCGCCCGCAGGGTTTTGAGGGCGGCGTTCGCGGCCGGGACGCCCCCGTAGACCGCCGTCTGGAAAATGGTCTCGGCAATCACATTCCCCAACGCAGAGTCCTTCCAAATTAACTCTGTGCCAACGCCATAACCGGAGAAATGCGTGATGCGTTCAAGTTTTGATCAGCATACCAAGAGCGCTGAAGCCAATCTAATCTTAACGGGCGAAGCATTCGTTCAAGATACGGCGTACAAGCGCTGAGAAGTGAGGCGTACTCATGTACGCCGCAGCGCCGAAGGGCGCCGTGTAACGCGGAGATTGGGCGAATGTCACGCCCCCTGGCAATTCTTCCCAATTGATCGCCGTAATCAACACCCCCGGTCCGGAGGGGAGCGTCATTCGTTCAATGTCAAGGCTCACAAGGCCTGAGAAGTGAGGCGTACACCAGGTGCGCCGCAGCGCCGAGGGCCGCCGTGCAACGCGGAGATTGGGCGATCACATTCCCCAACGCCGAGTCCTTCCAAATAAACTCTGTGCCAGCACCCAGACCGGAGGGAAGCAAGATGCGTTCAAGTTTCGATCAGCATACCAAGAACGCTGAAGCCAATCTGATCTTAACGGGCGAAGCATTCGTTCAAGATCAAGGCGTACAAGCGCTGAGAAGTGAGGCGTACTTCATGTACGCCGCAGCGCCGAAGGGCGCCGTAGAACGCAGATATTGGGCGAATGCTTCGCCCGTTAACGGTTGGCCTTGCGATAGCCGAGCTGATCCAACGCAATAATCCACTTGCAGATATTCGACGAGCCCTCCACCATGGTGTAGGTCGGGGCATCCCGGTAGAGGCGGGCCACCGGGTATTCGGTCGAGTAGCCGTAGGCCCCCAGAATGCGCATGGCGTAGTTGGCGCACTTGACCGCGGTTTCACCGGCCAGGTATTTGGCCATGGCCACGTCGAGCCCGTTGTCGAGTTGACCCTGGTCCTTGGCCCAGGCGGCTTTGTAGACCAGCAGCCGGGAGGCCTCGATCTCGGTGGCCATCTGGGCGATCATGTCCTGGTTCATCTGGAATTCGCCGATGGGTTTGCCGAACTGCCGGCGCTCCTGGCAGTATTTGAGCACGATTTCCAGGCAGGCCTGGGCCACCCCCACGGCGCCGGCGGCCGCCGAAAGCCGCGTCTGGTTCAGGGAGCCGAAGAGGATTTTGGCGCCGTCCCCGGGTTTGCCGATCAGGTTTTCCTTGGGCACCCGGGTGCCGCTCAGAAAGATCTCCCCGGTGGGCGAGGAATGGGAGCCCAGCTTGTCGAGGTTGGTGGTGCGGATGCCGTTGAAGTTCCTGAGCTCCACCACGAAGGCCGAAAGGCCCTTGGCGCCCTGGGACTTGTCCGTGTAGGCGTAGTAGATGACCACGTCCCCCACGGGCGCATTGGAGATCCAGGTCTTGGTGCCGTTGAGCTCCCAGTGATCGCCCCGGTCTTCGGCCGTGGAGTCCATGGCCATGACGTCGGAGCCGGCATCGGGCTCGGTGATGCCGAATCCGCCCACGTATTCGGCGCGGACCAGTTTGGCCACGTACTTTTCGCTCAGGGCCTCGCTGCCGTATTTGAAGATCGTGTAGGCGCAGCCCAGGGTTTGCATGTTGATCTGGACCCTGAGTGAGCTCGACACGCGGGCAATCTCTTCGGTGACGATCATGGCCGAGAGCCAGCCCATGTCCTCGCCGTCGTATTGTTCGGGAATCACGGTGCCGAAGAGGCCCAGTTCGGCCATGGGTAAAATGGCCTCCTCGTAGGGGAAGTGGTGCTCCGCGTCCCACTTGTCGACGTGGGGGGCAATCTTCTTTTGGGCAAATTCCCGGACTGCTTTTCTCAACATTTCCAGATCGGGGGTTAGAGCGAAATCCACGCTATTCTCCCTTAGCTAATTGACTTGATTCAATTAAACACTTTCAGTGAATAGATTTGGTCATTATATGGCGTTCAAATTAATCTTCCGTCGTTGTTACTTTTCTTTACGGAAAGAAAAGTAACCAAAAGAAACCGCCC
>JASJBQ010000175.1 GCA_030066455.1 Desulfobacterales bacterium
GTGGGCTATGTGGTCTGGCTGATGCGCGGCGGGATGCTCTTAAGTTCTCTGCTGTCCTCCCTGCCGGCCTGGCAGCTTCTCGACCCGCTGCCGATTCTGGCCCGCCGCAAAGATGACGACAACAACGATGACGATGAATCGCTCGAATCCATTCTGGAGCGCAAACCCGACCCTCCCGATCCGCAGACCAGGCCTGTCGGCGGATCCGGAGATCACCGGTGGTCAAGAGATAAGACATGCGAAGACTAAGCGTCAAATTCCGGGTCGTCCTCGGATTGGTCGGCCTGACCGTCTGTATCGCCATGCTGGCATTTTATGCGGGCTTCATACCGGACAAGACCGCCATCGTGCGGGAGAGCCGCAAGGCGCTGGCCGAAACCATCGCCATTCACAGTACAGCCCTGGTGCTGACCAACGAATTCCAGCGTCTGGCCGCCGATTTCAAACTGCTGGCCGCGCGCAACGCTGATCTGATCTCCCTGGGGCTGCGCCGCGTCGACGGCCGGTCGCTGATCGCCAGCGACGAGCACGATGGGCTGTGGCAGAGCATGGAAGGCGAATACTCCAAAGACACGCAGGTCCGTGTCCCCATCTGGGCCGGGGAAATGAAATGGGGGCAGCTGGAACTGCGTTTCAAAACGTTGCAGCAGGATGGGCCCGGTCTCATTTTCGCTCATCCGGTCGTGCGGCTAACGTTGTTCCTGGGCGGGCTTTGTTTCCTGGCCTTTTACTTCTACATCGGCAAGGTGCTGCGCCATCTGGATCCCTCCAAGGCCATCCCCGGGCGGGTACGATCGGCGCTCGATACCCTGGCCGGCGGTCTCCTGGTGCTCGATCGCAAAGAGCAGATCGTGCTGGCCAACAAGTCTTTCGCCGGGCTGCTTGGCAAAACCCCGGAGGATCTATTGGGCTATCGGGCCGGCGACTTGCCCTGGATTGCACCGGAAGGCGGCCGTGTCGAAAAAGGTGACCGGCCCTGGAACCGGGCCCTGACCGCGGGCGAAGTCCAGGCCGCGCGCATCCTGCGTCTGCAGATGGCGGGCCGCGAGCCCCTCACGTTCAGCATCAACGCATCGCCGGTACCGGGCGCGGAAGGCAAATATGCCGGTGTCCTGGTGAGCTTCGACGATGTGACCGCTCTGGAGAAAAAAGAGGTCGAACTGCGGCGCTCCAAGGAAGAAGCCGAAAGCGCCAACCAGGCCAAGAGCGCGTTTCTGGCCAATATGAGCCACGAAATCCGCACCCCCATGACGGCCATCCTGGGCTTCACCGAGATCCTGAAACGCGGTTACGACCGCAACCGCGGGGACAGTCTCCGGTATCTCGACACCATCCACTCCAGCGGCCACAACCTGCTCGAGCTGATCAACGACATTCTCGATCTTTCCAAGGTGGAGTCGGGGCGGCTGGAAATCGAGAAGGCCTGGAGCGAACCGCACCGCATCATCGGCGATGTCCTGCAAGTCCTTAACATCAACGCGCGTGAAAAGGGTCTGGCCCTCAATTTCGAGGCCCGGGGCGATCTTCCGCAGCGGATCATGACGGATCCGGCCCGCTTTCGGCAGATCGTTTTCAACCTGGTGGGCAATGCCATCAAATTCACCGCCCAGGGCGAGGTTCGCGTGCTCTGCCGTTTCGACGCTTCCGCCGGTGCCCCCCGGCTGCTGATCGCCATCGTCGATACCGGTATCGGTATTGCGGCCGACAAGCAGGAATCGATATTCGACCCCTTCACCCAGGCCGACGCCAACGTTACCCGCCACTTCGGGGGCACAGGTCTGGGGCTGGCGATCAGCCGCAGGTTCGCGCGGGCCCTGGGCGGCGACATCACGGTCGAGAGCCGACCCGGTGAGGGCAGCACCTTCACGGTGACGTTAGGCACCGGCGATGTCGACGGCGTGCCCTTGCTCACGCCGCAGGCGGTGGCCGCGGCGACGGCGTCATGCGTCGAAGTCGAGCCGTTGCGCTGGCAGTTTCCCGCGGCCCGGATCCTGGTGGTCGACGACGGGGCTGAAAACCGCGAACTGTTGCGCCTCTTTCTCGAGGAGGCAGGGGCCACGGTGGAAGAGGCCGCAAACGGCCAACAGGGTGTGGAATCCGCCTTGGCGGCGGATTTCGACGCCATCCTGATGGATGTCAACATGCCGGTCATGGACGGCTTCAGCGCCACACGCAAGTTGCGCCGGCAGGGCGTATCCACCCCGATCATCGCCCTGACCGCCAATGCCATGAAAGGATTCGAACAGGAATGTCTGGAAGCCGGCTATTCGGGTTATTTTTCCAAACCCATCGACATCGACCGACTGATGCAGCAGATGGCGGGTCTGCTGGGCGGCAAACCACTGGAGACCACAACCGACACGGCCCCGGCTGAGGTCCTTGCGGATGAGCGCGTTGCGGCGGTGCCCGATATGGACCGCGCGCCGATCGTTTCGACCCTGCCGGCCAACAACGAGCGCTTCCGCGATCTCGTGGCACGCTTCATCGAACGGCTGCACACGCAACTCGACGCGGCCCGGCAATCCCACGACGAGGGCCGGATCACGGAACTCGCCGTTTTTGCCCACTGGCTCAAGGGCGCCGGCGGCAGTGTCGGATTCGATACGCTGACGGCACCGGCCAACAAGCTGGAAGCGCTGGCCAAGGCGGGCGGCCCCGGTGAGGAGATCGCCCGGACCTTGGAAACGATGCAGGCCATCGCCGCCCGTCTGGCCGCCCCCGGCACGGCAACGCCCGAAGCGTCATGCACCCCGGTCGGCGATACGGCGGGCAAATCCATGCCCAACAGGGTGATGCAGGCCGTCTTGTCGGACACGGTGTCGCCCGTGACTTCGCGATTGGCGGGCAATCCCCGCCTGCAGACGGTGATCGGCAAGTTTATCACCAAACTTGGCTCGGAGCTTAAAAGGGCGCAGTCGGCGCTGGACCGGGGCGATATGGCCCAACTGGCTCTGATCGCCCACTGGCTGAAAGGCGCCGGCGGCACCGTGGGGTTCGATGTGTTTACGGCGCCGGCGGCTGAACTCGAGCAATTGGCCCAAGCCGACAATGCGGCGGATGCCGGCCGGGTCCTCGAACACCTCGAATCCCTGGCAAAGGCCATCGTTCCACCGACCTTAACCCAAAACCGCAATCCGGTTGCAAGTGCCGTCGGTCATGCGCCGGTCGCCGGCAGCAGTTAAAGGAAGCATTCAGCATGCAGGCTGCAATCCAACCCATAGCGCACAGGAACCGGGAGAGCGCCGCGGTCTTGTCCGCTAATGCCGCCAATCTCCTGCAGGCCAGGATCATGATGGTCGATGACGAGCCGATCACCATGGAGGTCGTGCAGACCTTCCTGGAGGATGCCGGCTACCGTCACTTCATGCTGGTCGACGATCCGCGCAAGGCGCTGCGCATCCTCGAGGAACAGCGGCCGGATCTGCTTCTGCTCGATCTCAAGATGCCGGAGATCTCGGGTTTTGATATTCTGCAGACCCTGCGGGCCGACGACAGGTTCCGGCACCTGCCCGTGCTGATCCTGACATCGTCCTCGGACAACGCGGACAAGCTGCGGGCCCTGGACCTGGGGGCCACCGATCTGTTGTCCAAGCCGGTGGATCCGAGCGAGCTTCAGCTGCGGGTGCGCAATACCCTGGCCGCCAAAGCGTACATGGATCAGCTGGCCTACTATGATCCGCTGACCAAGCTGCCCAACCGGTATTTGTTTCTGGAGCAGCTGGAGTGGTCGCTGGAAGGGGTCAAACGCAGCCGCGACAAGCTGGCCTTGCTGAGTATCGAGCTGGATCAGTTTGACAAGATCAACGACACCTTGGGGCTTTATGCGGGTGACGATGTGTTGCGCGATCTGGCCGCGCGTATCGTCCAGGAGGTCCGCCAACCGGGTCTGCCGGAGCATTCCGGACTCGATGACGATACCACCGCCAGCCTGTTTCACATCGAGGGCGGTGTTTTTGCATTGATTCTGTGCCGCCTTCAACGTGAACGGGATGCCGCCCTTGTTGCCGGCCGCCTTCTCGAAGCCGTGAAGCAACCCATGCAGATCGGCCAGACGGAGCTCTATTTTACGGCCAGCATCGGCATTTCGACCTATCCCACCGAGGATGTGAGCAGCGTCGGCCTGCTGCAGCTGGCCTCTGCCGCCCGCGACCATGCCAAGAGCAGCGGCGGCAACATGTTTCAATTTTCGTCCCGTCAGATCAACGTCAAATACCAGAAACGCCTCAGCCTCGAGGCCCGACTGCGCAGGGCTCTGGAACGCGAGGAGTTCGTGCTCCACTATCAACCCAAACTCGATGTCGCCACGAGTACCATCACCGGTGTCGAAGCGCTGCTGCGTTGGCAGGTCAAAGACCGCGGCCTCGTGCCGCTGCACCACTTCATACCGATAGCCGAGGAGACCGGACTCATCGTGCCCATCGGGGAATGGGTGCTGGCCGAAGCCTGCCGGCAACTCGAAATCTGGCGGCAAAAGGGGCTGGCGCCGATCGACATGGCCGTCAACCTGTCTCCCTCGCAGTTTCAGAACCCAGAGATGCTGAGGGCCTTCCGGGAAATCATTACCGCCAGCCGGATCGATCCCCAGTGCCTGATCCTCGAAGTCACGGAGAGCGTCCTGCTGGAGGATGCCGACGCCGGTATCGAGACCATGAACCGCTTGAAGGAGATCGGTCTCCGGCTGGCCATCGACGACTTCGGCACCGGCTATTCATCCCTGAGCTATTTAAAACGCCTGCCGCTGGACGAAATCAAAATCGATCGATCTTTTTTCGTCGACCTGTTCGAGGATAGCAAAAGTCGGGCCCTGGTATCCGCCCTGATCCATCTGGCACGGAGCATGGGCCTGGTCGCCGTGGCCGAAGGGGTCGAATCCGAGGCGCAGCTGCGATTCCTGCAGAACGAAGGCTGCGACCAATACCAGGGCTACTTGTTTAGTCCGCCACGGCCAATGCATGAGTTGATGATGCTTTTGCCTGGCGTGGTCCCATGATCCGCCGTGAAAGACGGTGTCGATGGCTGCGGCCGGCCGATGGACCTGAATGCTGTCAAATTATTGGCGCGTTGGCTGCCCCGGGGCTATAAATGATTCTTAACCAATTGAAATAATGTGTAATTGAATACATAACCGCTTGGCATTTTGTTTGCAGACATCCGTAAGGGCCATTTTGGCGAACACCAGTAAAAACGCACTCAAAAGGGGTTTCTGGCATGCGCACGAAAACCATGATTTCCAAATCGGCCGCGATTATTTTTGGGGCCGCACTCGTCGTGACGGTGATCGGTGGACCGCTGTCCTCCCGGGCCGAGACGTTGCAGGGGATTACGGCGCCCAAGGCTGACATTATGCTGTCCTTTGTTGTTCCGGGCCGGATCAGCGAGGTTCGCGTCAAGGAAGGCGACGAGGTCGAAAAGGGCCAGGTGCTTGTCCGTCTTTATGACCAGCCTGAAAAAATCCAGTGCGAACAGCTTAAAATGCTCTCGGAGGATCAAACCAAGATCCTGGCTGCCAAGGCGGAGCTGGCACAGAAAAAAGTCGATTTGAAAAAAGTTGAGATGGCGCGTGCCAAAGGTGCCGCCAGCGACTGGGAGGTCGAGCATCTCAACCTGGACGTCCGCATTGCCGAGCTGGCGCTGAAGTCTTCCCGGTTCGAGCAGGCCCAGTATGTCCGTCGTTACCGTCATGCCGAAAGCCAGCTGGCGCTGATGCGCTTGCGGGCACCCGTGGCGGGCCTGGTGGAAGATGTCAGCGTGGAGGCCGGCGAGTCGATCGGAACCCTTGGCGCGGTCGTTCGCCTGGTTCAAAACGATCCCCTGTGGATCGATCTGCCGGTTCCCCTGGACCAAGCGGTCGAATTGGTCAAGGAGCAGGACATCTGGGTGACTTTCCCCGGTGCGGCCGCACCGGTGAAACCCAATGGGAGGATCATCAGCATTGCCACCGTGGCGGATGCCGCCAGCGATACCCTGCGTGTTCGGGTGGAGCTCTCCAACCCGCTGAAGCGGCCGGCCGGAGAGCGCGTGGAAGTCGCCTTCTCGGCCCCGGTGGACGGGACCGACAAAGACCTGGCGCAGCTGGAGAAGTAATCACCGACATCCGAGGCAAAGGACCCTTCAGGCAATGGATGGAGCCACGGGAAGCATAGCCGCAGGCAACTGGAATTCGGGGGACGGTAAGGGGCCTGACCAGGCCTTCGAGGCGCTCTTGGCGCGCGATATCCCTCCGGAACGATTTCTGGCTGAGCTGCTCGTCATCCAGTGCCGGCTGTCCGGAGCGCAAGCGGCTGTCATTCTGCGTGCCGGTGAAGCCGACAGCCTGGAGGTTCTGGCGGCCTGCCCACCGCCGAAGACGGCCAGCGCCTTGGACTGGGTCGCCAAGGCCGAAAAACCCTTCCGGCAATCCATGCGCCAGGGGCAAAGCGTGGTCGTGGCGGAGGATGATGCGACCGCGAACGGCGGCTCAAACCCGAACCACCTCGTCATCATCCCGATCCGTGATCAAAGCCACATGCGCGCAGCGGCCGTATTTCGCGTTCGGGCGCGTGACCGCCATCAATGCCTGCTGATTCACGCCCGGCTCGAAAACACGGCGCTCTTGTTGAAGCATCACGAACTGGGTCTGTCGATGAAAATGCAGGAAACTGCCGCCCTGCGACTCCGGCAGGTATTCGAGGTCCTGGATGCGGTCAACCAGACCGAACGCTTCATGGGCGTGGCCATGACGCTTTGCAACGAGATGGCGACCCGGCGGGAGTGCCGACGCGTCAGTCTGGGCTTTCTCAAGGGGCGCTGCGTCGAGGTGCGGGCCATGAGCCACACCGACACCCTCAGCCGACGGACCCAAGAGGTCCAGGCGATCGAGGCGGCCATGGAGGAATGCCTCGATCAGGATCTGGAAGTCATTCACCCTGCCGCGAAAGAGGCCCCCTATGCGTCCCGGGCGGCTGCCCGGCTTGCCGCCCGCCAGGGGCCCGCAAGCATTCTGAGCCTGCCGCTGCGCGAAGGCGGTCGTGTGGTGGCGGTGATGACGCTCGAGCGCTCCCCGGACAAGCCTTTCAAATGCCTGGATGAAATCGAAACCCTGCGGCTGACATGCGACCTGTGCACCCCCCGGCTGCTGGATCTTCATGCCCACGATCGCTGGTTCGGCGCCCGATTGGCCGCGGACGCCCGCATGCGCCTGGGATCGATCCTCGGGCCGGAGCACACGTGGGTCAAACTTGCGGCCGGCCTGACGTTTGTTGCCCTTGTATTGCTTACCACCCTTAAAGGGGACTACCGCATCAACGCCGCCTTCACGCTCAAAGCCCGCCATCAGCAGGCCGTGGTGGCGCCGTTTGAAAGTTTTTCCAAGGAAATTCTGGCCGAACCTGGGGATTACGTCGACGGCGGCAAGACGCTCCTGGGGAGGCTCGAGACCACCGAACTGCGGCTGAAACGCGCGGCCCTCATGGCCGAGCGGCTGGGTTATCGGAAACAGATGGCCGCCGCCATGCGTGACCGCCAGACCGCCGAGGCGCAGATTGCCCAGGCCCAGAGCGATAAGGTCGCCGCGCAGATCCGGTTGATCGACAGGCAGATCGCCCAGGCGAACCTGGTGGCCCCCATCAGCGGCTGGGTCGTTTCGGAAGACCTGAAACAACAGATCGGTGCACCGGTGGATACCGGCGAGATTCTGTTTGAAATTGCCCGCATCGACGACTTGCGGGCCGAGCTTTACGTTCCCGAATCCGCGATTGCGCGCGTCATGCCGGCCCAGACCGGTGAACTGGCCTCGGTGGGCCACCCCGACCAGAAAGTCGGCTTTGTGATCGAACGCATCAATCCCATGGCCGAAGTGATTGACAACCAGAATGTCTTCCGGGTTCAGGCCCGCCTGGACGAGCACCGGGAATGGATGCGTCCCGGTATGGAAGGCGAAGCCAAAATCGATGCGGGGCGAAGATCGTACCTGTGGATCGCATCCCACCGGCTGGTCGATTGGCTGCGCCTGAAACTTTGGATCTGAACGGCGGATTTGATGCGCATTGAACGTTCCACATTCAGCGAATCCTGGTACCGGGTGGCGGACCTGACCCCCCGTCTGCTCGGGGCCGTCAATGTGCGGCGCCAGCATTTTCGCGGCGTCAGATGGTACATCCTGCAAGCCCCTTCCGACAGCCGGTTCTTTCGTTTAAACGAATCCGCCTATCACTTCGTGGCCCTGCTTGACGGTCGCCGCACAATCCACACGGTCTGGCGGCTGTGCATGGATCATTGCGGCGATGCCGCACCGACCCAGAACGAGGTGATTCAACTGCTCTGCCAGCTGCATGGCGCCAATCTGCTGCAGGGCAATCTGGCCCCCGATGCCGCGGCCCTGTTCAAGCGCCACCGTCAGCGCGTCTGGCGCGAAGTGCGCAGCAATGTCGGCAACCTGTTTTTCGTGCGCATTCCCCTGTGGGACCCGGATCGTTTTCTGGACCGCTGGGTGTCGCCCGTGGGCCAACTATTTTCGATCGGCGGTCTGTTGCTGTGGACGGCCATCCTGGCGGCCGGTCTGTGGGCGCTGGGCGGTCACACGGAAGCATTGAGCACCCGGGCCGCAGGGGTGCTGGACCCTGAAAATCTGCCGCTGCTGTACGCGGCCATCGTGATCGTCAAGCTGTTCCACGAATTGGGCCACGGGTTCGCCTGCAAGCATTTCGGCCGGATCGCCGGCAGCGGTGGTGAGGTGCACCAGATGGGGGTTTCCTTTCTCTTCTTCACGCCGCTGCCGTATGTGGATGCCTCCAGTGCCTGGACCTTGCGGGATAAATGGCACCGCATCGTGATCAGCGCCAGCGGCATGCTGGTGGAGCTGGCGATCGCCGCCCTGGCCGCGGTGCTGTGGGTGCACACCGCCGCGGACGGCAGCGTCAACGCCATCGCCTACAACATCATGCTAATCGCCAGCGTATCCTCCCTGGCATTCAACGGCAATCCCTTCCTGCGCTACGATGCCTACTACATCCTTCTGGACCTCTTGGAGATCCCCAATCTCGAATCGCGTTCCAAGCTCTACGTTGGTTATCTGGTCAAACGGTATCTGTGGGGTATGGAAGCGGCCCTGGACCCCAGCCACACCCGCGGCGAGAAGGGCTGGCTGGTTTTTTATGCCGTGGCCGCCACGCTCTGCCGGATCATCATCCTAATGGCCATCGCGCTGGTGCTGATGAACATGTTCTTCTCGATCGGCACGCTTCTGGCGGCCGTCCTGGCCGTGCGCTGGGTGCTGATACCCCTGGGCCGTTTCGTCCGTTTTCTGGCCACCGGCCGCGAACTCGGGCGACACCGGGAGCGCGCCATTCTGACCTCGGCCCTGATCGGCGGGTTGCTGGTACTCATCACGGGTCTTGTCCCGCTGCCGGATCGCTGCCGGGTCGAAGGCGTGGTCGAACCGAGCGACTATGCCGTCGTCCACATCCAGACCCCGGGTTTCGTCGAACACGTTCTCGATACCGGCACCCGCACCGGACCGCAGGGCCCGGCCCTGGTTTCGGCGTTCAGCCCCGAACTGGAAGCCGA
>JASJBQ010000173.1 GCA_030066455.1 Desulfobacterales bacterium
TCGGGCAACTGATCGGGGCCCTGGAGGCCGGTGAGGTCGATCTGGTCCTGTCCGGCATGACCATCATGGCCGAACGCAATGCCAAGGTGGCTTTCGTCGGTCCCTATTTTGTCTCCGGCAAATCGTTTCTGACCAAATACAAAACCCTGGCCGAGGCCGCGAGCGTGGATGCGATCGAAAACAAGGACGTCGTTCTGACAGCCTTGGAGGGGTCGACCAGCCAGGCCCTGGTCGAGGATGTGATCCCGGAAGTCAAGCTGGTCCCGGCGGCCTCCTACGCCGAGGCGTTGAGCCTGCTCGCCGCGGACAAGGTTCACGCTCTGGTGGCCGACTATCAATTCTGCTTTTACGCCGTTCTGCGCCATCCGGACAAGCAGTATATCGCCAGCATCAACCCCATCACCTACGAACCTCTGGGGATTGCCATGCCGGGCGACGACCCGCTGCTGATCAACCTGGTAACGAATTACCTCAATACCATGCGCAGCAGTGGAAAACTCGATCTGCTCAAGAAACGCTGGTTCGGTGATCGCACCTGGATGGAGCGCATGGACTATTAGGCCGGTTTGGCGCCGCCATTGCCAGGCGCCATCCCCCCGGCTCGACATTCAACCCAGGGGTATCCCGGCTGTTCCCCGGCGGCGCGCCACATATGCGGCCCGAGGGAAGCCGCGACGATTTGAGTTGCGTCGCACGGCGTGGTTGAACGCGCCTGCCGACGGACGGTGACCGGCGCAACCGGGGCGGATTGGCACCCGATCATGTGTTGCCACCGGGGATCTGCATACACATATTGGATCATTCCCATTTGACCACAGCTCAGCAAGGAGAACCCGTTGAAGGATCTGCCCCCCAGCCCCGAGTTTGATCCCCGCAAAGCCTATCACGCCGTGAAATCCCGTGAGGGCATGCTGGCTTTTACCGGCTTTGAACTCACCATGCCCACCGACGAAACCACCGAGGGCATCCTCAAGATTTCGGCTCAGAAAAGGCCTTACCGGGGCCATACGCTGATCCTGACCTTCATTATCGATGCCGATAAGGGGCGACTGGACAAGGAGAAGCTTACGGCGCATTTCGATCGGCTACCCGCGTCCGCCGCCCTGGCCAAGGGGATGGGGGCGGACTATGAGCGCCTGAACCTGACGTGCCTTGATTGTATCGGAGGGGTGCAGCGCTGGTTTATCAAAGAGCTCAAGCTCTATTTCAGCCGGTCAATCGACCAGAAGAAGACCCTGCTGGAAAAGGATGTCCTTCCGACGCTGGGGGCCGCTTTGAATTGTCGCTTCGAGCCCCTGGAATGGTGGCCGCAGGCGCGCACGGCGGTGGGCGGTGAGCCGGCGCCCGACTGGATCGAGCGACCCGGATGGAAACCGCTGCAGACGTTTCTGGAATGGTGGCGCACGAGCTAGGGTTGATCGATCCGCACGCCCGTCCGCCAGGCCTGAGCGGGCCACGGGGTGCGCGGCCGAGAGGATTTACAACACTTTCAGGACGGCCAGGGTGATGTCGTCGTCCTGCTTGCCTTCCGTGAAATCGGTCACGGCCTTGAAAAGCTGATCCCGGATCGTGGCCGCGGCTGCGTGGCTGTATTCCCGGATGACCGCGTACACGCGATCTTTGCCGAACATCTCCTGGTCGGCATTGTGGGCCTCCCAGATCCCATCCGTTGCCATCACGATGATCTTACCCGCGTCACCCAGCGGGGCCGCTTCGGCCCGATATTCATATTCGGGCTGAATGCCCAGCGCCATGCCGCTGCCGCCCAGTTCCGAGAACATATCCGTTCGCGGATCGTAGACGATGGCGGGATCGTGGCCGGCCCGGATCCATCGCAGCTGCTTCAGAGCCAGGTCGATCTCCAGGTAGAACAGCGTAATGAAACTGCCCGAGTCGGAAGTGTCCGGATAGAGAAGGCGATTGACAAGGGTCAGCCGGGCGGCCAGATCGTCCTCCAGTACGGTGAGGCTGCGGATCATGCTGCGGGTGCCGGTCATCAACAGGGCCGCGGGGACCCCGTGGCCGGAGACATCGCCCACGATCAGGGCAAAGCATTTTTCACTGGCCGCGCCGGTCTTGAAGACATCGTAATAGTCGCCACCGGTTTCGTCGCAGTAGCGGCTGTCGCCGGCAAAATCGAGACCCGGCAGTTCCGGGGGCGTATGCGGCAGCAGGTTCTGCTGGATCTGGTGCGCCAGGGCCATGGACTGGCGCAGGTTGAAGTGGGCTTCCAGCTTGGGCACGACGGTATTAAAGCCTTCGGCCAGGGCATCACGCTCGTCCCCCGTGCGCAGATCCAGCCGGACGCTGAAATCGCCGCCGGCCAGCTGCCGCCACGCACCAAGCATGACCTCCAGGGGTTTGATGATCGTGCGCGCGCCCTGCCAGCCCACCAGAATGACACACACCAGGATCAGGGCGGCGGCGACGCCGGTGATGCGGTAGATGCGCTGGGTCAGCGCCAGAACGTTTTCACTGACCCGCCGGGCCTGGGAGGCAACGATGGTCTGCGGCACGATGAGCAGGAGATGAATCGTCTCATCGATGGGCTGCGGAATGCGTGCGAAGGCCCAGATGGCATCCTGGCCTTCGATCGGGATGACGACATTGCCCTTGTCGCTGGTCTGCAGCTGACGGCCCAGCGCCCGCATCTGGGCGGGGTCGGACTGAATCAGGCCTTCAAGCGGCTGGTCGCCGATTTCGGCCCCGCCCTCGGCGTCGAGATCCCCGCGGGCGATGACCCAGAGCTCACCCTCACGACCCTCCAGCGATTGCGGTATGACCATGAACGTTCTGGTTTTATCCGACCACTGGGTTTGCAGTCTGTCGATTCTGAAAAAATCCTTGGGGAGAAAGTCGATGGCCGCCGCCCCGAGAATACGGCCCTGGGCATTCTTGATCGGCAAGCCCGCCGTGAAGACGATGCGCCCCGTGCTGGCGTCTTCGTATGAGAGCCAGCTCGCATCGTCCTGCTGGATGGCCTGCCGGTACCAGGGGCGTTTGCGGGGGTCGAAGGCCGGACTGAAATGCCCGTGGCCCGGGTAGGACACGTGGAGACCGTTATCGAGCCCGAGGTAGACGCGATACACGAGCGATCCCGAGAAGTTGTAGATTTCGCTCATCACCGTGCCGATTTGGCTTAATCGCCGCCAGGGGGCGCGCGGATCTTTCTTTGCCTGTGGCGGCACCACAAAGACCGGATGCCCCTCGCTGACGGCCGTGGCCACTCGCCCGCCATCGGCTATCGGGTGCCCGTAACGCCAAGAATAGGCCAGGTCCGGGGGGGCCGTGTCCGGGCGTCTGAAATCATCGGCGGTATATACGCGTTCGGCCTTGCGGGGATGCGCTTGCTGCAGGGCATGCACCGCCGAATCGGCCAGATAGCGCAGGGACAGCCGCAACCGGTCGATGTCATGGCTGATGGCATCCGCTGAAAACTGGGCCGCCTGCTCGAGATCGCGGACGACGATCTGGGTCAGGTTCTCCCGGGCGCTGTTCGCCAGCGTGCTGCCGAGGCGGTTGATATGCCGGCGGCTGATGGCGGTCACGACGAGGAGGGGGATCAGGCTGAACGCCAGTAAAACCAGAAAGAATTTGTAGCGGATGCGCATCGTGATACCCGGGGTGGTTGGCGATTGTGTCCGCCGCGCAGCGTCGGAGACCTCGGCTGTCGTGTGCGGTCGTGCGGCTTTGACCCTACTAAATCCAAACACGGACGCGCAAGACCAATAAGCGGTTTGGGCAAAACAGGGCAGCTTCAGGCCAGGCGGCGGAGGGGGGGCGTAAGGGTGCAGACCTGGTTGCGCCCGCCGTTTTTTGCCTGGTAGAGGGCCTCGTCGGCGCACTGGATGATGGATTGGGTTTCCTGCCGGAAATCCGGCCGCATGCTGGCGATTCCGATGCTGACCGTCGTGTGCAACCGATGCCCGGAATAGGCGACGACCAGTTCTGCGATCCGGGTGCGCAGTCTTTCCGCCAGACGAAGGACATCCTTTTCCAGCGTCGCCGGGGCCAGGATGGCGAACTCCTCACCGCCGTAGCGGGCAATAACGTCCGAGCAGCGCTTGAAACACGATGTTAGCACCCTGGCCACCTGGCGCAGGTATTCGTCCCCCGCCAGATGGCCGTAGGCGTCGTTGATCCGTTTGAAGTGGTCGATGTCGACGACGAGGAGGTTCAGCGGGTTGCCCTCGCGGGAGCCCCGCCGCCACTCGGTCTCGAGCATCTTGTCGAAATAGCGCCGGTTGAAAACGCCGGTCAGGGCATCGGTCTGGGAGAGGACCTCCAGTTGCCGGGTCTTTTCCGCCAGAGCGGCCTCGTTGGCCAGGGCGGTCCAATACTCCCGGTGGCCGCGCTGCGTCAGCAGCAGGGTAAACCCGATATAGACGATCAGCAGATATAGAAAGACCGCGGCATTGGGATTGTACAGGACGATGCCCACGCAGGTCGGAAGGATGATCACACCGGTATACGCCGCGGACATCTGACGGATCGGGGCGTAGGAAGTGGAGCCGCCCGAGCACAGGCCGGCGGTGGCGATGACCACCAGCAGGCGCATGTCGACGTCCGCGGAGGCCACGAAGAAATAGGCGAATAACCCGCTCCAGATGGCCGCCGGCAGGAAAACGCAAACGCACAGAAAGATCATGTTGATCGCGAATTGTTTCTGGAGCAGCCGTGGGTAGGTCAACTGATAGACGAGCCGCAGCAGGCCGCAGGCGGCAAAGGCCCCCAGCCCGCCGTAGGCCAGCATGGGCGCCTTCTGCTGGTAGCCGGTGGCAAACGCGATGATGCACCAGATCGCCATATAGGCCACCATTCCCGGCAGGGAGCGGTCGGCCAGATCCTGGGCGACCCGGTGCCGGAACTGTTGGTGCAACGTGGGGATTATCTGGGCCTGTGCCATTTCTGCCTGACGCTTGAATTCGTCGTCACCATCCCACACGCAGCGCGATCCCGGCGGGTGACGTTCCAATCGCCCCTCATGGCCGCATTCAGTCGATCAGACCGGCGGCAGCCGCATGGTGTCGATCTGCTCGCGATGCCTGCGGATAAAGTCGTTTACGTAGTGGGGTATTTGCTGGTCGATCAAATATCGCTTGAAGTCACGGTCAACGGTGCGCGGGCCGACCGGCCATTGTTCGGCCGACTTGCGAAAGACTTCGTATTCACTGCAGCCAGTTATCCGCGCGATTTTATAAAGATAGTCCGACCGTGTCACGCCCGGGCGGCTGACCAGGCGCGGGAATGGGGCGAACAACTTCAGCGCCAGTGCGGCCAGAGCCACAAGCAGCATGGTTTCGACGGGGTTGATGCCATTTGCCAACATGCCAGTTCCCTCCTACGGGAGATCTAAATTCGTTATCGACCATTTATACCGGAACTTGACGGATCTGACCGACGGCAGGGGCAAGGGCAATGCCCGGGAAGTAAAGCATCGCATTGGATCGCAAGGAAAAGCGATGTGTCAGACGGGGGCTACGGAGACGCCGCACCGGCCCTCAGCCCGGGCCGGTGCGACTTGGGGGGCGCGGTTTGGGAGGAACCGGTTTCAGGCCAACTTCTGTCCGACGGCTTTGCCGTAGTCCTGGCAGGCCTGCTGGCCCTCTTGGGTTCCAATGACCTGCTCTTTAAGGTTCAGGGCGCCCAGGTCGACCATGTCCATTTTGTAGACGTGTTCCATGGTATCGAATATCATCTGGGCGGATTCGCCGCTGTGGGTATAGGAGCCGAACGCGCCGCCCATTTTGCCGACCATATTGACTTTCTGGGCCAAAAACAGGAAGGTCTTCATGCTGCCGACGAGGTCGCGGTGGTAGGTGGGACCGCCGAAAACATAACCGTCGAATCCTTCCAGTTCCTTTTCGTCTTTGATTTCCGCGATCTTTTTGACCACCACGTCATGACCGCTGAAGCGGATACCTTCGGCGATGTATTCGGCCATCTGCTTCGTGTTGCCCGTACGGCTGACAAAGCCCACCATTAGCTTTTTCATCGGGATCTCCTTTTCATCCTATGGTTGACAGGATACGGCCTGTGGGTTCGGCGGAAGGTTGCCATCGTGATCGGTAGATGCCATATTCTAACAAC
The DNA here is from genome assembly GCA_030066455.1 of Desulfobacterales bacterium. The sequence continues at coordinate 6,091 of JASJBQ010000173.1, forward strand.
GATTCCTGATATGTCACTCCATTCGCGGTACATCGCGTTGGTTTCTGAAAGGAAGACCTCATGGGAATTGATCCGCTAACCGACCCCCTGGCCAGTGCCGTTCTCAACTCGCTTTCCGCCCACATTGCCATTCTGGATGCCGAGGGCGTCATTCTGGAGACCAACGAAGCCTGGCGCCGTTTTGCCAACGCCAACAATCCCGGCGAGCGGATCGACGCGGTGGGCGCCAATTATCTCCGTATCTGCGATCAGGCGGACGGAGACGACGCCGACGATGCCATCAAGGTCGCTGCCGGGATTCGCCGGGTGATTGCCGGGAAGGTCCGCGAATTCATCTACGATTACCCCTGCCACGCGCCGGACGGCAAGCACTGGTATTACATGCGGGCGATACGCATGATCGGCGAAGATCCTATCCGGGTGGTGGTCAGCCATGAAGACATCACCGCCCTGAAACTCACCGAGGAGGCCTTGCGCCAGAGCCGCCATGAGATCGCCGAGCGGGAGCAAAGCCTCGAGGAGGCCAACATCGCCCTCAAGGTGCTCTTAAAACAACGTGAGCAGGACAAGGCCGAATTGGAGCGCAAAGTGCTGGCCAACGTCAAGGGGCTGGTTTTTCCTTATCTGGAAAAGCTGCACACCGCCCGGCTCAAGCCGCGTGAGCGGACCCTGGTCGAGATTGTCGAAACCCACCTCAAGGATATCATTTCGCCTTTTCTCCAGCAGATGGCCAATGCCGACCTGGTGCTGACCCCCCAGGAGATGCAGGTGGCCGCATTGATCCGCGACGGCAAGAGCAGCAAGGAAATCGCCTCGATCCTGATCGTCTCCGAAGCGACGGTCAACTTCCACCGCAAAAACCTGCGGGAGAAGTTCGGCCTCAAAAACAAGCGTGTCAATTTACGGGCCTATCTGCTTTCCATGACCTGATCGCCGTTTGACCGCTTTCACCGGGCAATGGGGGTTTCGGCAGCGGGGACAGACCCGCCCGAGGATCTCCGCTGCGGCCGCAATCACCAGCAGCCAGAACAAGACCAGCAGCACGGGAAGGCGAGTCAGCCAAGGCTGGGGAAAGAGGACCATGGCGGCCAGGGCCGCAGCGGTCAAGACCAGGTCGAAGGTGCTGTAGGGCGTTTGGCGACGGGCGGGCAGGATCCGGGCGATCAGGCCCGGGAGCAGGTGGCCGCAGGCTTCTTTCCGACAGGGACATTTGGCACAATAGGTTCCGCAGACGGTTAGGGCGGCCGCGCCGAGCAGCATGGCGTAAAGCGCCGCCGCCGTCGGTGCGCTGTGCGCGATCCCCATCAAACCCACCACCAACGCCAGGGTGAACACGGCAAGACTGGTGATGCCATGCAAGCTTCCCACGGGCTTCTCCCTTCGATCCCGTCGACATTCCGGCGCTTTTTTCCCCTATTTTCTTGATGCCGACCACGAGAGCCAGAGGCGTGGCCGTTTCGGCTTCAGGCCGCACGGGGGAAGGTGCGCCTCACGGCCAGGATATACGCCGTTACGGCATCCGGTTTTTCTTCCTGCAGAAAATGCCCGCAATCCGGAATCGATACAAATTGCGATTCAGGGATATCCTTCGCCAGACGCCGGCCGATGGCGGCGGGGATGATGCGGTCCTCGGCCGCCCACAACACAAGGGTCGGAACGCTCAGACGGCGCAGGGATTCCGATGTCAGCGCCCATTCATCGGGCCCGGGTTCAAGGGCCTTGCGAAAAGCCCGGCGGCCGGCGGCATTTTGAACCCAGGGGCGCCGGTAGCGCTCGGCCCGCGCTTTGGAGATGGCCTCGGGTTGGTGGACCAGCCACCGCCGCAGGACCTGAAGAAATTTATCCGCCGCTCTCGCCCAGCAGCAGGCGGATGGCCTGATGGGCCGCCTCCCACAGACGATTGTCGGTCAGCAGGTCGGTTTCGGTGATCAGTTGCAGGCCCAGACCGTCGATGATGCTGGTCAGTATGGCGGACAGCCCTTCGATGGGAATGGCCGGCGTAATGTCGCCCCGGTCGATGGCCGCCTGCAGCCCGTCTTGAATCGCCAGCCGGAACTGCCCGTAAAGGGATTGCAGCTCGGCTTCTACGGTCGGACTCTGGCGGGCTACGGCCCAGGCTTCGAAAAATAGATTGAAAAAATCCGGGTCGTGTTTGAAGAGTTGCTGCATGGCCTCCACCAGCCGGTCGGCAATTTCAGCGGCGGAGTGGCTGCGGGCCAACAGATCCCGGATGAGGACGACACTGGCGGCCATGTTCTCATCGATCACCCGGGCGAGCATGTGTTCCTTGTTTTGAAAATAGTAGTGAAGCAATCCGCGGCTGACGCCGGCTTCGGCGGCGACGAGGCTCACGGTGGTGCCGGCGTAGCCCCGCCGGGCCAGAATGTTGCGGGCGGCATCGAGGATCCGGCGTGTTTTGAGATCGGTTTGGGCCAAAGCGTTTTTGGAAGCCATGGGGGCTAAACCCGAATTTGGTTGGACGTTCAGCCAATATTATAGATCTTTTTTTCAGCTGTCAACACCGGTCGCATTCGGCAACCGTTTACAGGCAGGCAAGCGCAAGGGAATGATTGACCACGAAGCGGCCCAGGATCACAGGCGTTTCGTTCGATGCCGTCTAAATCGATTGGCCCGGGCCCAGTTTGACGACCATCAGGGTGATATCGTCCTCCGCGCGCTGACCCCGCATAAAGGATCGGAGCGCGGCCAGAATCATCTCCCGGATGTCACGCGCGTCGCTGCCGGCATGTCGGCGTACCAGGTCGCGGACGCGTTTTTTGCCGAACATCTCCTGCGCGGCGTTGCGCGTTTCCCAGACGCCGTCGGTGCCCACCACGAGGATCTGGCCGGGTCTGCAATCCGGGCGAAGACTGGTTCGATAGGCATAATCGCCATCGAGACCCAGTGCGATGCCCGCGCCCTTGAGCGTTTCAAAGCGGTCCTCGTCGGGATCGTAGAGCAGGGCCGGGTCGTGGCCGGCGCGGGTCCATTGCAGCATTCGGCTGTCAGGGCTGTAGAGGAAAAAGAAAAGGGTCATGAACTGCCCGCTTTCCTGGACATCGTCGACGAGTTGGATGTTGACGTCGCTTACGATTTGTGCCGGATCGCCGGGCAGCGCCGCCCGCTGCCGCAGGGCCGAGCGGACGGTGGCCATCAGCAGGGCCGAGGCGATGCCGTGGCCCGATACGTCCCCTAAAGCGAAAGCCATCTGCCGGGTACCGTCACGGGCCACGGCAAAGAAATCGAAATAGTCGCCCCCGGTCTCATCGCAGTAGACGCTCCGGCCGGCGATCTGCAGGGACGCGTGCGCGAATACGTCCACGCGGGGCAGTAACTGCTGCTGGACTTCGCGGGCCAGCGCCAGCGAGTGGCGCATGGCGTCGCGCTCCCTGAGCCCCTCCGTCATGGCGTTGATGACATCGCCGGCATAGCCGATTTCGTCGTTGGCCGTGACACGCACCTTCTGATGAAAATTGCCCTGGCGGATCTGTTTCAGCACGCGGATGATCGCCCCCATAGACTGGGTGATGTTGCGGGATACGATAAAGACCAGAAATGCCCCCACGAGCATGAACACGACCGCATCGACAATGATCGC
>JASJBQ010000180.1 GCA_030066455.1 Desulfobacterales bacterium
GTCATCACCCGCAACTGGCCGGCCTTCAAGGACGCCGTCTGGCACATCATCATGCCGGCGGTGACCCTGAGCACGATCCCCACCGCCATCGTGGCCCGCATGACCCGCTCGGCCATGCTGGACGTCCTGCGTCAGGACTACATCAAGACCGCCAAGGCCAAGGGCCTCTCCCGGCTCAAAGTCATTTTCAAGCATGCCCTGCGCAACGCCATGATCCCGGTGGTGACCACCATCGGCCTGCAATTCGGGGTGCTGCTGGGCGGCGCCATTCTGACCGAGACCATTTTCGCCTGGCCCGGCGTGGGCAAGTGGATGTACGACGCCGTCATGCAACGGGACTATATGGTCATCCAGGGCGGCACCCTTTTCATCGCCGCCCTGTTCGTCGTGATCAATCTCTGCGTGGACGTGCTCTATGCGGTCATCAACCCGCGCATCAGCGTCCAATAGGAATATGAATTGACACAACTAAAAATCTCATGAGCAGCGCAAGCAACCCATACGACCGGCACCCCTTCTTCGAGCAGATGAGCCAGTTGTGGCGCAACAAGACCGCCATTCTCGGCCTGGTCATCATCACGGGGTTCATCCTGGTGGCCATTCTGGCGCCGGTGCTCAGTCCTCACGATCCCGTCGAGACCTCGCTCTACGATCAGCTCAAACCCCCGGTCTGGCATGAAACCGGCACCTGGAAGAACATTCTCGGCACCGACGAGCTGGGCCGCGATACCCTCTCGCGCATCATCTACGGCGCACGCGTATCCCTGACCGTGGCCATCGTCAGCGTGGGCATTGCCTTTACCCTGGGTACCCTTCTGGGTTGTATCTCGGGTTATTACAAGGGCGTCGTGGACAGCCTCATCATGCGGGTCATGGACATGATCCTGGCCTTTCCCTATCTGCTCCTGGCCATCGTGGTGGTGGCCTACCTGGGGCCCAGCCTTCAGAACGCGATGATGGCCATCGGCATTACCTATGTGCCGCGCTTTGCCCGGATCGTACGCGGCAGCGTGCTGGAGGAATGCGAGAAGGATTACGTACTGGCGGCGCGTGCCGTGGGCGCCCGCGACTGGCGCATCATTTTTATCGGCATCCTGCCCAACTGCCTGGGGCCGCTCATCGTCCAGACGACCCTGAGCATGGCCTCGGCCATCCTGGACGCGGCCGCCCTGAGTTTCCTGGGTTTGGGCGCTCAGCCGCCCACGCCCGAATGGGGCGGGATGATCGCCCGCAGCCGGGCGCTGATCCTGCGGGCCTCGTGGGTCATGACCTTCCCGGGCATCGCCATCCTGCTGGCGGTGCTGGGTTTCAACCTTCTGGGCGACGGCCTGCGCGACGCCCTGGACCCGCGGCTGCGCGACTGATGCGGCGACTCACGACCGCCATCTGAACGAACGGCAACATATGGTAGCTCAACCCCTGCTCAAGATCGAAAACCTCCAGACCTATTTCTACGTCAAAGGCCAGGTGGCCAAAGCGGTGGACGACGTCAGCCTGACCATCCCGGCCGGCGAGACCCTGGGGCTGGTGGGCGAATCCGGTTGCGGCAAAAGTGTCACGGCGCACTCCATCATCCAGCTGATCCCCGACCCACCCGGAAAAATCGTCGGGGGCCGGATCGAATTCGAGGGCCAGAACCTGCTCGAGCTGCCCGAGGATCAGATGCGCAGGATCCGCGGCAACCGGATTTCGATGATCTTTCAGGAACCCATGACCTCGTTGAACCCCGTCTTCACGGTGGGCGACCAGGTGGGCGAGGTCATGCGCCTGCATCAGAAACTTTCCCGGACGGAAGCGCGGGCGCGCACCGTCGAGATGTTCACCCTGGTGGGCATCCCGGCGCCGGAAACCCGTCTGGACGACTACCCCCACCAGATGAGCGGCGGCATGCGCCAGCGGGTGATGATCGCCATGGCCCTGGCCTGCAACCCGCGCCTGATGATCGCCGACGAGCCCACCACGGCGCTCGACGTCACGATCCAGGCCCAGATTCTGGACCTGATGAATCAGCTCAAGACCGAGACGGGCGCCTCGATCCTGTTCATCACCCATGACCTGGGGGTCATCGCCGAGATGGCCCAGCGCGTGGCCGTGATGTACGCGGGGAAAATGGTGGAATTCGCCGACGTCCGGACCCTGTTTGCCGAGCCCCGGCACCCTTACACGGTGGGGCTGATGGCCTCGATCCCCGTGCTGGGCCACAAGACCGCCCAGGGACGGCTGAGCACGATCAAGGGTACGGTCCCCTCGCTGTTCAGCCTGCCCCGGGGCTGCACGTTCAGCGACCGCTGCCCGGACGTCTTCGACGACTGCCGGCAAATCAATCCCGACATGTATACGGTCGGCGCCAACCATATCGCACGGTGTCTGAAATATGCCTGAGAATCAGCCATTGCTCGCCGCGCGCGGGCTCGTCAAACACTACCCCATCAAGGGCGGCGTGATGCTCAAGGAAATCGCCGCGGTCAAGGCCGTGGACGATGTCAGCCTCGAGATCCATCCCGGTGAGACCCTGGGGCTGGTGGGCGAATCCGGCTGCGGCAAGTCCACCTTCGGCCGGGCCATTCTGCGTCTGGAGGAGCCCACGGCCGGCGAGGTCATCTTCGACGGCGCAAATATCCTGGACTTCGACGCCCAGCAGCTGCGGGCCCTGCGCAAGAAGATGCAGATCATTTTCCAGGACCCGTTCTCGTCGCTCAATCCCCGCAAGCCGGTGGCCTCGATCGTGGGCGAGCCGCTGCTGGTCCATGGGATGAAAAACCGAAAAGCGCGCGAGGCGCGGGTGCTGGAGCTGCTGCGCGTGGTGGGCCTGCGCCAGGAGCACATGCGCCGCTACCCCCACATGTTCTCGGGCGGTCAACGCCAGCGCATTGGGGTGGCCCGGGCCCTGGCCCTGAACCCCAAGCTCGTGGTCTGCGACGAGGCCGTATCGGCCCTGGACGTCTCGATCCAGGCCCAGGTGCTGAACCTGCTGAAAGATCTCCAGGAGGAATTCGGCCTCACCTACCTGTTCATCTCCCACGACCTCCACGTGGTGGAGCACATCAGCGACCGCGTGGCCGTCATGTACCTGGGCAAGATCGTCGAAATCGCCGCCAGCGAAACGATTTACGCCCGGCCCCTGCATCCCTATACCCAGGCCCTCCTGAGTGCTTCCCCCATGCCGGACCCGACGCGCCGCCAGAAACGCATCATTCTCAAGGGGGACGTGCCCAGCCCGATCGATCCCCCGCCCGGCTGCCGGTTCCACACCCGCTGCCCGTTTGCGGAGTCTGTGTGCACAACCAACGAGCCGGCGCTCAAGACGGTCAATCCCGGCCATCAGGCCGCCTGTCATTTCGCCGGCAAGGTCGGCCTCTAAACGCTCGGCAAGCGCTTCGCGCGCCGGTGCAGCTTCCAGACTGGATCGCGCTTGAAATGAATCGGCGTGGCAGTTCCCAATGGCGTCACGCGAGCGCCAGCGGTCGCGATTGGGTCGCGCTTCGGTTGCCTGAGACCGGGCGGAAACGGTTTAGGGGTCTATTTGGGAAAATAGGTGGCCGCGGCGTTGTCCGATTCCCAGGCCGTGACCCGGGACACCGTGACGTCCTGCCGCGCCAGGCGGGCGGTGAGGCCTTCGGCCACGTAGCGGGCGATGTTTTCCGATGACGGCGGGGTGCCGTTCTGGAAATAATGGAGGTCGTTCAAGAATTTATGGTCCAGCGTTTTCATGAGATCGCGGACATGGGTTTTGATGATGCCGAAATCCACCAGAACCCCGCCTTCGTCCAACTGCTGACCCTGGACGTAGACCTCGACCTTCCAATTGTGTCCGTGGAGGTTTTCGCATTTTTCACCCACCATGGTCAGCCGGTGGGCGGCGGCGAATCCGGTGACGACTCGCAGTTCAAACATGATGACAATCCTATCGGTTGCTGCGCGGGTTCCTGTCGCTGAGCGTCGTCAAACCTGCATCTGGTCAGGCTTGGGCGGACTCGCCTTTCAAGATATTCTTCAGTTTGCTGGAAAGTTTATTGGACTCCAGCTTCTCGAACTCTTTGAGAATGGACTCCTGCTTTTTGCTGATGCCCGTCGGGGTTTTGATGAGCACCTGGATAATCTGATCCCCGCGGCGGCCGCTTCGCAGTGACGGGATGCCCTCACCGTCGAATCGGAAAACGTCGCCGTACTGGGTGCCCTTCGGAATCTTGAGCTTGCGTTCCCCATCAAGGGTTGGAACCTTGATGTTGGCACCGAGCGTGGCCTGGATGAACGAAATGGGCACGCGACAGATGATATTGGTGTTGTCGCGCTCGAAAAAATCATGGGCTTCGACGTGGATGAACACGTAGAGGTCCCCACGCGGTCCCCCATGGCGGCCGGCCTCGCCCTCTCCGGTCAGGCGCAGCCGGGAGCCGGTGTCGACCCCGGCCGGGATTTTGACGGAAACGGTCTTGCTGGTCTGGATTTGGCCGGTACCGCGACAGCCCGGACAGGGGTGAGGGATCATCTGCCCGTTGCCCCGGCAGTGGGGGCAGGTGGTGCGCACGGTAAAAAAGCCCTGGCTGCGCGACACTTGACCGCTGCCGGCGCAGTAGCTGCAAGCTTCGGGCTGGGTGCCGGGTTTGCAGCCGTTGCCTTGGCAGTCACCGCAGACATCGAGTTTTTCAAGGTGGATTTCGGTTTCCGTCCCGAAGGCCGCATCCATGAAGCTGAGCTGCAGGTCATAACGGAGGTCGGCGCCGCGCTGGGTGCGGCTGCGTGAACGCCGGCCGCTGCCGAAACCGAAAAAATCCTCGAATATATCCCCGAAACTCGAAAAGATGTCCTCGAAACCGCTGAAACCGGAGAATCCCTGGCCCTCGAGACCCTGGTGACCGTACTGGTCATAGATGCGGCGCTTCTGGGCATCCGAGAGCACGTCGTAGGCTTCAGCGGATTCCTTGAATTTTTCTTCGGCGGCCTGGTCCCCGGGGTTGCGGTCGGGATGGAATTGAAGGGCCAGTTTGCGATAGGCTTTTTTAAGCTCGGCGTCGCTGGCTTCGCGGCTGACGCCGAGAATCTCATAGTAATCGCGTTTATTGCTCATGCGCAATCCCGGTCTGCATTATTTGGCGTTAATCCCAAACAAACGAAAACAGCGCCGAAGAGTATGGCCGCTGTTCACTGTATTAAATAGGTTGTCAACATCGAAGGTGCTTTCCGGTCTTCGGTATGACAGACAACCAGTTACTGAATCATGATGCCATCAGACCTGTGAAGACTGGCGTTAAAATAACGCAAATTCCTTGAATGTCAATCCAATGAGACCGCTTCGCTGTCGGGTGTCGAGGTATCCGTATGCCAGTATCGAAAAGCAATGGTCCCGCCGATCATAATTACAGCCCCCACCGGGAATGCCCAGGACAGGTCGAACCAGTCCATGGCCATGCCGGCCAACAGGGCCCCCGCCAGCATGCCGAGGCTGTGGGCCAGCGTCAGGAGCGACATAACCGATCCCATGGCATCGACGCGGGCGCCTTTCTGAACGGCCAGCCCCATCAGGGCCGGCATGGCGATCCCGCCCCCCATGCCGAAGACCACGCAGCCCAGCAGCATGGCGGTGAAGCTGTCCGCCCAGGTGAAGCCTAGCAGGGCCGCGCTGGCGACCAAACCGCCACCGATGACCATCAGCGCTTTGTTCACCCGGTCGGCCAGGTAGCCCATTGGCATGTGCAGCAGGCCGCTGACCAGAACACCGGTCATGATCAACAGGCCGATGGCGGCCGCGCCCGGCTGAAAGCGCTGGTCGGCGTAAACCGGTAAAAAACCCCAGATCACACCGATGCCGGCCGTATAGGCCAGACGGAAAGCGAAGAGACTGCGGATGCCGGCATCGCGCGCGAGCCGCCGCCAGGCGATGGGGGGCGTGCCCCGGCGCAGCGCCGTTTCGGACCGGGTGGGCGGCAGGAGCAGGGCGCAGGCCAAAAAACCGAAGAGCGCCAGCAGGCCCATCATCACAAAGGCCGCGTCGATATCCCAGTGGTCGCTGATCACCCCGCCCATCAGGGGGCCCAGGCTGAGGCCCGCGAAGGTGGCCAGGTTGAACTGGCCCATGGTAAAGCCTTCCCGGCCTTCGGGGGTGATGTCGCCGACATAGGCCTGCAGCACCGGCATCATCATGGCCGAGGCGAACCCCTGGAAAAAACGCAAAATGATCAGCGCCTGGACGCTGGTCGCTGCCACGTAGACCAGCGAGATCATGGCGTAGCCCAGCATGCCGCCGACGATGAACGGCTTGCGTCCGCGCCGATCGGAGGCGCGGCCGAAGAAGGGGATGAAGATCGTGCGGGCGATCGAGAAAGTGCCGAAGAGCATGCCGATGGCGAAACCGCCGGCACCGAGATCCCGGGCGTAGACCGGCAGCAGCGGCACGACGATGCCCACCCCGGTCACCGAAGCGAAAATGGAGAAAAAGAGGACGTTGAATACCTTGGTATCGTGTGGCGGCATGGGGTGTCCGGTGTGAAAGGGCATTCGACCGCGACGTTACCAGCCTACCGCGATGGCGGCGATGCCGGCCATCCAGCAGTAGGGGGCGAAGGTGAACAGTTTCCCCCGGCCAATGAGGTAAACGAGGATGGCCAGCGCCGCATAGCCGACGACCAGGGCGGTCAGCCCGCCGACCAGGCAGGGGGCGGGTTTTACCTGCCCCTGAGCCAGCGCGTCGGTTAAGACCAGCAGGGCGGCTCCGGCCACGGCGGGAATCGAGAGCAGAAACGAAAACCGGGCCGCGGCCTGGGGGGCCAGGCCGGTAAACAACCCCGCGGCGATGGTGGTGCCCGAACGGGAAATGCCGGGCATGACGGCAAGCCCCTGGACGATGCCCATCAGCAGGCTGTCGCGCAAGGTAATGGCACCCATGGGCCGCATCGATCCGGGGTCGTTCTGAGCGCTGATCTGGGGGCGACGGGTCAGGTAGAGAATACACCCGGTGACAATCAGCATGGCGCCGGCGATCAAAGGGGAGGCGAACAGGGTCGCTTCGTAACGTTTCAATACCAGTCCGATCAGGGCGGTGGGAATCGAGCCCCAAAAGATCAGCACGGCCAGGCGGGCATCGATATCCGGCCTGTCGGCGGACTTGGACGCTTGGGGTGCCGACGACCGCCAGCGCAAGAGGGACCGCAGAAGCGTCCCGATGTCGCGCCGGAAGTAGATCACCACCGCCCCGAGGGTGCCCACGTGAACGCTGACGTCAAAAGCCAGATCGGCATGCCGCAGCCCGAAGAGGTGCTGACCAATCACCAGATGACCGGAACTGCTGATGGGCAGGAACTCGGTGAGCCCCTGGACGATCCCGAGAATGAAGGCCTGGAGGAGGGTCATTTCAGCGGTAGTGCTTGTAGCTTATCCCGAACTTCTGGGCCTTGTATGCGAACTTGCGCACAGTGGTCTTGAGCAGATCGGCGGCCTGGGTGATGTTGCCGCGTGTGTTTTTGAGGGCGTCGATGATCATCTCCCTTTCCAGGTTGGCCACGGCCTCTTCCAGCGAGAGGGCCGGCAAGGTGTCGGATTCGGGGCCGGTCTGCAGGGTGGGGGGCAGGTGGTAGCTGTGGATCACCCCTTCCTCGCACAGCAGGACCGCGCGTTCGATGCAGTTTTCCAGTTCGCGGACATTGCCCGGCCAGTGGTAGGCCATGAGCATGTCGATGGCGGGTGTCGAGAAGCGGCGGATGTCTTTACTGTTTTCTTTGGCGTAGCGTTCCAGGAAGTGGTCCGCCAGCAGCAGGATGTCGGTTTTGCGCTCCCTGAGGGGCGGCAGATAGATCGGGAAGACGTTCAGCCGGTAGTACAGGTCGCCCCGGAAGGTGCCATCCTCGACGGCCTGTTCGAGGTTTTTATTGGTGGCCGCGATGATGCGCACGTCGGTCTTGATGGTCTTCTGCCCGCCCACGCGCTCAAATTCCTTTTCCTGGAGCACGCGCAGCAGGTTTACCTGTACGTCGATCCCGATCGAGCCGATTTCGTCCAGGAAAAGGGTGCCTTTGTTGGCCAGTTCGAACTTGCCCAGCTTCTGTTTGATCGCACCGGTGAAGGCGCCTTTTTCGTGCCCGAAGAGCTCGCTTTCGATCAGGTTGACCGGTATCGCGGCGCAGTTGACCTTCACGAAAGGTGCATAGGCGCGGTTGCTGTTGTAGTGGACCGAGTTGGCCACCAGTTCTTTGCCGGTGCCGCTTTCGCCGCGTACCAGCACCGTGGCGTTGCTCTTGCAGACCTGGGAGACCATCTGGAAGACCTCGCGCATCTTGTTGCTGTTGCCCACGATGTTGGTGATACGGTATTTGTTTTCGAGCTCGTTTAAGAGACGCTTGTTCTCGTCTCTCAGGGTCTGTTTTTCGAGCCGGATGGTCTCGAGGTTGATCACATGGCGGGCCACCATGGTGGCCACGACACTCAACAGATTTTCGGCCTTATTCAGCGCGTATTTCTGGTCGTAGGGCTTATCCACGCTGAGCGCGCCGATGACCTGCCGGCCCTTCTTGATGGGGACACAGATAAACGACAGTTCCAGGTCTTTTTTACTTTTGCGGGCGACCGTGCGGTTGAGAAACAGAGGCTCCTCGCTGATCTTGGGAATCGAGACCGGTTTTCCCGTCTGGATCACCTTTCCGGTGATGCCCTCTCCGAGCTTGTAGCGCACCTGCTGCATGGCCCGCCGTGTGATCCCGTGGGCCACCTCGATGCGGATTTCATTGCGCACCGGGTCCAGCAGCGTAATCGTCCCCCGGGCCATGTCCATCGAGTCGGACAGGATGTCGAGCACCTTGTAGAGGGATTTCTTGAGCTCCAGGTGCGCGTTCAGTGCTTCGCTGATTTCGTAGAGCAATGTGCTTTCTTCAATCTTCCGCATCGGCCAATCACTCCTTCCCGGCCCCGTGTCCATCCGGGCGCGTCGCGCGGTCGCGTGCCGCCCATCCAAAAAATCTGGAATCCTATTAACAATTTTGTAATCAAATGCAAGCTTTTTTGACATTATTGTTTTGTTGGCCGACGGCGGCCCATGTCCGGGGCGGTCCTGAGGGTGGGGGCGGCATGTCGGGGCGGGTGCCCCGATGGCTTAAAGGCGTCCCTTGCGGATGATGGCCAGCAGGAGCCAGAGCCCCATCACGGCCCCGGTGATGAAGACGATGATGCCGAGCAGGGAGATACCGTAAAACAACGGGGGTACGCCGGAGACGACGATGATGGAGGAGCCGATCATCAACCCGGCGATGATGATCGCAAACGAGAGGCGGTTGCTGATCTGGTCGTGGGTCTCGAGCATGGTTTTGAGGCTTTCCAGCTCCACGTGCACGGTCAACCGGTTTTTGCGGATCAGGCGGGTGATGTCGAGAATGTCGCCGGAGAACTGCTGCGTGAATTCGATCAGGTCGGCCCCCAACTGCATGGCGTCGCCGGTCAGGCGCCCGGGTTGATAGCGTGACAACTTGACCCGTTCGATAAAAGGGGCGGCGGCTTTGAAAATATCGAAGTCGGGGTCCAGCACTAAGGCCACCCCTTCGACAGCGGTAAGGGTTTTCATCATCAGAAAAATGTCGGGAGGGATGAGCAGGCGATGGTCGGCGGCCAGCTCCAACAGGCTCTGGAGCAGCGGCCCCACCTGGATCTCTTTCAGCGGGCGGTAGAGATGCCGGCCCATGAAATCGGCCACGGACCGCTCGAAGGCGCGCATGGGCGGCCGCTCGTCCCACTGGGTGATCTTGAGCAACACCTGGGCCGTGCGGGTTTCCCGGCGGTGAACCACCGCATCCACCAGGTCGACGAAGTCTTCGCGGGTC
>JASJBQ010000181.1 GCA_030066455.1 Desulfobacterales bacterium
GCTACCTGATGGTCAACATCCCGGCTTTCCAGATGGAAGTGGTCGAAGGTGGTCGGGTGATCGGTACCATGCGCACCGTTGTGGGGCGCAGCAGCCGGCCCACGCCGCTGCTGGCCAGCAGAATCACCTATCTCGAAATCAACCCTTACTGGCATGTACCGCACAAGATTGCCCGTGAGGATCTCCTTCCGAAAATCAAGGCCGATCCGGATTTTCTCGTCCATCAGGATTTTCGCGTCTTCGACGGATGGGCGCCGAACGCACGCGAGCTGGACCCTGCCACCGTCGACTGGGCGGCCGTGAGCGCAGGCAATTTCCGTTACCGGCTGCGTCAGGAGCCTTCCGGCCGTAATGCCCTGGGGCGTGTGAAATTCATGTTTCCCAACGAGATGAGCGTTTACCTGCATGACACGCCGTCCAAGGGACATTTCAAGAAGACGATCCGGTCGTATTCTTCCGGCTGCGTTCGTGTGGAAGATCCGCTGGCACTGGTATCCATACTGTTGCGCGCGCAGGGGTGGGACCCCGAGCGCCTGGCGGGGGCGGTGGCTTCCGACCGGCGCCAGGTAGTTGTCCTGGACGACCCCATGCCCGTGTATTTGGTCTACCTGACGGCTTGGGTGGATGCAGAGGGCCGAAACCATTTTCGGGAAGACATTTATGGCCATGACCACGTGCTGGCCAAGGCCTTGGATCAATTTACCGCCGTCCAGACGGCCTGCCGCTCGTCTTCCCGGTCCCTGGCCGATGCCAGAGGGCACGGTGATTTTCGGCGGCCCATGTAGGATGGTCCTCAGGCCGGATGATTACTGCGCCCGCCGGCAGGGGAAGGCTGAAAATTGGATGTCGTGGGGATGGCCCGGTCGGCCGCGGAAAGCGGATGTCAGGTTTCGAGTTTTGATTTGAGTTCGGCCACGACGCTCTCGGCCCCGGCGTGGGTGGCGCCCGCGGCGTTTACCCGGGCGAGGTTGCGGTTCGCACTGACGGACCATACAACCTGGCCGCTACTCAAATCCACCAGGCGGGCCGTGAATACCGAAACTCCACCCCAATTGAGTCTGGAGCGCCAGTCCCCGAATTCCGCAACCACGCCAAGTACGATCGCATCCACGCCGAGCAAGGCGCGGATCTGGTCCCAGTCGGATCGGGTCAACAGGTCGTCCCAACTGAGGTTGCTTTGCTCCAGAAGGGCTCGCGTGCGCTTTTTGCCGATGATTTGGTACAAGCCGGTGCCCAGCAGGTATTCGGTGAAGATGTCGGCCACGATCTCACCGGCGTTGAGCGCGCGTTCGATCTTGCCTCGATCGATCCGCCCTTTTTCCAGCCGGTAAAATTCAAAATCCAATACCGCAATACGCTTTACAGGGCGGACTTCACCGGCCACGGATACGTTATCATGCTTGAAATCGAACGTGCCGCAGGCTGCCAACAACAAGCCCAGAAATATCGCCAGAACGCCCCTTCGCATGGATACCTCCCGATGGATGTCTTTCCCTGGTGAATTGCGCCGCGCCCGCTTTTTCAGCCGCCCATTGAATCAGGATGCCGGTGGATTGTCAAAACAATCCGCCTCGGGTCTGCCGTGGTAATTGGCTTGAAGGCCGGTTGGCTTCAGATGAAGGGCGCGCGGCGGGAGGCTGTGGGTACATTATTTGTCCGTACCACCGACAAAAAATGTCACCCCCATTCTTTCCTTCGAGCGCGGTGCCGGCCGCGGCCGTTACCGACACCACGGTGCCGCCCGGAGATGACTTCCGTGGATCAAGCATTATATTTTTTATGTTTATTTTAATTAGTGCCCATCCATAAAAGGCATTTTTCGGCCCAGGCCGGCATCTCGCGCTTTTGAAATCCTCGACGTAGCCTGACTACGCCTGCGGATCCGAAAGCACTTCGGCCTTGGACTGAACCAAAATCTACAATATCTGGACGGGCACTAACTATGGAAAAAAGCTCATTGATGTAATCTGTGAACGAATCGAATCTCAACGGGAGGTATCCAATGGAGACGAAAAAAGAGACCGCGCACGTGAAGTTGTGTTGCGATAGAGCCCATCGGCAACTCGTCAAGGATTTATGGCATTGCGACGCCCCGGCGTTGACCCCGAAGCAAAAACACCGTTGCTACCGTCACGCGGCCTGGCGCAGCGGACGCAAAGCCCGCCGCTGCGCTTCGGAGAGCTGATTCAAGCATCCGGTTTGCGACGGCGAAAAAACGATTGGCGCTTGAGGGAATACTCGTTTCCCAAGCGCCCTTTTTTTTGGAGACACGGCCGGACGCAATCCAATCCAATGGGATTCGCGTTGGGCCTGGAATCATGCCGGATATGATGGCTTGAAAAGTCGAGGAGAGGCGTTTGCAACTTAAAAGGCAGCCAGTTCATGACCGACTGCCCTTAAGGAAAAGCAGCGGATGTTGGAGGCATCCACTGAAATGACAGTAATGCATCAAGTCGGAATGGCAAGGTCCTGTCTTTAAACGCCCATCCGCCTGATGGCACCTGGCTGGGTCCCTCTATGGCCACGCGGCTTTAACCGTGGTGACAAGCATGCTTCAAAAAAAATGGGGCAAGGCTAATGCCTTGCCCCATCGGAGGAGAGAAAGGAGGCTGACGGGCTTTTGAGAGCCTTGTCGGGTTTCCAACAAAGCAAAGTATGTGCCATTGTTGTACAAAATTAAAATTGCATATAATTACAGAAAGTTGTTGGCATTCTTGGTGCGTGTGTCCTGATGCGGGGAATGAAAAAAAGCGGTAATGATGACGGGCGTTGTCAAAAAAGCGACAGTTGCTGTACGGCTGGGGATACCCTTGTTCCGCTGGATGGTCGATTACTGTGAAAAACGCACGCCGATACCCTGGCCGTCCAACCGAACAATCTTTCCGCGTCGTTTAACATCATCCTGATTGGCGGCAAATGGCCCGGCGACGATGATATCACCGCCAATGCTGAAGCGTCCTTTGACTTGAATGTAGGTTCCACCGGCGCTCAGATTTTTAATGATGCCCTCAAACAACTGGCGGTTGGCGGCAAAGTGGGTTTCCACAAAGCAGGTCTTGCGGACATGCAGGCGGGTGTTTCGTGATTTGACACCATGACGTCGGCGTAAAGCGGACGGTTTGGATTGGCCCGTTTGAGGCCTGATACGTTTCACCATGTCGTCACCATCTATCTGGACGCGCGGCCGTCATCGCGTCTGAAGGCCGCACGGGCTTGATGTCATCAACAAATGGGGGCAAAGGAAAGAGGATAGAGGGCGATTGGCGCAACCTTCGAACCGCGGGATCGGTAGTCAAGCCCCTTTTGAAAGCATAACCGCCTCCTTCTACCACAACCGGCTCGCGATTGCATTCTTTTTTTAGCGGTGCGTTCCTTTTCCAGCCCGCCGAGGGCTTGCTCCGAAGCCGGCTACCATTCGCTTTAGAGGCAACCGGCGAGGCATTGCCGTACAACCGTAATGAATTATCCCCACTCGCGTCTTGACGCGTCAGATTGATTCTCTTTATATAGCCCCTGCCGGCAGCAGAGGCGTATACGGCCGCTTGAGCGGCGCCATGATGACATTGGTCGGAGGGGGCATCCAACGCCGCGTGCCAGCGGTTTCAAGGCCTGAATTCCGACCCAAACCCAATACCAGCGAGGTGAACCGATGATCCGATGTCAACCGCTTGGCCGGGCCACTGCCGTCCTGACCGCAATTGCGCTGCTTTGCCTGCAGTTCGGTAGCGCTGCAACGGTCCAGGCAGCTCTCGTGACGAGCGCCCAGGCACTATCGCCAGTCGAGGCCGATGACCACCGCAGCCGTCTGAAGGCCCTGCTGGAACGCGACGACGTCAGTCGACAACTACAGCAGTGGGGGGTTGACCCGGCCGAGGCCCGGGCGCACGTCGACAGTCTCGACGAAGTCGAGCTGGCGCGGCTGGCCGATCAGATCGATTCGCTGCCGGCCGGGCGCGGGGCGCTGGAGTTCATCCTCATCTCGGCCCTGGTCGTTTTTCTTGTCCTGCTCTGCACCGACATTGCGGGCTACACGGATGTCTTCCCTTTCGTACGCTGATCGAGGGGCGCGCAAGGGACATTGACGGCATCGTGCCTGCCGCCGCCATCGGCGGCCGTACCGTCCCGTCGCCAGACAAGCCGTTCGGATGGCCGCGCTGTCATTTCCTTCCCACAGCGATCTTCAGGCACCTCCAGGATTAGAAGCGCTCGATCAGTTTGTCGATCAAGTAGGTGCTTTCACGCAGGGCCTGGCGGCTGAATGGGTCGAACCACTCGGCAACCTGGCGGAAATGCTTTTCGAATGTGGCCTTGTCGGCGCTGGCAATCATTTCCAGATTGGAGCGGGCACAGTCCAGGTACTCCTTCAGCAGTGCCCGCCGCTCGGGGGAGGCGAAGATGATTTCGGAATACAGGCCGGCATCCTGGGCGAAAAGCCTTCCCACCATACCGAATTCGAGCCGGTAGATGGGGCTCGAAAACTCGAGGGCCTCGTCCAGGCGGATGCGCTTTTCGTAGAGAAAGCGCCCGAAAATAAAGGTGGCGAAATGCCGCAGGGCCTGAACAATGCTCATGATATCATCGTGGTCTTCGGCGCGGGTCGTCAGCACGATGGCCCCCCAGTCGGCAAACTGGTCCAGCAGCCACTGGCAGGCTTCCGGCGTCCGCCCCGGTGTGGCCACCACGACCTGTTTGTCCATGGTGGTGGTGGCCGGCCCGAAAAGCGGATGCAGACCGACCACCGGCCCCGAGTGGGCTTCGAGCATGGCTGCCAGCGGGGCTTGTTTGACGCTGGTGACGTCGGCCAGCACGCACCTGGCGGGCAGGTACGGACCCAGGCGGCGGGCCACCTCCGGCGTACCGTCGATGGGAACGCTTAAAATCGCCAGGTCCACGCCTCGGCACAGGCTCTCGACCCGCGGCCAGTCATCGCACTCCAGGCAGCGCATCCGGTAGCCGGCTTCCCCGAACCAGTCGACGAGATAGCGGCCCATGGCACCCCGGCCGCCGACCACCAGTACGGTGGCGCCGGGGCGGATGCCGCGGCGTGCCAGCTGGGCGGTCTGCTCGACCCGCGATTGGCGCAGGATACGCCGGAAGATGTCTTCAAGATAGTCGGCATCCAGCCCCACCGCCCGGCCGATGCGGCGTTTTTCCGAAATCAGGTTTTCTTCCCGGGCCGGATGGTAGACCGAAAGGCCATGGGTCTTCTTCAACTGCAGGACTTTCTCGACCTGCTCCTGGCGCTCCTTGAGGAGGGCCACCATGTCGTGATCGATGGCGTCGATGGCCTGGCGTAATTGGTCGAGCTGGTCTTTGATTTCGGGGGCCACGGGCGGGTCGCTTGGGGGCATGGTCATCCTTCCTGGGACCTGACGGCCTCATCCCCGGGGGCGGTAACGCGCTCCCAGGGCCGGGGTGTAAACGGAGAGATTCCCGGTCTGCTTCGCATCCACGAGGTGGGCGGCCTTTAGATAGGCCTGGACCGTCAATCCGGTTTTCTCCGGACCGGCAACGGATTCGACCGCGATCGTGCGGCGGTGGTAGCCGTCGGCCGCCGCCGTTCTTTCCAGACGGTCGAGGGCGTCCAGCGTGGCGGCATCGACCGCGTAGACTTCACCCCGCACCGATTTCCCGGCACCCGGGCAGTCGACCAGACAGGGTGAGCAGCGATGGCCATTGAGGACGAGGGGAAAGGCTTCGACGGTTCGGAATTCACCCAACAGGCGCGCGCGGCCCAGATAACGGACGTGATTGGGAAATCCCCTTTTCAATGTCCCGTATACGAATACAAGTGTTTTCACTTCCGTTCCCCAAGGGCCCCGCGCCACGGGCGAGCCGGCGCCGGGGTTGCCATTCCTGTGAATCAGCTCCACCATTGTGGTGCTGTCGTTCGACTTTGGTCCGCAGTCTATCCATCGCAGGCTCAAGAATCAATAGCACGGGCGGGGGAGACGGCATGACGCTCAGGATCACCAATCCTTACGACCGGAAGGTCGTCGCCGAATTGGCGTTTGACGGCGCCACCCGACGCGAATCCAAGCTCCGCCAGGCCGAGGAAGCCTTCTACCGCTGGCGGTTTACCCCTCTGGACGAACGTATCGGCATCATCCGGCAGGGGCTCGATTACTTCCACCGCCAGCGCGAGCTCATCGCGGCCGAGATCACGGCCCAGATGGGCAAACCGATTCGCGAGGCCCACAACGAATTCAATGGCTTTTTCGAGCGGGCCGAGCACATGCTGGAAGCCGCCCCTGCTGTGCTGGCCCCGGATGTCCTGCCGGTTCAGCCCGGGCTGGAGCGCATCGTCCGGCACGAACCGTTGGGCGTGGTATTCGACATCGCGGCCTGGAACTATCCGCTTCTGATCGCAGTCAACGTCGTGGTGCCGGCCCTGGCGGCGGGCAACACGGTGGTGCTGAAACACAGCGCCCGGACACCGCTCTGCGGGCGGCATTTCGAAAAGGCCTTCGATCATTACCCGGGTCTGGTGAATCATCTGGTCCTCGATCATGCGGATACCGTCGCCGTCGTTCAGGACCCGCGCGTGGCCCATGTGGTCTATACCGGATCGGTGGAGGGCGGCCGCCGCATCCAGCAGGCCGCAGCCGGTCGGTTCATCGGCGTCGGTCTGGAGCTGGGGGGGAAAGATCCGGCCTATGTGGCCGCCGATGCGGATCTGTCCTTCGCGGTGCCGCTGATTGTAGAAGGGGCCTGCTACAATGCCGGCCAGTCCTGCTGCGCCGTCGAACGTGTTTATGTCCATCGCGATTGCTATCCGGATTTCATCACGCATGCGCAAACGGCCATGCGTGCCTTCCGGCCGGGGGATCCCGCAGACCCTTCCACCACCCTTGGGCCGTTGGCCGATCAGGGGGCCGTGGTGCGGTTGGAAGGTCAGGTTCGGGATGCGGTCGCGCGCGGCGCCCGGCTCGTGATGGGGGGCGGACGCTGCGAGGGAGACGGGCAGTTTTTTTTACCCACCCTGCTGGCTGACGTGCCCCAGACGGCCGACGTGATGCAGGTGGAGAGCTTCGGGCCGGTGCTGCCGGTTCAGGCCGTGGCCGATGACCGTGAGGCGCTGGCCCGCATGAACGCCTCGCGCTACGGGCTGACCGCCTCGATCTGGACCCGCAGCCGCAAAAGAGCCGACTGGCTGGCCGCTCGTCTGGAGGCTGGTACCGTCTACCAGAACCGCTGCGATTATCTGGACCCGGGGCTGCCCTGGTCCGGCGTCAAGGACAGCGGCCGGGGAGTCAGCCTTTCCCCCTATGGTTACCACCACCTCACGCGGACCAAGAGCTTGCATTTGCGGACGAGCGCCTGACGGCCCTTATCGGCGACGCCCTCCGTAAGGGAACCGTAAGCCGCAGTCGTCCCGGGACGTCATGCTTTTCTTCCCTCCCCGGGGTGCATTGACAAGACGCCGATAAAGTTTAGTTATTGAAGTATAGATGTCGCGCCCTTTATTCAAGCTGCGATGTGGGAGATATCCGCACCGTTCGCACAAACGGTGGGCTTTTGTCCACCTCATCACTCTTTACCCCCCAAGCCCCGGCTGACGGCGTGATTACCGTGGTCGACCGGTGCCAATGGTATTGCAGCGGCGAGCATCGGGTGCTGGGCCAAAAAGGGAGACCGGGCCATGAGAGGATCCAAACCGACGATACCCATCATGATGGCCGTGATCATGCTGACGGTCACGATTGCCGACCTGCCCCGTTTAAATTCTTCCGCCAGGGCCCAAGGGGTTTCGGCATTGCCCTGGATTCCCCAGGCCCTGCAAGCCTGGGGGCCGAATAGCGTGGCTGTCGATTTCGGTGCCCGAGGACTCTGGAGCTACAATGGCGCCTGGGTTCAGTTGTCGCGTCTCGACCCGCTGCATATGGAGTCATGGGGTGACGGCTATTTGGCAATCGATTTCGGGCCATATGGTTTGTGGACCTACGATGGCCAATCGTGGCTGAAGATATCGCTCTGAGCCGCTCCCCGTTACAATTCATCCAGCGCCTTATTCCGATAGACGCCTTCTCGCAAGCGGTAGTCGTTTTCCGTTGACCGTCCCACGCTTCAGCGCATCCACGGGTTTACTTTTCCCTGAGGTCACTAGCCCCTATAGCCCCCGGCTTTTCAGACGCGCGTCGGCGGTTTCCTCGGTGGTGGTCCGGCAACAGGCACGGTCCGAGGTGATCCGTTCGCATCGCTGAAGTAAAGGTTCAGCCTGCGTTCACCAGGCATGCCCCTGGGGATTGGAGGCTGCCTACCTGAAAGGAGGTCGTCATGCAGGTTTCAGCCCCGCCTAAACATTTCGCGGGAATCCGGGTGTTGGTTCCGATCATCATGACGCTGGTGATATGGTTTTTCCCTGGTGTGGTGGGAGGGCAGGCCACCGAAAACCCTTTGATTCTGGCCATCCATAGCGGCGACGTCGCGACCGTCAAGGTGCTGCTCAACAACGGGGTCGATGTCGAGACCCGGGACGTGCTGGGCAACACGGCCCTGATCAGTGCCGTGGACAGTGCGCGGGTGCAATGCGTGCGGGTTCTCCTCGCCCACGGGGCCCAAGTCGATACCCGGAATAATTCCGGCTATACCCCGCTGCATATCTCGGCGATCAAGGGGCAGCCCGAGATTGTGGGGCACCTGCTTGACCACGGGGCGGAAATCGACGCGCGCGATCCCTACGGCTGGACCGCCCTGATGAATGCCGTCTACCTGGGCGATGAGGAAATTGTCCGGGTCCTGCTGAATGAGGGGGCCGAAGTCAACGCCCGTAATTATCTCGGGCGCTCGGCCCTTCACATTTCGGAAAGCACCGGCAAGACGCAAATCACCCGACTGCTCCGGACGGCCGGTGCGAGCGAATAATCGTGTTGGCGGCCTTGCCGTCGCATCATACCGGAAGCAGCCACATCAGCACGGTCACGACGCCGACCAGAACGGCAACCAGCACGTGCTGCAGCGGCTTAGCACGGTTCATGCGAAGAAGCCTTCAGCCATTCATAGATTGCGCTCAAGTCGTAGCCGCGGCTGCCGTCGGAGCGGCGGACCTGAACGGGGAAGCGCCCATCACGCTCGAGGCGTCGGAGATGCGCCTCCTCCATTTCGAGCATGGCCGTGGTCAAAGGGATGGATATGACCCGCCTGCGGCGGGTCAGGGCCTGGCCGATGTGTTGGGCCAGTATGCGTCTCTGGCGATTGTTCATAATGGTACCTCTTGATGACGATCCGCGCATGCAGCTCTAACCGGGCGTCGCTCAAGACGGCGGGCCGGGGAGCTGGCCCTCGGAATCTTCGCCGCAGATGAAATGCCCGGAATGCTGCTGGATAGCTTTTTGACTCGGGATCGAGACAGGCCGGATTGGGCCGCTCGTTATTTAAGCATTAACTTAAGAATGGTTGGAGCACGATGCTTGACAATTAGCGCCAATTATTTGATTCTCTATTTTTGCGTTGCAGTCTAAAAACCCGGTTGGATCTGGGGCCCGGAGGGCTTGATTTGTCCCCGGTCAGAAACCACCGGTCATCGCTACTGGAGGACCGCCATGACACCCACCAATCTTCTGGCCCCCAAAGAAATCTTGTGGAAGATTATCGAAAGCTACGGCTACGATCCCGGGATTGTCTTTTCCCGCGCCGGTTTGACCCACGACATGTTGATGAAGCAAGGCGCCCGGATTCCGTATAAAACCGTCGACCGTCTCTGGGACGAGGCCACGCGCCTTGTCAAGGATCCCTGCCTGGGGCTGCGGGCGG
>JASJBQ010000182.1 GCA_030066455.1 Desulfobacterales bacterium
GTTGCTGCGCATCTTTGGATCGCGCGAATAAAAATCGCGGTCCCCTGCATGTAGGAAATGTTCAAGAACACCCCCTGCCCCGGCGTGAAATCGGGACAGGGGGTGTTCTTTGGACCTGATCATTGACCTATCGCTGTGGCGACCGCCTCCGCGATCGCCTGACAACACGACCTTACTTCCATTTCATCCGGACCTTCCACCATCACGCGGCAAACGGATTGCGTGCCTGAATAGCGCACCAGAACACGCCCGCTGCCATCCAAGCGCTTTTCCACCGCATTAATCGCCTGTTGAACGCTCCCCAGTGTATCCAGGTCCGGTTTGGATCGTACCGCAACGTTTTTCAAAACTTGGGGATAGGTCCTCATGAGCGTGGCCATTGCCGAGAGTGGTCGGTTTTCGCATTGCATGGCCTCCAGTAGCCGCAACGCACTCAGGAGGCCGTCGCCGGTGGTGTGATCATGCAGATAAATCGTATGCCCGGAATCTTCCCCGCCCAGCTTAGCGCCGGATTGGCGCATGGCCTCCATGACGAAGCGATCACCCACCGGGCAGGTTTCGTGCTCGATATTCATCGCACGCAGCGCCTCCTTGAGTCCCAGATTGCTCATCACCGTCGATATCACCCGGTTCCTGTCCAGAGCGCCCTTGGCTTTCAATAGTTTGGCACCGATGGTCAGGATCTGGTCGCCGGACAGAACGCCCCCGGTCTCGTCGACAGCGATCAGGCGGTCCCCGTCGCCGTCAAAGGCCAAGCCCACATCCGCGCCCTCTTTCACGACGGTCCGGCTAAGCGCTTCCACGTGTTCGGAGCCGCAGTTCTGGTTGATATTGACTCCATCCGGTTTGTCGAACAGCACTGTCAATTCAGGCCCCCACGTTGCCAAAACCTGGGCCGCGATCTTCGAAGTGGCACCATGGGCACAATCCAAAACGATGCGACGACCTTCCAATGTGAATTTTCCCGGCATCGCCCCGCGCAAGAAGGCCAAATAATCATCACCGGCGGTAGACAGCCGCTTGATGGTGCCCGTGGGTTTTTCGCGTTTGTCATCACCATCGCCGTTTTCGGTGAAGATCATCGATTCGATTTCGGATTCCTGGCCTAAACTCAATTTATACCCGTCCGGCCCGAAAAGCTTGATGCCGTTGTCTGCATAGGGGTTGTGCGACGCGGAAATCACGACACCTGCGGCCGCGCCGTGTCTTGGGGTCAAATAGGCGATGGCCGGTGTCGGCAGCGTGCCGGCCAAAAGGACATCGATTCCTTCCGCGCAGATGCCTGCGGCCACCGCAGCTTCCAGCATCGGCCCGGAAATTCTTGTGTCCCGTCCGATGATGATTGCTGACCGCGTATCCGGCCGGGAAAAGAAACGTCCTACAGCCCGGCCGATCCGCACGGTCATTTCCGGTGTGAGGGGATAATGATTGGCCCTAGCCCGAATGCCGTCGGTGCCAAAAAGCGTCAATTCCATGCCGGTGTCCGCCCTGGTCGCATGCGTTTTTAGTCAGTTGGCGACGCGCTGTCGATGATTGCGTCGACGATGCTTGTCAGCCAAAGGGAGCCATTTTGGGCCGCTTGAGGGGTGAGCGCCTGGATTGAATCCAAATAAGAGCGGCCCGGGACCCACTCCGCTTCCACCTTTTTAAGAAAAGCATCGCGCTGGCTGTTTTGGCCGTGTTCGCGGTGGAAATCCCGGACGACATCCTCGAAGCGATCCCAACGCTTGCATATATCGGGATTGTCCATCCCCTGCAGGAACAATCGCAGCCGTTGGATGCGTTCGTTGAGTCCCCGATCAACAGCCTCAACCAGGCCGCCAAGCAGCGTTTCGGGAAAATGCGGGGAGATGAACCGCCGCCGCACCTGGTCGTACCATGCCCTGAGCGCAAACAGATTGCCGATATAGATCAGATTGTTGCAGATAATACGCTGTGAAGCACCGATTTTGCCGGGCTTCCAAGGCAGTGTTCCTCCCTTGCCTGGCCCGCCAAATACCAGATGATCGGGCTTCAGCTGATCTTTGCGGACAATCGTGCCGGCCGCGCTAACCGTGCCATAAGCGATGCGGGCGGGTCCCACAAGACCGCCCTGCCCGCCTAAAAATATGGGGCGCGCATTCAGCATGACCCCGCGGGGCACGTCTCCGATGAGGGAAGCCGTGGCCTTGTCCTGATTGGGGGTGTAATTGAAATGGATAAAGGAACTGCCGACCTCGCTGTGATTCGTGCGGCTGGTGCCGCCGGCCATCAGGCAGTCGCAGAAATTGATCAGACTGCCCAGGGTTACGAACGGGAAGAGAATCGTTTGCTTCAAACCGACACAGTGTGCCGTGCTGGCCTGCTCCTCGAGGATGGTTCCAGCGCGCACGTGCGCGCCGAATCCCAGCTTGGCGCCTTCCAGAAAGACGGCCTTTTCGAAATACCCGCTTTTGAGCTCGACCCCGGGGCCGATGAGACAGTTGCGGACGGTCGCCGGGCCTTCGCTCCCGATTCGTGCACCGGAGGCGATCAAAGTCGACTCGCCATGCAGACGGCATCCCGGGTGGATCACAACGTCGTCCGCAGAAATCCGATCCACGTTAATGTCATCGTCGAGCTCAACGCTGGATGGCTTGGGGATCTTGATCCCCCGAGCTTTCAAAATGTCAAGAAGGGTCATCGATTCCTCTGCGATCCATTGTATTAAGAGTTGCCCGTTGGGCTGAAGATAACATAGCGCCCTTTGCGACCGGCGAATGATTTGATCGGGCGATACTGCTCAAAGATGCTCTCGATGGCGGTGGATTGTTCCTTGAACAACAGGACAATCGCATTGGCCTCGCGTTCAAGGGCATGCCGTTCGATGGCATGAAGTTCCCCGTTTGCCTGCCAGTTTTTCAGCTGGTCGCAGGTTGTCTTGTCCCGCGGGTAATCGCCGATGCTGTCGGCATAATACAGCACCTTGGGCTCTGAGGTGATAATTTTGTGGTTCTTGGCGCTAAAGTCGGTCTGCAACCATCTGCCGACGGCTTGGACGGCAACATCGGAGCGCAAGGTTTTATCGACGGCACGCGTGACGGGCGCGACCAGAAAGAGAACAACAATCCCAACCGTCGCGAACTTGGGAAACGATCGGATGATCCCGAGTTGCAATCCGGCTTCCATACCTTTGCCCATGAAACCGAAAAGCATAAAAACCAGGGGGTAGAGAAGACGCGAGGGCAGGAAATCCCTGGTAATATATGAATAGTAGATCAGCAGGAAATAGAGGCCGAAAAGCAGGAATACAAAATTGAACGCGGTGTTGCCCTTGATCTGTTTGGCGAAAAACAATTTGAGGGCCATCAAAAGCGGCAGCAGATAGACGGGAAAGAGCACTTTGATGAAGAGCAGCAACTGCCCGAACAGATAGATCAGCGGCATCCAGTGCCGCGTCAGGGCCGCAATCGATTTGCTGCTAGTCGACAAGGGGGGTGATCGTTGCAGTTCTTTCAGTTGGGCGTAGATCGCCTGGTAGTTGTCAAAAGCCGAAAAGGAGGCCAGCGCTTGAAGGTGAAACCGGATCTCATCAGAGCGGATGAGATCCCCCTGCCCTGCGAAGTTGAAAATGAACACGACCGTTAAGGCCATCAAAGCGATACCCAGCAGCCAGAACAGGACGCTTTTTTGCGCCCATTTCCGTTCAACCCGGTCGCGGGTGCGCACACACTGGACAGATAGAAAAACAACGGGTGTCAGCAGCAATACCATGGCCTCTAGTCTGAAAAGCAAAGCGGTCGCTGCCGACACAAAAGCGGCAAGGACCAGGAGGCCTGAACGCTTGCCAAGCGCCTCCAGAAAGCACCACAGGTAAATTGCCAGACACAGGGTAAACACCGGGTCCCGAATGATGTCGATGGATTTGATATTCACATGAGGCGAAAGCGCGAACAAGACCGCCGCCCAAATGGCTGCCTGGGAATTGAAAAGCGATCGGGTCAGGCCGTAGAGCGGAAATATCGCGGCCGTATAGGCGGCGATCGATATAAAGCGTGCCGCCGCGATCCAATCGGGAATAAGGCCATGCACGAGATTGAGCAGATACGGATAGGCCGGCATGCGAAACAGGGCCCACCCCTTCTGATAGTCCCCCGCATCGAAATATTTGGCCGCCGTGATGTAGAGAATCCCGTCCGTATTGATGGTTTTACCCGCCGCCAGCAAAGATAGCTTGAGCGCCAGCGAAAGCAGTACGACCGCGGCCAGAGCGGTCCGATTGTCAGGCAGTTTGAGAGGTCTGTCCATGAAGTCGTTTTAGCGGTCCGCCATTTCGGCTGTCCTCTTCATCTCCGCGTTCGGTTTGTAGTCCGGTACGATTTCCATCAGTTTTTGTCGTATGGCCGTGCTCTCCCGGGTTGCGCTGATCCTGACGAGCGCTTCGATGGCCTCAGACAGCGCGGACAGGTCGCAGCTTTGCGGCTGCAACACAAGGATTTTCTGGTGCGGCGTGGCCTGCAAGTTTTCGTCGGCGGTGATCAATTCTTCATGCAGCTTCTCGCCCGGGCGCAATCCCGTATACGCGATCGGGATTTCTGTTTCCGGCTCGAAACCGGAAAGTTTGATCAGATCGCGGGCCATGTCATCGATCTTAACGGCCGTACCCATATCCAGGAAATAGATCTCGCCGCCCTGCCCCATCGCGCCGGCCTGCAAAATCAACTGACAGGCTTCGGGAATCGTCATGAAAAAACGGGTGGCTTCCGGGTGGGTTACCGTTACCGGCCCCCCGGCGGCGATTTGCTTCTTAAAGAGCGGCACGACACTTCCCACACTACCGACCACATTGCCGAAACGAACAATCATAAACTTGGTCTTTAAAGACGGGCATTCTGAATGGCAGGTCAACAGTCTTTCCGATACACGTTTGGATGCTCCCATGACGTTCGCGGGCCGGACGGCTTTGTCCGTGGAGACAAAGACAAACCGATTCACTTCATACGCCAAAGCCGCTTCGACCAGACGCAGCGTTCCGACGATATTGTTGTCGACGGCTTTCCAGGGCTGCATTTCCAAGATGGGAACGTGCTTATAAGCGGCGGCGTGAAATATGGTGCGCGGTCGGTATTTCTTTATCGTGTCCCCCAGCAAACCGCCATCACAGACATCGCCCAAGACAGGGATAACCTCGATTTGCGGATAGTGTGCCCGCAATTCCGTTTCGATATCGAACAGCGGGCTTTCCGCGCGTTCGAACAAGACGATGCGACGTGGGGCAAAGCGGGATACCTGGCGGCACAGTTCAGCGCCGATCGAACCGCCGGCACCCGTAACCATGATGTCGTCATTGGAAAGATAGGCGCGCAATTGGTCCTCAGCCAACTGCACGACCTCGCGTCCCAGCAGGTCGGGATAGGCGATATCACGGATTTCTTTGACGGACACGCTACCGTTGATCAATTCGGCATAACTCGGTACGGTTCGGAATTTGATGCCGCTTCCGGTGCAAAGATCCACGATTCGTCGCATTTGACCCGAATCAGCAGAGGGAATCGCGATAATGATTTCTTCGATCAGGTGCTTGCGGCAAACCGTGTCAAGAAGATCAATTGCCCCCAGCACCGGCAGGCCGTGAATCTTCATCCCCCATTTAACCGGATTGTCATCCAGAAAGCCGATCACACGGTAGCCCATTTCAGCATTGTCACGAATTTCGCGGTAAAGCTTTTCACCACAATTGCCGGCACCAACAATAAGTAAATGGTTGCGGTGCGATTTTTCGCTGTTGAAAAATCGTTTCAGAATATCCACAAAGCTGAGATGGGAATGTCCATTCCCGAAACGTTCGAAATAGAACCGGATAAAAAAACGCAACCCGCCAATCAGCAGGATCGTGAAGCAGGCATCGATGAGGAATACCGATCGGGAAAAACCTTGAAACTGCGTCACCAGGAGAACAGCGGAAATCATAATAAGCGAACTGACCACCGAAGCCTTGAGAATATTGATGAGATCATTAATGCTCGTGTAGCGCCACATCCCGCGATAGAGATCGAACAAGTGAAAAACGACCATTTTGGTGAGTATGACCAAAGGCAAAACACTTACCATCCGATCGTAGAAGTAAGTGTCGATGTCAAATTCAAAGCGAAAAAGATGGGCCGTGTAAAAAGAAAGGGCAATCAATCCAGCATCGAGCAAGTGGATGATCAGCAGATTGGGATATATTCTTATTCGCGGCATCGAATCTGGATTCTGTTCATGGCGCAGGAAGCGTTGGGGGCAGCGGTGACTGGACCAAAAAACCGGAGGCATTCCGTCTGTTTTTCGTGCCGACCGCGCCGCCCTTAATGATTGACGCCCTCGTGCTTGAAAACATTGAGGACGGTTTTGAGGATGATCTTGAGATCGAACGCTACGGATTGATTTTGCATATAGAATGCATCGTACCTGACTTTCTGGGGAATCGGCAAATCGTCGCGTCCGTTCACCTGCGCCCAACCGGTAATGCCCGGCGGGAGTCGATGGACGCCTTGCTTTGTGCGCAGGGCGATCAAATCGTCTTGATTGAAAAGCGCGGGTCGCGGACCCACGAGACTCATATCACCCTTGAGCACGCTGAACATCTGCGGCAATTCGTCCAGGCTCAGTTTGCGTAGGATGCGGCCGAGACGGGTCACGAATTGATCGGGATCGTCGAGAAGGTGGGTGGCGACGTTGGGAGTTTCGATCAGCATGGTTCTAAACTTCGGCATGCGGAAAAGTCCATTGTCGATGCCGACGCGGGACGACCAGTGGATGATCGGCCCCGAAGAATCGATGCAAATGAGAAAACCGATAATGATCATGGGGAGAGCCGCAACTCCGATCAATAGCAAACACCCCAGAACATCGATGGTACGTTTGATCATCAAAAGGCTGTTCTATTCTGATATTTACTGATCTTCGACTTGTTTGGGGCCGTGATACGTGGCCATTTCAACAATGGTTTCCAGTCGAACAACACGCTTGTCTACAACATTGACAGTGGCCTGCAGTTGATCAACGGTTTTATTGATTCGTTTAACCTCGTCCGTTAACTTTAAAACATCAATAAATAATTCCTTAAATCCTACCATTTAGGCCACCTTCCGAATTATTAGCGTGTCGTTCCTTGATTGCTTTGAGGGTGGCCTCAGCCCGTTTGCGTGTCGCAATGGTATCGTTTATAGCTTCCTTCACTCGTATGATGACAAGCTCTAATAATCCAGATTCACTCATATCGGCAGCGGTATTAGGGTCAAAGGCATCGATGGCCCTTCTGAGCATCTCAGATGCCGACGTGTTTTCGGCCTCGGCCAATACACGCAGTTTTTCGACCTGGCTTGGGTATATAAGATGCTGTTTTCTAACCAATTTATGTGTTTGTTGCATAGTGTCACCATTCATTGATCGGTTCATGACGCATTATACACATACACAGCTTGATACACAACAATACGGTAAGGACAGATTTATAATAATCAACACAAATAGGCTGTCCCCTAAAGAGATAAAGTCTATCCACAGGGATGACTTCCCTGCAGACTATACAAATGTGACAAGGCTTTCCTTTCCGAAAACAATAAAATCCAAGCCTCGATAATCATTGTGTTTATAGAACGCCTCCCTGGTATTGACGACACTTCAACTCAGCGTCTTACGATTCTGATCAGCCCTGGTCTTAAACCAGGCGACCGCATCGTCTATACCTTCCTGCACAGTGAAAGGCGGATGCCAATCAAGCATATCCCGGATTTTAGACGAATCGACGGTCAGCGGTCGGCTGATCTTGTCGACCACCGCCCCTTTTCCGAACATCCTGAGCGGTCCATGCAGCCAACCGACCGGAAAGGGAAACAGTCTGGGTTTCTGCCCCATGGCCACGGCAATCGTTTCAATCATTTCGGTCACCGTGAAATCCTGCCCGTCGCTGACCATGAAAACCTGCCCGGCGGCATGCGGATGTTCGGCGGCGGCCACAACGGCATCGGCCAGGTTGCCCACATAGATCATGCTGCGTCGGTTATGCAGACTGCCCAGGGGAAGCGGAATGTCTGCGGATACGACCTTGAGAAGACTTAGGAAATTGGCCCGAACCCGGGGGCCATAGACCAACGGGGGACGGATGATCACAAAATCGGTCGTGCTTCCCCGTGTGATCCCCTGGATATGCTTTTCGGCTTCCCACTTGGATTGGGCATAAGGGTCCTGGGGGTTGACCGCACTCTTCTCCGACAGCGGATCG
This sequence comes from Desulfobacterales bacterium, assembly GCA_030066455.1. The sequence continues at coordinate 8,225 of JASJBQ010000182.1, forward strand.
GTCGCGGTCTCGCCGTTCACTTTAAGTGAGCTTAGAAAAATGATGCGCCTGACGCCGCAATCAACAGCCAGACGGCATAAGTGGGCGGTGCCTTGGTTGTTGACCTTTTGGTAGCGGTTCTGATCCGTCTTTGTCTTGCGTTGATGTACGTGTGCCGCCAGGTGAATCAGAATGTCCACGGAATGCAGCCCCGCGCGCCAGACATCGGGAGGCGACGTTTCGATATCGGCAATCACAGGTGTCTCGAATTTCGCCAGGGCACGACAGCGATCGGTCGTCCGAACTGCCGCCTTGACTTCATGGCCGCGCTTTGCGAGGGCGGTGCACACGGCTTGCCCCACGAAACCATTGGCGCCTGTGACAAGGGTTTTCAACATACGTTCAAAGGTCACCCTGCGGTCGAGATCGAGGATTTGAGCGCTTTTACGCGCCGATAAGTTCGGGAAAGGAAGAATTGCGCCATGCTTTGGAGGTGCCATTTCATGTAGCGTAAATTCCGGTGACTTTCGCGACGGGCATTATGGATAACGGCATCGGTGGGGCAGGCCATGACGGCATATCCGGCCAGCTTCAAACGGGCGCAGATTTCGACGTCTTCATAATAAAGATAGTAGCGTGGATTGAATCCATCAATTTCCGAAAAAATGCGGGATTTAAACAGCAGAAACATTCCCGCCGCCCATTCGGCAGAAAATGGCGTTGATTGCCGGGGGTACTCAATGCGCGGCCACTTGCCGAGCGATTTGGCGATAATGTTCAAGGGAGAAGGAAAGTGACGGATGTTGTCTTCATTACTTCCGCGGATGTTCTTGATAACCGGTGCCGCCACGGCGACGTCACGGTTCGTAAAAACCGCGATCAGTTCGGAGAAAGGGTTCTTACGCAGACGGATATCAGGGTTTAGAACGCAGAAAAACCGTCCCTGGACTTTGCGGAAAGCGGCATTGTGGTTGGCGCCGAATCCTTTCGGGTGCCGATTCCGACTGATGGTTAGGGGAAAGTTGAATTCGTCAGCCGTAAACGGAATCGTTTCCGGCATATTGACCGTGACAATTACTTCCAGGGTGATGTCACGGCAGCCATTCAGATCCTTTAGTAACCCGAGGACCAGATGCGCTTGTTGGTGAACAACGACGGATATGGAGACAGTTGGCGTCATGCGGATCAGGTATGCGTTGGAAAACGGTCGCGCGGGCGCGGAAGCGGATACTTATCCATCATCCTTAGAATCTCAGCGAGGGATACGACCCTTTGCTTCTGGACCACTTTTCGTTTACGCCACATTTTGGGCAACGCTCGCAAGGCATCCGCCTTGGCGCGGAAAACCACCCTTCCCTGCCCCATCAGGGAAAACAAGAGAAGCGTAACAAGGTTGAAGGCACAATGCAGCGGTAAGAAAAGCCAAAAAAGGATACCGGGCATGTTTTTGACATACGTCCAGACCAGGTTGCGATGACCATGGTACCTTGCAAAATCGCTGGATTGCCCGCCGCTTGTGGCGGATCCAATGTGATGGGCGACAGC
>JASJBQ010000176.1 GCA_030066455.1 Desulfobacterales bacterium
CTGGCGGCGGCCGCATGGATGACGGGCTGCGCCACCAATCCGGTGACCGGCAAATCCGAACTCATGCTCGTTTCCGAGCAGGACGAACTGGCGGTGGACCGCCAGCATTCACCCTTCCAGATTTCCGCCGACTACGGCGTCGTCCAGGATCGCAAACTCCGCGATTACGTGGCACAGACCGGGAAACGCATGGTGCCGGGCACCCACCGCCCCCAGATGCCCTACCGCTTCGAGGTGGTCAACGCCACCTATGTCAACGCCTATGCTTTCCCGGGCGGCACCATCGCCACCACACGCGGGATCCTTCTCAAGCTCGACAACGAAGCCGAGCTGGCGTCCCTGTTGGGGCATGAACTGGGCCATGTCAACGCCCGGCACACCGCCCGGCAGATGTCCAAGGCCGCCCTCACCCAGACCCTGGTGGGCGGCGCTTCCGCCATGGCCGGGAGCCAGGGCTCGGGATGGGGCGATCTTGTGGGCCAGGTGGGCAGTATCAGCGCCGGGGCGCTTCTGGCCTCCTATAGCCGCGACAACGAGCGCGAAGCCGACGACCTGGGGCTGCGCTACATGGCGGGGGCCGGCTACAACCCGGACGGGTTCGAAGGCCTGATGGACATGCTGCGCAATCTCAGCCGCCACAAGGCCAACGCGGTCGAACTGCTCTTCGCCACCCACCCCATGAGCGATGAGCGCTACCAGACGGCGATTGAAGCCATTCGCACCCGTTACCCGGAGCGTGCCGGCCAACCCCTTCACCGCGAGCGCTACCAGGACCACACCGCCGGCCTGCGCCGGATGGCCGGGGCCATCGAGGCCATGCAGAACGGCGAAAAGGAGATGGCCCGCAAAAGGTACCCGGCCGCCGAGAAGCAGTTCCTGACCGCACTTGAAAAGGCGCCGCGGGACTATACCGCGAATGTCCAGATGGCCAAGTGCCAGTACATGCAGCAGCGGTTTGCCAACGCCACCCGCTACGCCCGCGATGCGGGCCAGATCTATCCCCAGGAGCCGCAGGCCCAGTTGATCATGGGCGTCGCCCGCATCAACATCGGGCAATTTGACCAGGCCTTCGACAACTTTGAAACATGCGATCGCCTGCTGCCGGGCAATCCGGACCTCCTTTTTCTGAGGGGCCTGGCGCGGGAAGGGGCGCAGCGGGAGGGGGAATCCGCCCGGTTTTACATGGCCTACCTCAAGGTCGTGCAGCAGGGGCCCCATGCCCAGCACGCCTACCAGCGACTGGTGGCCTGGGGCTATATTCAGCCCTGAGTGCACCGGCGCCAAGCCGGTTGCGGTCACAAACATGCGCTTTGAGGATCACCCCATCCATGCACCCATCCGACAAGCCCCTGGGAGACGATTTCGAAACGCGGTGGCAGGCCTTCCAGGCGGCGGCCCGCCAAAACGACGTTGCCCTGCCCGCCGAAGCCGAAATCCAGGCGGAAATCCAAAGGGCGCTCGGCTTCAGCGATTTTATCGCCCGCCATGCGACCCGAACCCCCGGATGGGCGGTCGAGCTGATCCAGAGCGGCGACATGGACCGCAGCATCGACTCGCAGGCTTACGCCCGGCGCCTGGAACGTCTGCTGCCTGACGCCGATGCGCCTTCCGAAGACACGCTGGCCACCGCCCTGCGCGCCTTCCGCAAGCAGGAAATGCTGCGGATCGCCTGGCGCGAGCTTTCCGGGAGGGCCCCGCTCGACGACATCCTGAGCGAGCTTTCCCACCTGGCGGACGTCTGCATCAACAGGGCGCTGGAGATTCTCCACGCCGCCATGGCCCGGCAGTATGGCGAACCGACGGGAACCGACGGCCGCCCGCTGCAGATGCTCGTGGTCGGCATGGGCAAACTCGGGGCCCGCGAACTCAATTTTTCATCGGACGTCGACCTCATTTTCGCCTTTGCCGAAGGGGGGCGTACCACCGGTACCGACAACCCCATTTCCAATGATGACTTTTTCACGCGCCTGGCCCGCCGGCTCATCCAGACCCTGGGCCAGGTCCGCGCGGACGGATTCGTCTTCCGGGTGGACACCGGGCTGCGCCCCTTCGGTGAAAGCGGACCGCTGGCCATGAGTTTCAATGCCATGGAAACCTATTACCAGAGCCATGGGCGCGAGTGGGAGCGCTATGCCTGGATCAAGGCCCGGGTGGTGGCCGGCGACGACACCGACGCCCAAACCCTGATGGACATGATGCGCCCCTTTGTCTACCGCCGCTACCTCGACTACGGCGTATTCGAATCGCTGCGCGCCATGAAAAACAAGATTGCCCTGGAGGTGCGCCGCAAGGGCATGACGCAGGATGTCAAGCTCGGCGCCGGGGGGATCCGGGAAGTCGAATTCTTTGCGCAGTTCTTCCAGCTGATCCGGGGCGGCGTGGTGCCGGCCCTCCAGGAGCGGCGGCTGCTGCAAGTCCTCGAGGTCCTGGTGCAGAACGGCTACATTACCGCGGAGGTCCGCGAACGCCTCCGTACCGCCTATATCTTTCTGCGCCGGGTCGAGCACCGCCTGCAGGCCTTCGCCGATCAGCAGACCCACCGCCTGCCGGCCGACGCGCTGGAGCGCGAACGCCTGGCCCGGTCCCTGGATTTCGACGATACCCGCGCTTTTGAGGCCGCGCTCGAGGGGCACCGGGATTGGGTGCATCGGCAGTTTGCCACACTGCTGGCCGATGAGGACGAACCGGCCGCAGCGGAGGACGAACGCGGCGTCGGGCTCGATGTCTTCAACGGGATTTGGCAGCAAGCCCTGGATGCCGATCAGGCCGACGCGCTGTTGCGGCAGGCCGGATTCGCTTCACCCCCCGACGTCCTGGCGCGCTTGGCCTTTCTTCGCCGGCAGACGCGGCGCGGCAAAATCAGCGCCGAAGGCCGTCGGCGCCTCGATCGACTGGTGCCGCCGATGCTGCGGGCGGCCGCACAGGCTGAGGCGCCCGACCGGACCGTCACACGGATCATCGATATCCTGGCCGGTATCGGCCGCCGCTCGACCTACCTGGCGCTGCTGGCTGAAAACCCGCCCGCTCTGCAGCACCTGGTTCAACTGGCCGGGGCCAGCCATTTCATTGCCGCCCTGATCGCCCGCCGCCCCGTATTGCTCGATGAACTGCTCGACCCGCGCACCCTCTACACACCACCGGGAAAAGACGAACTCACCGCCGAGCTGCGTACCGTGGTGGCCAAGACCCCGCCGGAGGACCTCGAATTTCTGATCGAATCCATCTGTATCTTCAGGCAGGTCAACACCCTGCGCGTGGCCGCCGCCGACGTGACCGGCGCCCTGCCCCTCATGCGGGTCAGCGATCACCTCTCGGATCTGGCCGAAGTCATCCTGCGGGAGGTCGTGGGCCTGGCCTGGAACCATCTGGTCGTCCGCCACGGACGTCCCTCCGGGCAAACCGGCGGCTCGCCCTTCGACCAGGGTTTCGCGGTGGTGGCCTACGGCAAACTGGGGGGGTTTGAACTGGGCTACGGCTCCGATCTCGACCTCGTCTTTCTGCACAGCGCCGACCAGGGCCACACCGCGAACGGACCCCAACCCATCGACAACCGCCAGTTTTTTTCCCGCCTGGGCCAGCGCGTCATCCATATTCTCACCACCCATACCCGCGCGGGCCGGATTTACGAGACGGACATGCGCCTGCGACCCAGCGGCAGCTCGGGCCCGCTGGTCAGCCATATCGAGGCCTGGGCCAAATACCTGCAAGAGGAGGCCTGGACCTGGGAGCATCAGGCCCTGATCCGGGCGCGCGTCGTCTGCGGCAGCGACACCATGCAGTGCCGGTTCGCCCGGATTCGCCGTGAAATCCTGGAGCGGCCCCGCGAGCCGGCCCGCCTGCAGGCCGAGATCGTCGATATGCGCGAAAAGCTGCGCAAGGAACAGAAGCTCAAGGCGGATGATGGCTTCGACCTCAAGCAGGGCCGGGGCGGTATCGTGGATATCGAATTTCTGGTTCAGTTTCTGATCCTGGCCCGATCGCATCAGTTCCCGGACCTGACCGTCTGGACCGACAACGTCCGCCTCCTGGTGGCCCTGATCGACAGCGGGCTGCTGGAGCCCGAAACCGCCTATTTTCTGCGTGAAGCCTACCTGATCTTCAGGGCGGCCGCCCATCGCCTCAGCCTTCAGAACCAACCGGCCCGGGTGGATGCGACGCGATTCACGAAACCCCGGCAGCGGGTCCAACGCTACTGGCAGCACTTCCTGAACCCTTAGACACGCTCAGGGCCCATCACCAGACCATGCCTGCCATCGAATAAAAAATCCAATTTTGTATTAATAACTCATCATAAATACAATATTGCAATATTATATTGGTTGGCAACGACCGAACAGCTTGTGCCTTAACTCTTATATTTAATATAATTTCAATATTTTGTCGTATTTTTTTGCCCCGGTGGCACGCCCCTTGCCTTTCCTATCTCGCGAACTGGATCCCGGGAGTTCAAATCCAAACGACTGAATCTCAACCGACACGGAAAGGACCGCAGCCATGAAAAAGATCGAAGCCATCATCAAGCCCTTCAAGCTGGATGATGTCAAAACGGCACTCAACCAGATCGGGGTCAAAGGCATGACCATCTGCGAAGTCAAGGGTTTCGGCCGCCAGAAAGGACACAAGGAAACCTATCGGGGCGCTGAATACCAGGTGGACTTCGTCCCCAAGGTCAAGATCGATCTGGTCGTCGACGCTGAATTGAGCGACCAGGTCGTGCAGACCATCAAGGAAAACGCTTCCTCCGGTAAAATCGGCGACGGCAAGATCTTCGTGCTTCCCGTGGGCGAGGCCATGCGGATTCGCACCGGCGAAACCGGCAAGGAAGCGATCTGAAGATAAACGGATAGGGGCGAGGGCGATCAGGCCCTCCCCGGATGCGACAACCAGGGCGAAGGCGACCGACGATGGCCGGCACGGCCTGCCGCCCGCGATTCAAAACAGCCAAGGAGACAACACGTGAAAGCGATTTTAACCCTACTGATAACCATTGGTCTATGGGCAGGCAGCGCCTGGGCCGGCGACGAAGCGCCCACGGCCCTGAGCAACAAAGAGGCCATCGATCTGGTGCAGACCCATGCCAACTACCTCTGGACCCTGATCGCCGCGGCCCTCGTGTTTTTCATGCAGGCCGGCTTCGCCATGGTGGAGGCCGGCTTCACCCGCGCCAAGAACGCGGTCAACATCCTGATGAAGAACCTCATGGATTTCTCGATGGGCTCACTGATCTACTGGGCCATCGGGTTCGGCTTGATGTTCGGGGCCTCGGCCACGGGCTGGTTCGGTACGTCCAGTTTCTTTCTGGCCGATTTCTCGCCCGACGGCGATCCCTGGGTGCTGGCGTTCTGGATGTTCCAGGTGGTTTTCGCCGCCACGGCGGCCACCATCGTCTCGGGCGCCATGGCCGAGCGCACCAAGTTCACCGGCTACATGCTCTACAGCATCTTCGTGTGCGGCCTGATCTACCCGATTTTCGGCAGCTGGGCCTGGGGCAGCCTCTACAAGGGCAGCGGCTGGCTTGAAGGGCTGGGCTTCATCGATTTCGCCGGATCCACCGTCGTGCATTCGGTGGGCGGCTGGGCGGCCCTGGCCGGGGCCATCGTGCTCGGCCCCCGCATCGGCAAATATACCAAGGATGGCAGTATTCGCCCGATCCCCGGCCACAATATGCCGCTGGCCGCCCTGGGGGTCTTCATCCTCTGGCTGGGATGGTTCGGGTTCAACCCGGGCTCGACCACCACGGCCGACAAGAGCATCGCCATGATTTTCGTCAACACCAATTTGGCCGCCGCCACGGGTGCCGTCTTCGCCCTGATCACCTCCTGGTTCAAATTCGGCAAGCCCGAAGTCAGTATGAGTCTTAACGGCGCGCTGGCCGGCCTGGTGGGCATCACCGCCGGCTGCGCCAACGTGAGCCCGGTGAGCGCCGTGATCATCGGCGCGGTGGCCGGTATCTTAGTGGTCTTCTCCGTCATGTTCTTCGACAAGATCAAGATCGACGACCCGGTAGGCGCTGTTTCGGTTCACGGCGTCTGCGGCGCCTGGGGCACGCTTGCCGCCGGGATCTTCAATATCGGCGGGACGTCGGCCAAGATCATCGGCGTGCAGCTGCTGGGCATCGGGGCCGGCTTCGTCTGGACGTTCGTGACCGCCCTGATCATGTTCAAGGTGATCGACAAGACCGTGGGCCTGCGCGTCTCCCCCGAAGAAGAAACCGAAGGTTTGGATTCGATGGAGCACGCCGGCAGCGCCTACCCGGACTTCGAGGTTTCCTCCATCTGACGAATTCGCTGGGGAGGCGGGCCGGTGAAGCCCCGGCGCGCCTCCAAATCCTCCCCCCCCAGCGGGCACCCAGTCGGGTGCCCGCTCTTTTTTGCACCCTGCCGCGGTTTGCGGTTGACATTCGACCGACGATGGCGGAATAGACGCTTTTATGGAAAAGCTGATTATTACCGCCGCCTTAACCGGCAACGTCCCCACCCGCGAAATGACGCCCCACGTCCCGCTGACCCCGGAGGAGATTGCCGCCGACGTGCGCCGCTGCGCCGAGGCGGGCGCCAGCATCGTCCATATTCACGCGCGCGACGCGGAGGGGCGGCCGACACTGGACCGGGCGGTGTTCAAAGCGACGGTCCGACAAATCAAACGCGAGGCCCCGGAAGTCATCATTCAACTCTCCACCGGCGCCCGCGCCGGGCGGGACTGGGAGGCCCGCGCCAACCCGGTGCGGCTGCTGCCCGAGATGGCGTCGTTCACCACCGGATCGAACAACCTCCCGGGCATCGTCTACGAAAATTCTCCCGACTTTCTGCTGTTCCTGGCGGGCGTCTTCAAGGAAACCGGCGTCAAGCCCGAAATCGAGGTCTTCGAGGCGGGGATGATCAACAACGCCTTGTTTCTGGTGAAGAAAAAACTCCTGACCCCGCCCCTGCACTTCGACTTCGTCTTGGGGGCCCCCGGCGCCATGCCGGGAACGGTCCGCCATCTGGTGTTTCTGGCCGACACCCTGCCGCCGGGCGCCACCTGGACGGTGGCCGGGATCGGCCCGGCCGAGATCCCGCTGGCCACGGCGGCCATCGCCATGGGCGGCCACGTGCGGGTGGGCATCGAGGACAATCTGCGCCTCCCCGACGGCGCCCTGGCAACCAACGCCCAGCTGGTGCAGACGGCCGCCCGCATCGCCCGTACGATGGGGCGCGCGATCGCTTCCCCGGCGGAAGCCCGGCAGATGCTGTCGTTGGATCCTCAGTGCAAGGACCGCATTCTGACCCAGATCGACTGATCGGCCGCGGCACGGAAGTGATGGACGGGCGGACATCCTTACAATTTTGTTGAATTCACGGTTCATCACCCCAGACGCATCCGACAGGGTGCCGGCGCCAATCGACCGGGCTTTCAACACCGCCTTTAGTGAACAGGAGAGATGAGCCGCCATGGAAAGCTGTGACCACGTTTTCTACCGCAACCTCAAAAAAGACTACCCGCTGGCCGACCGGGCCGAGGGCGTCTACATCTGGGATGCCGAAGGCAAACGCTATATCGACGGATCGGGCGGGGCTTGCGTGGTCAGCATCGGCCACTGCGTCCCCGAAATTCTCGCGGCCATGGAAACCCAGTTCAAGCGGGTGCCCTTTGTTCACAGCAGCCATTTCACCAACCCGGCCGCCTGCGAACTGGGCGAGCTGCTCCATGCGATGGCGCCGGATAAATCCCTTAGCCGGACGTATTTCCTGTCCGGCGGCTCGGAGGCCGTGGAATCGGCGGTCAAACTGATGCGTCAATACTGGCGCGAGGCCGGAAAGCCCGACAAGTACAAGGTGATTTCGCGCTGGTCGAGCTTTCACGGCAACACCACCGGCGCACTGGCCCTGGGCGGCCACACCGCCCGCCGCAGCCACTACCTGCCGATTTTTCAGCATACCCCGCATATCGAGCCGGCCTACTGCTACCGCTGCCCGTTTCAGGAAAAACCGGAAACCTGCGCGCTGCAATGCGCCGAAGCGCTCGAGCGTTGCATCCTGCACGAGGGTCCCGAATCGGTGGGCGCCTTCATCGCCGAGCCGGTGGTGGGCGCGACGGCCGGGGCGGTCGTGCCCAGGGACGGCTACTGGCAGCGCATCCGCCAAATTTGCGACGAATACGAAATCATACTCATTGCCGATGAGGTCATGACCGGCATCGGTCGCTGCGGCCGCAATTTCGGCATCGAGAACTGGGGCGTCGTCCCCGACCTGATCGTGATGGCCAAGGGCCTGAGTTCCGGCTATACACCGCTGGGCGGGGTCATGGTCAAGGACGAGATCCACACGACCATCAAGAACGGCTCCGGGGTCTTTGTCCACGGCCACACCTACGGACAGAACCCGCTATCGACCGCCATCGGCGCCGCGGTCCTGCGCTACATCAAGGCCAACGACCTCGTCGCGCGCGCCCGCCAGATGGGGGCCTACCTGATGGAGAGGCTGTCCGTCCTCGAGGCTCAGGAAATCGTGGGCGAAATTCGGGGCATCGGACTGTTTGCCGGCATTGAGCTTGTGCGCGACAAGGCCACCCGCGCCTGGTTCGAACGCGATCTCAAAGTCAATCTCCAGGTGGCCAACCAGGCGTTCGAACGGGGCCTGATCACCTATCCCGGCAACGGCGGCGTCGACGGCATTCACGGGGACCACATTCTCCTGGCGCCTCCGTTCACCATCACCGAGGAACAGATCGACGAGATGGTGGACATCCTCGAGGCGGCCATCGCCCACGTGACCCGCACCCTATAACCTTCCCCCAAGCGCCGCAGCCCACTCATCGGCCACCCGCCGCTGTCGGGCCCCTCCCGGCAGGCCGCGAACCAAACACGCCTATGCACACCAGACTTTCAAAATTGTAATTTTTTTTCGCGCTGTAGTCACAAATTTGAAATTTTTTGCGCCGGCACACACGCCCAGTACCTGCCTAATTTATCGTATTTTATAGCTAATTGATCGATTCTTTTCCGTGGCACAACAATTGCTGAAAAGATCGCGTACGTCATTCAAGCGCAACCAACGAATCGATCCGGACCATGCCCAAGACCACCACCAGCGCCGCCGAAAAGCTTCGCCGCCAGCGAAATCGCCTGTTTCGCGATTTTCCCAAGGGCCGGGTTCCGGACTTCATGCTGCAGCACTCGCGCCTGCTGGACGAATACTTCCGCAACAGCTTCGAGGCCAGCCTGATCGGCCCCCGCATGAACATCACCCGCAATCCCTATGTCATTATCGCCCAGGGCGGCTACGGTCGTGACGACCAGTGCGTGCACTCGGACGTCGACCTTCTGATTCTGTTCGAGAAACGGGTCCCGGAAAAGGCGGAGGCGCTGATCCGTGAAATCGTCTACCCCCTCTGGGACCTGGGCCTCGAGGTGGGGCATGCCACCCGCGCCCTCAAGGAGTGTCTATCGCTGGCCGCCAAGGATTTCGAAATCCTGACACCGCTTCTGGATGCCCGCTTCGTCTGCGGAATGAGCCGGCTCTATTCGATGCTGATGCAGATGCTGCGGGATAAGGTCATCAAGCGGCGCGCCCGCAAGGTGATCGACTGGCTGGTGGAAACCAACCAGGAACGCCACGTGCGTTTCGGCGACTCGGCCTATCTGCTGGAGCCCAACCTGAAGGAGGGGCAGGGGGGGCTGCGCGACTACCACACCATGCTGTGGATCGCCCGCATCAAGTCCAACCTCAAGCAGCCGCGCGACTTCGAATACCTTGGCTATCTGTCCCACGAGGAGTACCGGCAGATGCTGGCGGCCTTGCGGTTTATTTTCGATGTCCGCAACCGTCTGCATCTTCTCAGCAACCGCAAGAACGACCAGCTGCATTTCGAACACCAGATCCGGCTCGCCCGCGCCCTGGGCTATCGGCGCAGCAACGGCCAGCAG